>JBAQRB010000097.1:0-4737 GCA_049295655.1 Rhodocyclaceae bacterium
GTTCGAGATCGTCATTGACGATCAGGCGCGCCGAATAACGCCGGCACAGTGCCAGCAGGGCGTGCGCGGCGTCGGCGCGAGCCGCTGCGGCGCTGCCTTTGTCGTTACCTTTATCGCGGTACTGGACGAGCGTCGCGCCGCCGGCCAGCGCCGCCTCGACGCGCGCCAGCAGCGCGGCGGCCGGCAGGCCCTGCGGCGTGATCGCATAGAGGCCGCGTAGCGGCGGGCGATCAGTCACGGTCGCCCTCGGCCGCGGCGCGCGCCCAGAAGAAGCGGTCGGGAATGTACTGCCCCATGCCGGGCCGGAAACCGGCGGCCAGCGCCTGCCAGGTGTAGTCCTGCGCATCGCGAACGGCTTCGGGAACCGACAGCCCGTGCGCAAGGTTGGCGGCGATCGCCGAAGCCAGCGTGCAGCCCGACCCGTGATAGCTGCCCGGCAGACGATCCCAGGTATCGCTGCAGATCAGCCCCTGTTCGCCGTACAGGCTATTGACCACCTGCGCCGTATTTTCGTGTGTTCCGGTGAGCAGCACGTATTCGCTGCCGTAGCCGAGCAGGCGGCGGGCGCACTCGGCGAGCGGCAGCCGCGCAACGCCGCTTCTTTCATCACTCCTTTCATCGCTTCTTTCACCACTCTCCTCGCCATCCTCACCCTCGTCTTCGCAGAGGCGGCGCGCTTCGATGCTGTTCGGCGTCAGGATCGTCGTCTGCGGCAGCAGCAGTTCGCGCAACGCGGAAATCATCTCCTCGTCGGCAAACTCATCGCCGCGCCCGGAGGCGAGCACCGGGTCGAGGACCAGCGGCACGTCGGGATAGTCGGCCAGGATTTCGGCGATCACCGCGATGTTCTCGACGCTGCCGAGCAGGCCGATCTTGAACGCCGCGACCCGCATGTCCTCGAGCAGGGCGCGCGCCTGGTCGTCGATCCACTCGGCGTCGATCGCCAGCACGCTGTCGACGCCGATCGTGTCCTGCACAGTCAGCGCCGTGATCACCGACAGGCCGTGACAGCCCATCGCCGAAAAGGTCATCAGGTCGGCCTGGATTCCCGCGCCGCCCGACGGATCGCTGGCGGCAAACGAGAGGACGAGGGGCGGCGAAGGCTGCGCGCTTGGATTGATCATAAGGGGACTGACTGCCGCTGAAAAGAGGGGGAATCCGGCGACGGGAATGCGGTCTGGCCGGAATCCGGGATGGGGGCGATTTTAACCGAAAACCGGCAAGCGCCATGCGCACGGCGAGCGATCTGGCGCGCCTGTCCGCGCGGCGCGGCGCGCAAGGAAGATTGCAAACGGATCGAAATCCGAAACATTCCGGAGTATTCTTGTCCACCGTTCTTCCTGTCCACCATTCGCCGCTGCGATTGCCGGCAACGGTGGCAGCAAAAAACCGGCATTTTTCTGGAGCGATCAATTGGCTGAAGCGGCAAATCTGCACGGCATCAAGGTGATGGTGATCGACGACAGCAACACGATCCGGCGCAGCGCGGAGATTTTCCTCCAGCAAGCCGGATATGCTGTGCTGCTCGCCGACGACGGCTTTGACGCGCTGGCAAAAATCGCCGACCAGCAGCCTTCGATCATCTTCTGCGACATCATGATGCCGCGGCTCGACGGCTACCAGCTGTGCGCCCTGATCCGCAAGAATCCGCGCTTTTGCGCGACGCCGGTGATCATGCTTTCGTCGAAGGACGGCCTGTTCGACCGGGCGCGCGGGCGCATGGTCGGTTCCGACGACTATCTGACCAAACCCTTCAGCAAGGACAGCCTGCTGCAAACGGTCGCGCGCTTCGCGCCGCCGGCAGCCTGAGCGACCGTCGCCCAACCCTACGGAAAAAGCGCGCCATGCCCGTCAGGAAAATCCTCATCGTCGATGATTCGGCCACCGAACGGCACTGGCTGGTCGAACTGCTGAGCAGCAACGGCTATCAGGTGAGCACGGCCGAAAGCGGCGAGGAAGGCATTGCCAGGGCGCGCGCCGAGATGCCCGACCTGATCCTGATGGACGTGGTGATGCCCGGGCTCAACGGCTATCAGGCGACGCGAACGCTGACCCGCGACGCGGCGACCAAGGACATCCCGATCATCGTGTGCACCTCGAAGGGACAGGAAACCGACCGCATCTGGGGCTTGCGCCAGGGTGCGCTGGACTATCTGGTCAAGCCGGTGGACGGCGCCGCCCTGCTTGCCAGGATCGCCGCACTTTAGCCGGCGAACGCCAATGAGCCAGAAGATCAGCCGCCGCGAGTTCCAGTCGCACCTCGCCGCCCGGCTCGCCGGCGCCGGCCGGCAGGGCGCCGCCAGCCTGCTCGGCATGCAGTCCGGCAGCGGCTACTGGCTGCTCGACCTGCCGGACTCCGGCGAAATCATTCCGCTGACCACCCTGAGCGCGCTGACCGAGGTTCCGCTGACCCGCCCATGGTTCGCCGGCATCGCCAGCATTCGCGGCAATCTTTACTCGGTCGTCGACTTCGCCCGCTTCCAGGGCCAAGCAGCGACGCCGCAAGCGGCGCCATCGCACCTGCTGCTGATCGGCTCCCGGCACGGCTCCAATGCGGCGCTGCTGGTGACCCGCATGCTCGGCCTGCGCAGCATCGAGACGCTCGTCGGCGCGCCGAGCGGGCCGCAGACGCCGGCGTGGGTGAGTGCCGCCTATACCGACAACAAGGGCCATTCCTGGCAAAAACTCGACGTTCGCGCCCTCCTCGCCGACGCATCGTTCATGGCCATCGGTGCCTGAGCGTGACGCCCGATCGCCCACCCCCTCACCAAGACACGACGGCGCGCCAGCATGCGCAAGCGCCTTCGCGGAGAAGCCAGATGGCACTCAAGCAGCGACCGCCGGGTCATTCCGGCCACGAGGACCCGGCGCCAGCGGCTGGACAGCAAGCGGTCGGCCGTCAGCTGCAGCTGCCCGGCGCGGCGCTGCTCCTCGCCTTGCTGGCGATTGCCGGCATGGCCTATCGCGGCCAGTACGGATCGAGCGACACCCTCGTCCTCGCCGCGTTGGTCGCTCTCGCGCTGGGGGCGCTGGGCCTCATTGTGCGCACCTATCTTGCGCACGTGCGCCGGCTGGCGCAGGAAGCAGAGCAGAACCGGCAGGCCGCCGAACGGCTCAACCGCCAGAACCAGGAGGCCATCCTGCGCCTGCTCGACGAACTGGGCGACCTGGCCGACGGCGACCTGACGGTGGTCGCGACCGTCTCCGCGGACATCACCGGCGCCATCGCCGATTCGATCAACTGCACGGTCGAAGAGCTGCGCGTGCTGGTCGGCCGCATCAACAACGCGGCGGGCCGCGTCACGCAAGCGACCAGGATCGCCCAGCAGACCTCGGTCGAGCTGCTCGGCGCGGCCAACCGCCAGTCGCTCGAAATCCAGGACGCCGGCCAGTCGGTGCTGGCGATGGCCGGTTCGATGGCGCGGATTTCCGAGGACACCAGCCAGTCGGCACGGGTCGCGCGCCAGTCGCTGGCCGCTGCCGGTAAGGGAACGCAGGCCGTGCAGGACTCGATCAAGGGAATGCACGCAATTCGCCAGCAGATCCAGGAAACGTCGAAGCGCATCAAGCGCCTTGGCGAAAGTTCGCAGGAGATCGGCGAAATTGTCGAGATGATCTCCGACATTACCGAGCAGACCAACGTCCTGGCGCTGAACGCCGCGATCCAGGCCGCGTCGGCCGGCGAAGCGGGGCGCGGCTTCACCGTGGTCGCCGAAGAGGTGCAGCGTCTGGCCGAACGCTCGGCCGAGGCGACCAAGCAGATCGCGGCGATCGTGCGGACGATCCAGACCGATACGCAGGACGCCGTCTCGGCGATGGAGGAATCGACGCAGGACGTGATCAAGGGTGCGAAACTGTCGGACGCCGCCGGTCAGGCGCTGAGCGAGATCGGCACGGTCTCGCAGAACCTCACCGGCCTGATCGAAAATATCTCGAGCGCGACGCGGCAGCAGGCCGACTCGGCCACCGGCGTCGCAGCCCGCATGGAAAGCATCCTGCACGTCACCGAGCAGACCACTGCCGGCACCCAGAAAACGGCAAGCGCCGTCGGCGAACTGGCCGGCCTGGCGATCGAACTCAAGGAGTCGGTCGCCGGCTTCAAGGTGGCATGAAAATGGGAAAAGCAATTAACCACGGCGAGCACGGCGGGCACAACGAAAAAACAAAGGCTTGTATTGTTTTGATGAATCACCCAGCGGGTGATCAACGAAGATATGCAAAACCAAGGCTCTTCGTTGTGCCCGTGGTCCCTCTTCAGGGAGGCTTCGCGCTGTCGTTGTGGTCTGAACTAAGGTTTTTAGGATGAATGCTGCAACACAATCCGCTTCCGCTGCCGGCCCGCTGCACTGGGTTCGGCGCGAAATCGACCGCGCGCTGGAGAGCGCCGACCAGGCCTTGCAATCGTGCCGCAGCGACGCGGCAGCAGCCGACCTCGCCCGGATCGGCGACGGCCGCACGCATCTGCACCAAGTGCGCGGCGCGCTGACCGTGCTCGGTCTGGACGGCGTCAGCCAGTTCGCCGCCGCGCTCGAGTCGCTGCTCGCAGCCATCGAGCAGCGGACCTGCCCGGCCGACGAAGCGCGCATCGCCCTCGCGCAACGCGCCCTGGCCAGCCTCCGCCGCTACCTCGACGAACTGGCCGGCGGCCAGCCCGACCAGCCGCTGCGCCTGCTCGCGTGCTACCGCGAAGTGCAGGCGGCACGCGGCGAAGAGCGCAGCTCGCCGGGCGACCTCTTC
>JBAQRB010000098.1:0-58423 GCA_049295655.1 Rhodocyclaceae bacterium
GATGTTCTCGATCATCACGATCGCGTCGTCGACGACGAAGCCGGTGGCGATGGTCAGCGCCATCAGCGTCAGGTTGTTGATCGAAAAACCGGCCAGGTGCATGACGCCGAAGGTGCCGACCAAGGAAAGCGGCACGGCGACGCTCGGGATCAGCGTCGCCGGCACGTTGCGCAGGAAGACGAAGATCACCAGGACGACCAGCGCGACCGAGAGCAGCAGTTCAATGCGCACGTCGTCGATCGACGCGCGGATCGTCGTCGTGCGATCGGTCAGGATCTGCACATCGACCGCCGACGGCAGCCCGGCCTGCAGTTGCGGCAAGAGCTTCTTGATGCGGTCGACCGTTTCGATAACGTTGGCGCCGGGCTGGCGCTGGATGTTCACGATCACCGCCGGACGCTGCTGCCCGCCGACCACCGACCACGCCGCGAGGCGGACGTTCTCGGCGCCGTCGACGACGTCGGCAACGTCGCCGATGCGGATCGTCGCGCCGTTGCGCCAGGCAAGGATCAACTGCCGGTATTCGGCGGCCGATTTCAGCTGGTCGTTGGCGTCGATCGTCGAGGCGCGCGTCGGGCCGTCGAAGCTGCCCTTCGCCGAATTGACGTTGGCGTTGCCGATCGCGCTGCGCAGGTCGTCGAGATTGAGGCCGTTGGCGGCCAGCGCTTTCGGGTTGACCTGGATGCGCACGGCCGGGCGCTGGCCGCCGCCGATGCTGACCAGGCCGACGCCGGGAACCTGCGAGAGCTTCTGCGCGAGGCGCGTGTCGACGAGATCCTCGACCTTCGGCAACGGCAGCGTCTCGGAAGTGATCGCCAGCGCCATCACCGGCGTGTCGGCCGGATTGACCTTGCTGTAGATCGGCGGCATCGGCAGGTCGGTCGGCAGGAAGGAAGCGGCGGCGTTGATCGCCGCCTGCACCTGCTGCTCGGCGATGTCGAGGCTCAGGTCGAGGCCGAACTGCAGCGTGATCACCGACGCGCCGCCCGAGCTCGCCGACGACATCTGCTTGAGGCCGGGCATCTGCCCGAACTGGCGTTCGAGCGGCGCGGTGATCGACGAGGTCATCACGTCGGGACTGGCGCCGGGGTACAGCGTGGTGACCTGGATCGTCGGGTAATCGACCTCGGGCAGCGCCGAGACCGGCAGGAAGCGATAGGCGAGCAGCCCGGCGAGCAGGATCGCCAGCATCAGCAGCGAAGTCGCCACCGGCCGCAGGATGAACAGGCGCGACGGGTTCATCCTAAAACCTCATTTCAGACCACAACGACACAACGGGCACAACGAAAACCCTCAGCATCATGGATTCTTTGATTTCACCCACAGGGTGATTTTCCATAAGAAAACATGCCCAGGAGTTTTCGCTGTGCCCGCCGTGCCCGCTGTGGTTAACTGTTTTTTCAAGGCTCATTGGCGCCCCTGGCCGCCCGCCCCGCTGCGCCGCATTTCGCGCATGCGCTGCTTGCGCTCCTCCTCGGGCAGCTTCTTGATTTCCTCGCCGAACTCGCCGCGCTCGATTCGCGCGTTGGTCTCGGCCCAGCGCTTGGCGCGTTCGTCGGGCGTTCCGCCGGCCGCCGGTCCGCCCGGCGCCTTGCCGCCGCCTTCGCGGGCGGCCGGGCTGGCAACCTCGACCTTGGCGCCCTGGCGCAGCTTGTCGGCGCCGTCGACGACGACCTGCTCGCCCGGTGCTAGGCCTTTCTCGATCGCCACCAGCTCGGCCGTCGCCGCCCCGAGCGTGACGGCGCGCGTGCTGACCGTCTGCTCTTCGCCATTGACCACGTACACGAAAGTGCCGAGCGTTCCGCGCTGGATCGCCGCGACCGGAACCAGCGTGGCGCCGCTGCGCGTTTCGACGCGCAGGCGGGTATTGACGAACTGGTTCGGGAACAGGCTGTTGTCGGCGTTGGCGAATTCGGCCTTGAGCTTGACCGTGCCGGTCGTCGCATCGATCTGGTTGTCGAGCGTCAGCAGCTTGCCGCTCGCCAGCTTGACGCGGCCCTCGCGGTCCCAGGCATCGACCTGCAGGCTTTCGCCGGCCTGCACGCGCTTCGCCACGGCGCCGAGGCTGTCGGCGGGAATCGCGAAAACGACGCTGATCGGCTGCGTCTGCGTGATCACGACGAGGCCGGTCGCGTCGCTGGCGCGCACCATGTTGCCGACGTCGACCTGGCGCAGGCCGAGACGGCCGGCAACCGGCGCGCCGATCCGCGTGAAATCGAGCTGCAGCCGCGCGTTATCGACCGCGCCGCGATCGGCCTGCACCGTTCCCTGGTACTGGCGCACCAGCGCCTCCTGCGCATCGACCTGCTGGCGGGCGATCGAATCCTTGGCCAGCAGATCGCGGTAGCGCTGGACGTCGAGCTGCGCGTTGGCGAGCAGCGCCTGGTCGCGCAGCAGCTGGCCGTTGGCCTGCTCGAGCTGCGCCTGGAACGGGCGCGGATCGATTTCGGCCAAGACCTCGCCGGCCTTGACCATTTGCCCCTCGCGATAGGCGATGCGCAGCAGCTGGCCATCGACGCGCGGCTTGACGGTGACCGTGTTGCGCGCGGTGACCGTGCCGAGCGCATTGATCATCACCTCGATCTCGCCGCGCTGCGCGCCGGCGGCGAGCACCGGCACCGGCCGCCCGTTGCCGCCCATGCCGTGTCGTCCTTCGGGCGGCGCCGGCGCATCGCGGCCGACGAAATAGGCCGTCGCAGCGCCAACGGCAAGCAGCGCGCCGCCGACGACCCAGAGTGTTTTCTTGTTCATGCGATGCGTAGTCCTTTGTGCGGTCCGTCGCGGACGCCGGCGTGGGAAGCGAAAACGGGCAAAGCCGGCGGCCCGACGGCGAGGGAGCCCGAAATATAACAAATTAAACGCGCGCGCCTGCCCTGCCGGAATATTTGGTAATACATTTGGCAATACCTTTGCCGGCGCGGCCAAGACCGACGCGATTGCCGAACTCGACGGCGCAGCGCAAGGTTTTCGGGACGCCGCGCCAGGGCTCGATGCGCGTCGCGATGGTGCAGGCCAACTCGGACGAAGCGAGGCCGCTCGTCGAAAAATCGGTTGCTTAACGCCCTGCTTAATTTTCCAGGTTCAATCCTTGATTCCAAGCAAATCGAGGATTCCGCCAATGAAGGCAAGCGGGTGGGCTGGGCAACCCGGGACGTAAAGCGCCGGCTTGAATTCATCCAGAAATCGACGATCCACTTCGTCGCATTCGGCGAAGATGCCGCCGGAAATCGCACAAGCCCCCACGGCAATCACCAGCTTTGGTTCTGGAATTGCGCTCCAGGCAATTTGCAAGGCATCCGCCATGTTCCGGCTGATCGGACCGGAAAGCACCAAACCATCCGCATGGCGAGGCGAAGCCACGATGTCGATACCGTAGCGCCCCAAGTCAAAATTGACGTTGCTCAGGGCATTGATCTCCATTTCGCAGCCGTTGCAGCCTCCCGCCGAAACCGAGCGCAGTTTGAGCGAGCGACCAAAGCGCTTGCGCAGCGCCTCGGAGACCTTGACCGGGTCGATGTCGGGATGCGCGGAACTGAGGGTGAGACCATCCCGAGTGCTTGCGGCGAGTTTGAAATCGTTGTTGAAGCTGAGTTTTTCTCGTGAGCAAACCGACTCACAGTCGCCACACAAGACACAACGCCCCATGTCGATTTGTACCGGATCAAGCGTAATGGCGCGACTGGGGCATACCGTCAGACAAGCAGCGCAAGCATCGCCGCAGGCGGTTTCGCCGATCAGGGGTTTGCCGCGAAAGCCAACTGGATTGGCCGCTCGCAGATCCGGAAGGTACTGGGTGCCCTGGGACTTCCTGACGAAAAGGGATTTGATCATGGCGATGGCTACAGGTCGTTGCCGCAGTAGGAAAGGTCAAAACTTTTGTTGCAGATCGGGAAATCGGATATTTCGTTGTCGCGCAGGGCCATTGCCAGCCCAAACCAGTTCGGCAAAGAGGGATCCTGTACCTTGTAGTGCAGGAGTTGACCTTGCGGTGACGTTTCGAGAACCTGCACGACCGGTCCACGCGTGCCTTCGATTAAAGAGATACAGAGCGTCTCGGGCGCCAAAGGCTTGTCCATGGACGCCACGGCGGGCTTGGCCTCCCTTAAATCCAGCGTGCTATCGAGCAATATTTTCAAGAGCCAGCTCACGGAGGCATCGACTTCACGCATGCGCAGCTTCATCCTTGCCCAGCAATCGCCGGCGGACTCGGTCGTTAGCTCGGCGGGGAAATGTTCATACACCCGGCCCGGCCACTGCACGCGAGCGTCAATGGCGACACCACTGGCCCGCGCCACGACGCCAACCAGGCCCAATTCCCGCGCTGCCTTGGCACCGACCGTGCCGACCCCCTGAAACCTGGCTTTCACGCCGAGACTGGAGAGCATCAGTTCGCCAACTTCGGTGAAGTCTTTGGCAAACGCGGTCAGCGTTTGAATCAGGTCCTGGCGTAGCGCCTCGGTTAACCCACGGGTTCGCCCCGGACGTAACCAGCCGCGCCCAAAACGGTTGCCACAAACACGTTGCGTGGCGTTGATGATGGCGGTCCGCAACCGGCCATAAGTTCCGCCGCCCTGCAAGAACGCAACGTCGGTTGCCAAACCATTCAGCGTGGCGACATGCATGGCGACGCGCTCCATCTCCAGCGCGATACCCCGCAGCAAGTCGGTTTCCAAACCAACAGGTGCGCCGGACAGGGCCTCCACCGCGGCACAGTAGCCCCAGGCATAAGCGACGCTCGAATCGCCGCAAATCGATTCCACCGTCGAGGCCAATAGCATGGGCGGACGGCGTAGCAGCAAAGCTTCCACGCCGCGATGCTGGTACCCGAGCTGAATTTCAAGATGGTGGACCTTCTCGCCCAGACACATGAAACGGAAGTGCCCCGGCTCGATCACGCCGGCGTGAATCGGTCCGACACCGACTTCATGCACCTCCCGACCTCGTACCTTGAAAAACGGATAGTCCGTCATCCGTTGCTGGCGCTCGCCTTCAAAGCGAACAGGCTTCAGCCAGGGATGAGCGTCGGGGCAAAGCCCGGTCTGCTCCCACAGTTCTCGCTCGAAAATCTGGGCTCCCGGATAGGAGGCGGTGAGCGATGGGTAACGCTGACCATCTTCAGCTTGCCCCCTGAGCACAATCAACTGGCCCGAAGTCGGTTGCAACACGGCGGTGACGACCGTGCCGCATGCGTGCCGGTTTTTCTCGCGGCGACCAAAAAGCGTGATCAGGCGATCGCCCGCGTGCAATCCATCCGCGCAGCGCTGGAAAAAGGCCGGGAGCGACATGGGCGTTACCGAACGCAGGTCCAGCAGATGCAAAGCCTGGGCTGTTGTCATTACACGCCCCCGATTGATTGCGCGACAGCGCGTAGCAACTGGGTGACCGGTTCCGGCGTGTAGGTTCCGAGCATGCTCAAGACCCCGACAAACCCGACTTTCGGGATGATGACGACCATTGATTCCTGCACGCGGGGCACTGCCTGCCCAGGCGTTCCCCACAGCATGGGGAACACGGTACGTCCGGTTGCCACGAAAATGACGGTCAGCATCACACACATCAATGTGAATGCCATCAGATTCCCGGCCTGTACGATCCCTGACAGGATCAGCATTTCCGCCAGAAAGCTGGCAAACGGCGGGAAACCCAGCAGGGCAAAAACCCCTCCCGCGAACAGCAAACCGGCAAACGGCAAGACGCGAATCACGCCACTGAGCGCAGCCACTTCGTTGGTTCCATAAACCGCGCGCATCCGACCGGCGGTAATGAACAGCAAGGCCTTCACAAAGGCGTTGCTGACGATATAGAGCACCACGCCGTAGGCAGCGGTTTTGCCGACCGACAATCCCAGGGCGATGACCCCGGAAGAACTGATGCAGGCATAAGCAATCAGCCGCTTGTAGTTGCGGGCGGCCATGATTTGCACGGCGGCCACGATCAAGGAGACATAGCCCATGACCAGCAGCTCTTGCGAGACAAAACTCGCATCGAATCCGTGGAATACCTGAAACACGCGGAACATCGCGACCACGCCGATATTGAACTGCACCGCAGCCAGGAGAGCACTGGTGCTGGTCGGGGCGGCTTCATAGGTTTCCGGCAGCCAACTGTACAGCGGCGCCAAGCCGAGCTTGCCCCCCAGGCCAAAAAGCATGAAGGCCAGCCCGAGGCGCTGCCAGCCATCCTTGGCGGTCGTCAGCGAGGCGCCGAGTCGATCCACCTGAAAGCTGATCTCGACCCCGCGCAGCCCGGCGGATTGGACCAGGCACATAAAGCCAAGAAAGGTGATCGCCAGGGTCATCGACGAATAAAGCATATAGCGCCAGGCCACGGGCTTTGCTGCCCCGAACTCGCCGCAGACCATCATGAGTGCCGCGCACGCGGTGCTCACCTCGATCAGGGCCCACAGCAAAACCAGATGATTGGACATCATGCCGATGTTTAGGACCAACATGAAAATCAGGGTCAAAGCGGCACGGGTACGAATGTCACGGGAAAGTTCAGGCGAGCTGCGCTCTCGGGAAAGCATGTAGACGCTGATGCCCAGGAATACCGTATTGATGACCAGTACGAACAGCAGGGAAGTCGGGTCGAGCACCAAATAGCGGTTGGCAAAATACAGTGGCAGATCGGCCAGACCGTGCGTCATGAAGACTGTCACCGAGATCAGCCAGCCAACCAGGGCGAAGCCGACCAAGGCAGGAGCAATCCACCCACCGCCGCGGATCCGCGGACGAGCGGCGACGGCGACGGCGACGGCGAGGTCAGGCATGCTTGCGGCGCAAATTTTGCTCATGGCATTTGTCTCGATGATTCTTCCACACGGCTTGCGGCATCTCCGCCGACAAGCCAGCCCCCGACCGCCACCGTGAGGATGTACACGCCGCTGACCGCCAGATGGACAGGTATCGGCCAGGGCTCGGGCAGCAGGGACTCGAACAGCGCCAGGGCGTTTTCCATGAACAGCACGGCCACCAGTTGCGCGCTGGGCTCCTGATTGGTGGACAGGATCAGGAATGCAATCATCGCGGTGGCCGCCGCCACCCCCAGGGTCAATGCCCGCACATCGCCACGGGCACCGTCGCCGAACTTGAAGGCAAGAATGATCAAGGTAATGGCCACGCCCCAAGCGAAAAGATTGGATGGCATCAGGCTCGTCCTTGCCCGCCGGTTTTTGTGAAACGCTCGATGCAGCAGGTAGGGAACCAGCAAGGCGCGAACGAGCAGCACCTCCAGGCCGGCCAGCATGGCATGCGTGGAAAAGCCAGCGTGGCCGGACAGGCCGATCCACAGCAGCGCGAGTGCCTGCAAACTCAACCAGGCGGGTGCAGCGGCTATTCGGCTGAAGAAAACCGGAATCACGGTCGCCGTCAGACACAGGATCAACGCCAAAGTCATACGCCGCTCGCTCCCAAGCCAATGATCAGCATGCTGCCCAATGCGGCAACCGAGGCAATCGACAAATAAGCCGGTACCCAGCGCATCGGGAGACGTGCGCTGAGCGATTCGATGCAGCCGACGACGATTGCCACGGTCGACATCAGGGCCAGTGAGACCAGAACCCCGGCCAATGGATCGGACAGGGGATTGAATGGGTTGATCAGGGCGGCAATCAGTCCGGCATACAGGGTCATTTTCAGTGCGGCGGCGTATTGCATCGCGGCCAGCGCCGAAGCGCTGTGATCGAGGATCATGACCTCGTGAATCATCGTCAGCTCAAGGTGGGTCATCGGATCATCCACCGGTATCCGGGCCGCTTCTGCCTGCAACAAGACAAGCAAGGCCGTTGCCAGGGGGGCGGCGACGATTGTGTAATGCGGCGTGTGGTGGAGATAACCAATCAAATCGGCAAAACTGGTCATGCCGGTCGCCGCGCTGGCGGTGCCGATCAATAGAAACAAGGCGGGTTCGGCAAAGGTGGCAAAAGAGGCTTCCCGCGCGGCACCCATGCCCTCGAACGCGCTGCCGACATCCATCGCCGAAATCATCAAAACGATACGCGCCAGGCCCAGCGTATAGGCCACCACGACGAAGTCGTGCGAAAACTGGAGCGGCGCGAACTGCCCAAGCAACGGAACCATGCTGGCGGCGAGCAGGCCGCAGATCAAGACGACATAGGCGCCGACACGAAACAGGGGACTGGCCGTAGCGCTCAGCACGGGGCGTTTGCCCAGCAGTCGCCAGAGATCGTAAGCCGACTGGAGCAGCCGTGGCCCCTTGCGGCCAACCCACCAGGATTTTGTACGGTTGACCAGCCCGACCAGCAGGATGGGCATGCTCAAAACGAATACCCAATGAATCAATCCCAAGGCTATTTTCACGGGAGGACTCCTTCTGCCAGCAGCACCAGTGCAGCAATCACGACCAGAGCAGCCAGGCCCGCCGAAAAAGCCAGACGAGGGTCGTCTTCCTGCATTTTTCGCGAGACTTCGGTCGCCGTTTCATCGCCGTGGCTGATGACCGAATACAAGCGCCGTTCCACGGAATCCACGCAATCCGTAACGACATGGCTGTCATCGGGAAAATATCCGACGGGTGCTTTTTCCCGTTTGATCAACACCATGATGTTCTTGAAGTGTCCGGCGAAGTCCGTCGAAAAGCTGGCGCCGGTATATTGCATGCGCGGCGTCGGCGCACCGTAGCCGCAACCCCAGGTGGCATCGCATATTGGCGATGGCGATTTTTCCGACTTGAGGCACCACCATGCGGCCAGTCCGACAACAAGCAGCAGCGCCCCGGAAATCAGGCCAATACGCGTCAGCGTATCGATGGTCGATTGCAGATTGAACGCGACGACGGTGGCGGGCATCGCACGCATCAACAAGGCAGTCGGTCCGGCAACCATGGCGAAACCGAGCACGGGAAGCACGCCCAGCACGATCGTACCCAAGGCATGAATACCCATCGGCACGAGCATCCAGCGGCTGGCTTCACGACCTTCCGGCAGGCTTGAATCCCGCGGGTTTCCAAGAAAAATCACCCCGAATGCCCGCGTGATGCTCAGCGCGGAAAGCGCACCGACAAAGGCCAATGCCGCAGCGGCCAGGCCCAGTGCCAGCTTCGCCCAGATGCCAATACCTTCGGCGCTGAACAAACCCGAGTAAATCATGAACTCGCTGGCAAAACCGTTGAACGGCGGCAATGCCGAGATGGCGACGCCACCAATGATGAAGCACGCGGCGGTCACGGGCATCCGCTTGAACAGACCGCCGAGCCGTTCGAGGTCAACGACATGTTTGGCTTGGTAGACACAGCCTGCCGCATAAAACAACTGGCACTTGAAAAATGCGTGATTGAGAACGTGCAGCAAACCGCCGCCAAATCCGAGGGCAACCAGGGCAGGAATATCCCAAGTCAGCCCGAGACAGCCGATGCCGAAGCCGATGCCGGCGATGCCGACGTTTTCGCTGGAGGAGTAACCCAGAAGTCGTTTCAGGTCGCGCTGCCCGACGGTGTACAAGCCCCCCACCAGCGCCGAGATGACCGAGAAAACGATCAGGAACCACCCCATCCACTCGTCCGGCTTGCCGAACAAAAGAAGAAACCGTACCAGGGCATACAAGCCCGCTTTGTGAATCACCCCGGACATGAGTGCCGAAACGTGAGCAGGAGCGGCGGCATGGGCCCGTGGCAGCCAGGAATGGAACGGAAAAAACGCCGACTTCAGACCAAAGCTGGTAACCAGCAATAAAAAGACCGTATTCCGCAAAGGACCGGGGTTTTGGCTCAGCCAATCGCCAAAATCGTCGAGAAACCAGGAGTGGGTATGCGTGTAAAGAATCATCACCGCCGCGACCAGGAAGATCAGGCCGATGTGGGTCGATACCAGATAGTTGAAACCGGCGAAGCGGACTTTTTCATTGGGATAATCCCAAATCACCAGCAGCCATGCCGCCAGGGCCGCGATTTCCCAGCCAAACAGGAAGGTCACGGTATGTTCGCCGGTATAAACCAGCAAGAACGAGACCGAAATCATGTTCAGCAGGGCAAAATGAACGCCTAGATGCCGTGGGCCGCCGAAATATCTTTCCATGTATCCCACGGCATAAACGCTACCCAGAAAGGTCATGGGCAGGGACCAACTCAGGAAAAATGCGCCCAGCGCGTCCAGCCGAAAATGCAGAGCGCCAATCGGATAAGCCCAAGGCATTTCACCGGTGATGTCGGCCCCACCCATCAACACGGGAATAAGCACCGACCAAGCCAGCAGGGTGGCAATCGCTTGCGAGGTCAGGCCCAGACCGGCGCGAATGCGGTTATCCGTGGGGAGCAGGCAAAGCCCGGCGCCCAGCATCAGCACGAGAACGGCAAGGATGAGTTGGTTCATGAACGGGGTTTTCCGCCGATTGTTTTTTTGATTTCGCCGACCAGTCCCTGCGAGGCGTCTTCGAAGTTCGCTGAATAATCGAGCTTGATACGCGCCTGCGCTTCGCGGGATGCCATGCGCTGCAGATTGTCCAGGTTGGATTTATCCATGGCCAGGATCAGATCGGAGCAGTCCAGATCCTGGCAGGCTGCCCATGCAGACGAACAGCGCGCGAAATGGGTTTCACAGCCTCCTGGCGGCATATCTCGATTCTGATTCCCCGAAAGACTGAACCATCGCGTGAACGGAGGAAAACCACTTGTCGGCACCGCGTCCACTGGCGGTTTGCTCGCGCAATCTTTCCGGATCGCCGCCACAGGCATAAACCTTATTCGACTGGAAATGACATGCAGAAACGACCGCTGCGTACACCCTGGCCTGTTCTTCGGTCATGGAAATTGACGGAACCATAAGTGCGACCAAAGGGCGGGGCGACGAGGAGACTTCGCTATCCAGCATTCTTAGCGCCTTGTCTGGCGAGCCCCCCAGAACCTTGAAGATAGCAACCGATTTTTCAGGCGGGTCTTGTGAATCGACCTCCCCCTTGGCCCCAATCTCATGGAGCCGCAACGTAATTCTAGCCATCAGATTCAAAATCAACTCCTTCGCGTCCCTTGCCGAGGAAGCAGCCGCCTTCGCCGCGCTGCCCCCTGCGATCAGTCCGTTTCGTCGGCGCGTTGCGTTCCCCGGATCAACCAATCCGGCAACTCGATCGTGCCGGCGTTATCCACCATGTATTGACGAATCAAACGTCTGACGACCTGCGACGGGGTGAGATCCTGTTGCGCACAAATTTCGTCAAACAGCGCTTTTTTTCTCGGATCGATCAGGACTGTCAGACGTGCAGTTCTGTTTTCCATAAGTCGAATTTGCTCCAGATGTTAACAACATGATAATAGCCATCCAACAGCGCACGCCTGTAATTCTAACGCTATAAGAGCGGTATGCACATCACACTTTTTTCTCTCGAAGCAAATCCTGCCAGCGTGAAATCACTCCGGCTTGTCTCGCCGCTTCCATGCTGAAGAAACACGCTATATTCATTGCCTCGGTGGCCAACCGCAACCAACCCGAACCCGATTCCCGACGAACCGAAGGATTGCAAACGATGCCCCTCTTCAAACTCGGCAGCAGATGCCCGCAAATCCACAGCGAAAGCTGGATCGCACCGAACGCGACGGTAATCGGCGACGTGCGCCTGGCGAAGAACGCGTCGATCTGGTGGAACGCCACGGCGCGCGGCGACAACGACCCGATCAGCATCGGCGAGAACTCGAACATCCAGGACGGATCGGTGCTGCACGCCGACGAGGGCGTGCCGCTGACCATCGGCCGCGACGTGACGGTCGGCCATCTGGTCATGCTGCACGGCTGCACGGTCGGCGACGGGTCGCTGATCGGCATCGGCTCGGTGCTGCTCAACCGCGCCGTGATCGGCAAGCACTGCATCGTCGGCGCCAATACGCTGATTCCCGAGGGCAAGGTCTACCCCGACCGTTCGTTGATCATCGGCTCGCCGGGCAAGGTGATGCGCACGCTGAGCGACGAGGAGGTCGACCGCCTGGTGCAGAGCGCCGCCCATTACGTCGCCAATGCGCAGCGCTACCGGGAAACGCTCGAAGCGCTCTGAAAACCGCGGTCCCGACCCCGATCGATTGGCATCGCCAGCGAATAGGCGATCATCCGCACGGGCCATCGGCACGTCAAAGCTGATCTATACTGCCTTCGCTGTCCTTGTCCCGGTTGGCCGGAAAACCGGAGTCGCCGGATGAGACGATAAACGCAAGGGGAAATCGAAAATATGGCAAGAAACAGGGTCGCGACCGTCATCGCCCTCATCGCGCTCAGCCTGTTCCAGGCTGGAATCGCGGCCGGTGTCGAAGCGCTTGAGCGCCGGCCGCTGACTTTTGGCGTCGCCCCGCAGCAATCGGCCGGCGAACTGGCCAAGGTGTGGACGCCGATCCTGAATTTCATCGGCGAGAAGAGCGGCCAGGCGTTGCGCTTCGCCACGGCCAAGGACATGCAGACCTTCGAGCAGCGACTGGCGGCCGGCGACTACGATATCGCCTACATGAACCCGTACGCCTACACGGTATTTCACCGCTCGCCGGGCTATCGCGTTCTGGCCAGGGAAAAAGACCGGCGGCTGCAGGGAATCATCGTCGTTCGCAAGAGCGACGAGCGGGCGGACATCAACGGCCTGCGCGGCGAGACCGTCGCTTTCCCGGACCGGACGGCGTTCGCCGCGACCATTCTGGTCCAGGCCGAACTGGGCAAGAGAAATATTGCCATCGTTTCCAAATACGTATCGAGCCACGATTCGGTGTACCTTGCCGTCGCGCGCGGCCTGGCCGCCGCCGGCGGCGGAATCCCGAGGACCTTCGACAACCTGCCGGCGGAAATCCGCGACCGCTTGCGCATCCTGCTGCGCACCGAGGCTTACACGCCGCACGCGATCGCCGCCCATCCGCGCCTGGCCAGTGCGACGACAGCACGCCTGCAGAGCGCGATGGCGGCGATGGCCGACGACCCGAAGGGGGCCGAGCTGCTGCATGCGGTCGGCTTCCAGGGCCTGGTCGTTGCGCGCGACGAGGATTACGACGATGTCCGCCGCTTGGACATTCATCTGCTTGACCCGCTGATCGCGCGCTGAGCGACCATGTCCTTCCGCCTCAAGATCGTTCTCGGCATCGCCCTCGTCCAGGCCTGCCTGCTGTTCGCCCTGATCTACAGCAGCCTCGACTTCCTGCGCGCGTCGAATGAACGCGAGTTGCAAAAGCGCGCGTTCACCACCGTCAGCCTGTTCGCCTCGTCGATCAAGGAAGCGATGCTGACGACCAACCTGGCGTCGCTGGAAAGCGCCGCAGCGGAAGTCATGAACAACCCGGACATCGCCTACGTACGGGTGCTCGACACCCACAGCGTATTGACCCGGAGCGGCGATCCGCAGGCACTGGCGCGACCGTTCGTTCCCGACACCGGGATCGGCGAAACCAGCGACGGCATCTTCGATATCGCCGGCAGCATCGATATCGAGGGCGTCAACTACGGCCGCGTCGAGATCGGCATGTCGATCGACGCGATGAATGCCTTGCTGCACGAGGCACGCACCCAGACGCTGAGCATCGCCGCAGCGGCGATCGCGGTGTTCGCCGTGGTCTCCCTGATCCTCGGGCTCTATCTGACGCGCGGCCTGCAGGCGCTGGCCCGTGGCACGCGCCGGCTGGCCGCCGGCGAACTCGGCTACCAGATCGAGGTCAAGGGGAGCGACGAACTCGCCGTCACCGCGCAGGCGTTCAACGCCATGTCGCGCGAATTGCAGGATGCCGCAGCCGAGCGCCAGCGCAACGAGGCCGAACTGGCCGAGCACCGAGAGCACCTCGAGCAGCTGGTGGCGCAGCGTACGGAGGAACTGACGCAGGCCAACCGCGAGCTGGCGCAGGTGCACCAGCAGATGCTGCAGTCGGAAAAAATGGCGTCGATCGGCCAGCTGGCTGCCGGGGTGGCGCATGAAATCAACAACCCGGTCGGCTTCATCAACTCCAACATCAGCGCCCTGGGACGCTACATGAACGATGCCCTGGCCGTCGTCGATGCCCATGAACAGGCCCGCTCCCGCCTTGGCGACGGCCATGGCGAGTACGCCGCGGTCGATGCGCTGATGCAGGAACTCGATTTCGCCTACCTGAAGGACGACGTCGTCAGCCTGCTAGGCGAAACCAGCGACGGTCTGGCGCGGGTGAAGAAGATCGTCCAGGATCTCAAGGATTTCTCGCATGTCGACGAAACCGAATGGCAGTGGGCGGACCTGCACAAGGGACTCGACAGCACGCTGAACATGGCGCGCAACGAGATCAAGTACAAGGCCGAGGTACTCAAGGAATACGGCGAGCTGCCGGCCGTGGAATGCATGCCGTCGCAGCTGAATCAGGTATTCATGAACCTGCTGGTCAACGCGGCGCACGCGATCGCCGAGCGCGGCACCATCACGCTGCGTACCGGCAGCGACGCGGATCGGGTGTGGGTGGAGATCGCCGACTCGGGTTGCGGCATCGCGCCGGAAAACCTGCAGCGCATCTTCGACCCGTTCTTCACCACAAAAGCGGTGGGCACGGGTACGGGGCTGGGGCTGTCGCTGTCCTACGGCATCGTGCAAAAGCACCACGGGCAGATCGAAGTCGAGAGCGAAGCGGGCCAAGGCACCTGTTTTCGCATCCGGCTGCCGATCCGCCAGCCAGCACCGACCCCCTGAGCCGATCCGGAAAAGACAAAGCCCGCACCGGTTCTCCGGTGCGGGCTTTTTTGTGCGGGACGCGTTCAGCGTGCGCGATAGAGCATCGTCGGGTGAATTTCCTGCAGGATCTTCTGCATGCCCTTGCGTGCATTCAGGTTGAGGATCAGCGGCGAACGCGTGTTGGCAGCGATTTCTCCGTCAGCCGCTTCGTTGCGATAGACAATGATCACGACCACTGCGTCTTCGGCTTTTTCGAGGCCGAGCAGCGCGCAGTCGGCATCGGACAATTCGATCTGGTATTCGAGGTCGAGAACGTCGGGGGTCACGATCGGGAACGTCACGTTGGCATCATCAACCGCGTGCAGCCAGAAAACGTTCGACTTGCCTTCTTCGTTGAAAATCTTGAAGCGCTTGCAGTCCTCGAAGCCGGCCAGGCCTTCCGGGAAAGCGAACAGCGTTTCGGGATCAACCGGAACATCCTTCAAACCGAAGCGATCGATGTCAATTTTCATTTAATTTCCCTTTGCTTGTTGCATTGCGATTTCACGAAAAAATCGCCGAAAACCGGGCGTCGCGCACAACAGACGGCAGCGGTCATCTGGCGCCAATCGACAATTTAACCCAGTTTCGGTAAAACCGGGGAGTCGCGGCCTCCGTTTTTCTTACGCCAGCCGCTCTCCCGCTTGAGTTTTCCGGCCCGATTCTGCATAGTTCGCGGTCTTTTTCCCAACCACACACCGCGAACCTCGATGCTGCCTTCGATTGAACTCCGAATTGCCCAACAAATCGCCGAAGAAATCGGCTGCCGCCCGCAACAGGTTGCCGCCACCGTCGCGCTGCTCGGCGAAGGCGCAACCGTCCCGTTCATCGCCCGCTACCGCAAGGAAGTGACCGGCGGACTCGACGACATCCAGCTGCGCCTGCTCGACGAGCGCCTGATCTACCTGCGCGAGCTCGAGGACCGGCGCGGCGCGATCCTCGCGTCGATCGACGAGCAGGGCAAGCTGACGCCGGAACTGGCCGCCGAAATCGGCGCGGCGGAAACCAAGCAGCGCCTCGAAGACCTCTACCTGCCCTACAAGCAGAAGCGCCGCACGAAGGCGCAGATTGCCCGCGAAGCCGGCATTGCGCCGCTTGCCGAGGCGCTGCTCGCCGATCCGACGCTGACACCGGAAACGGAAGCGGCGGCCTACCTCAACGCCGAAGCCGGCTTTGCCGACGTGAAGAGCGTTCTCGACGGCGCGCGCCAGATCCTGATGGAGCAGTTCGCCGAAGATGCGGAACTGCTCGGCAAGCTGCGCGGTTATCTCGACGAACACGGCGTCGTCAAATCGACGCTGGTCGCCGGCAAGGAAAGCGAAGGCGCCAAGTTCCGCGACTATTTCGACTACGCCGAAACCATCAGCAGCATCCCCTCGCACCGCGCACTCGCCCTCTTCCGCGGGCGCAACGAAGGCATGCTGCAAGTCGCCCTGCTGCTCGACAGCGAGCTCGATGAACAGGCCAAACCGGTCGGCCACAACCCCTGCGAAGCGCGCATCGCCAAGCGCTTCGGCATCGCCGACCAGAAACGCCCGGCCGACAAGTGGCTCAACGACACCGTGCGCTGGACGTGGCGGATCAAGGTCTTCCTGCATCTCGAACTCGAATTGATGAACGCGCTGCGCGAACGCGCCGAGGAAGAGGCGATCCGCGTCTTCGGCTCCAACCTGCACGACCTGCTGCTCGCCGCACCGGCCGGCCAGCGCGCGACGATGGGCCTCGACCCCGGCCTGCGCACCGGCGTCAAGGTCGCCGTCGTCGATGCGACCGGCAAACTGCTCGACACGGCCACCATCTATCCGCACGAGCCGCGCCGCGACTGGGACGGTGCGCTGCACACGCTGGCCCAGCTGGCGCGCCGACACAATGTGGACCTGATCAGCATCGGCAACGGCACGGCGTCGCGCGAGACCGACAAGCTCGCCGGCGACCTGATCAAGCTGCAGCCCGAGCTGCGCATGAGCAAGGTCGTCGTTTCCGAAGCCGGCGCATCGGTCTATTCGGCGTCGGAATACGCGTCGCGCGAATTTCCCGAGCTCGACGTCAGCCTGCGCGGCGCCGTGTCGATCGCGCGCCGCCTGCAGGACCCGCTCGCCGAACTCGTCAAGATCGATCCGAAGTCGATCGGCGTCGGCCAGTACCAGCACGACGTCAGCCAGAGCAAACTGGCCAAGGCGCTCGACGCGGTGGTCGAGGACTGCGTGAACGCCGTCGGCGTCGATGTGAATACCGCGTCGATCCCGCTCCTGACGCGCGTCTCGGGACTCAACACGACGCTCGCCGCGAACATCGTCGCGCACCGCGACAAGCACGGCGCCTTCCGCAACCGGCAGGCGCTCAAGGAAGTCTCGCGCCTCGGCGAAAAGACCTTCGAGCAGGCCGCCGGCTTCCTGCGCATCAACGGCAGCGACAATCCGCTCGACGCCTCGTCGGTGCACCCGGAAGCCTACCCGCTGGTCGAGCGCATCCTCGCCGACATCAAGAAGGGAATCCGCGATGTGATCGCCGATTCGCGCCTGGTCAAGGCGCTGACACCGGGCAAATACACCGACGAGAAATTCGGCCTGCCAACCGTGCAGGATGTCCTCAAGGAACTCGAAAAACCGGGCCGCGATCCGCGCCCCGAGTTCAAGGCCGCCGTGTTCAGGGAAGGCATCGAAGCGGTCAAGGATCTGCAGCCCGGCATGCTGCTCGAGGGCGTCGTCACCAACGTCGCCAACTTCGGCGCCTTCGTCGACATCGGCGTGCATCAGGACGGCCTCGTGCATATCTCGGCGCTCTCCAACAAGTTCGTCAAGGACCCGCGCGAAGTGGTCAAGGCCGGCGACGTGGTCAAGGTCAAGGTCCTCGAGGTCGACTTGCCGCGCCAGCGGATTGCGCTCACCATGCGTCTTTCTGACGAGATTCCGGGCACACCGCGAACGGGCAGCGCCCCGTCGCCGGTCTCCGCGAAGGCCAGACAGCGCGAAGAGCGCCAGCCCGAGACGGCGAGCGCGATGGCCAGTGCCTTTGCCAAGCTGAGGCGCTGACCGTCTTAGCTACCGCATGATTTTTTTGAGGAGCCAGCCATGCGCGTCATGATTGTTGACGACGATGCGTCAATGCGCGCCCTGCTCTCGTCCCTGCTCGCCAGCCGGGGCTACGAGGTGGTCGCCGTACTGGCCGACGGCGCAAGGATCATGGAAACGATCTGCCGGGAATCGCCGGATATCGTCTGCCTCGACTACCATCTTCCGGGACGCGACGGTCTGAATATCCTGCGCGAAATCAGCGAGGTGGCGCCGCAGATCGATACCCTGTTCATGACCGCGTCGGAAGATGGCGCGGTCGAGAAGATGGCGGCCGACGCCGGCGCTGCGGGATTCATCCGCAAGCCTTTCGGCCAGGCCCAGATTCTCAAGGAAGTCGAGCTCGTCTGGAACACCCGACAGCATGCGAACGCCGCGAACGAAAACGCCCGCCTGGACCAGCTGCTCGCCGCGCCGGACCGCGTTCCCGAAGCCGCGGCGCCGACGCCGGCGCGTAGCCGGTTCAATCCGCGCAGCGTCGTGATCGCCGACGATAACGGGACGATCCGCTTGCTGCTCAAGGGACTGCTCGGCAGCCTCGACTTCGATGTCGTGCAATTGGTCAGCAACGGCGAAGAGGCCGTGGCGGCCGCGAAAACCCATCAACCGGGAATCCTCTGCCTCGACGTCGAGATGCCGCTGATGTCCGGGATCGACGCGCTGCCGTTGATCCGGCAAGCCAGCCCGCGAACGGCCGTCGTCATGGTGACCGCCAGCGCCACCCGCGAGCTCGTCGAAAAAGCGGCAGCCCACGGCGCGAAGGGCTACATCGTCAAGCCGCTTCGCCCCGCGTACGTCGAAGAGTTCATGAAGCAGCTGTTCCGATAGCCGGCGCTGCAAGGTTTTACGGCAAACCCATTTTCAAGACGAGACCATGCTCAGAGTTTTCGGAATAAAGAACTGCGACACGATGAAGAAGGCCTTCGCCTGGCTCGCTGCGCAGGGCGTGGCGTACGAATTTGTCGATTACAAGAAGGCCGGCGTCGTCGCCAGCCAGTTGCCCGACTGGAACCGTCGCGCCGGCTGGCAGCTGCTGCTCAACACGCGCGGCCTGATGTGGCGAAAACTCAGCGAGGAACAGCGTGCCGATATCGACGAGGCCAAGGCGCTGGCGCTGATGACCGAGTACCCGAGCCTGATCAAGCGGCCGGTCGCCGATTACGGAGAAGGCACGCTGCTCGTCGGTTTCGACGCCGAACGCTATCATGCGACATTCACCGGAGGCAGCAAATGATCAACGATTGCGTTCAACGCTTTCTGTTCGACGATCTCGACATTCGCGGCGCGATCGTCAGGATCGGCCCCGTCTGGCAGAAAATGCTGGCCGGCCGCAACTATCCGGCACCGGTCGCCGAGTTGCTCGGCGAAATGAGCGCGACCACCCTGCTCATCGCCAGCAACCTCAAGCAGGCGGGCCGGCTGACCATCCAGTTGCGCGGCAGCGGCCCGGTATCGCTGCTCGTCATCGACTGCAACGAACAGCTGCACATGCGCGGCATGGCGACCTGCGCCAGCACGGTGGAAGCCGGCACCGCTCCCGACCTGCTCGGCCACGGCCAGCTGCTGCTCTCGCTCGACATGCCGTCGATGCGCGAGCCTTACCAGAGCGTGGTGCCGCTCGACGGCAACAGCATCGCCGAAATTTTCGAGCACTACCTGCGCCAATCCGAGCAACAGCCCGCGCGCCTTTTCCTGGCGGCAACGGCGGACGGTGCGGCGGGCATTTTCCTGCAAAAACTGCCGAATGCCGATCAGTGCGACCCGGATGGCTGGACGCGGATCGAGGCGCTGGCCGCGACGGTGAAAGCGGAAGAACTCCTCTCGCTGCCGGCTGAAGAGCTGCTGGTTCGCCTCTTCCACGAAGAGACGATACGCATTTTCGATGCCCGGCCGGTCGTCCACGATTGCCCGGAAGACTGGGAAAAAGTGCGCAGCATGCTGCGCTCGCTCGGCCGTGAGGAAGTGCATGCCGTGCTGCGCGAACAGGGCGCCGTCGTGATCAAGGACGACATCTGCAACCACGAGTACCGCTTCGACGCACAAGCCATCGAAGAACTGTTCGGCGACGAAGCGACCGGCAAGCCGCCGACGCTGCACTGATCCAGCGACACCCTTCACGCCACGCAATTCACGCCACGGAACGCGCCTCATGACAATGAAAAAAACGGACCTTGAGAAAAACAAGTTCCTGAAGACCAACAACCGCATGCGCAAGGAAGCGACGCCCGGCCGCTTTGCCGACCAGACCGCCGTTCCCGACCGCCGCGAACAGCGCAAGCTCGACCAGGCAGCCGGTCTGGTGCCTTTTGCCGTCAAGCTGAACGGCGATCTGGTCAAGGCAATCCAGACGCTGGCTCAGACCAGAGAACAGGGACTCAACGAGCTGGTTGGCGAGTTGCTGAGCAAGGCACTGGCAAAATCCGACTGACGGCTGGATACCGGCCGGATTTTGTCGATAAGGGCGGCCATTGCCCGCCGCTCGAAAATATTACCAAAGCAATAGGAAAGCGGCGGCACGCCCCAAGGCACGCGGGGTAGAATGGCTCCGTTCAGCCGACATCCAAAAAAACCAATGAGCCTATCGCCCCCGCTGCTTTTATTGCACCTGCTGGCCGACCGCAAGCTCAATCCCGGCGCGCTGCTGCTGGCGTTTGGCGACGGCGACAGCGATGCCTTGGCGCCGCTGCTTGCCGATGCGGAGTTTGCGGCCTTGACCGCCAGCATTCCGTGCCTGATCGAGGACGCCGACGCCGACCGCTTGTCGCCAGACGCCCTCGCATCGCTGCAGGCTTCGGGTGGCCAGTTGGTCGCCGGGACGACCATTTTCGCGGCGAACGATCAGGAAAACCCCGCCCTGCCCGCGGACACGACATGGCTGCGCGGCGACTGGTATATGGTGCAGCCGACCAAAGTGACGGGAAGCCAGGCCGTTTCGCGCACCCTCGCGCTCAAGCTGGTTCAGCTGGTGACGACGGATGCCGACACGCGCGAGATCGAGGATATTTTCCGGCGCGACCCGACGCTCTCCTACCATCTGCTGCGCCTCGTCAATTCGCTGTCGATGGGCACCGGAAAACGGATTGCGAGCTTTTCGCAGGCCATCCTCATTCTCGGCCGCTCGCAACTGAAGCGCTGGCTCAACCTGATGCTCTTCTCGGCACGCAAGGACGACCCGCGCGCCGGCATGCTGCTGGCCAGGGTTGCCGTGCGGGCGCGCAGCATGGAGTTGCTGGCCAAGGCGGTCGGCAGCGACAAGGCCGGGCAGGAACTGGCATTCATGGCCGGCATGTTCTCGCTGCTCGGCATCCTGTTCGGCATGCCGCTGGCCGAGGTGCTCAAGCCGTTGCAGGTCAGCGAGCCGCTGGAAAACGCCGTGCTGCACCGTGAAAACGACCTTGGCCGCCTGCTGCAGACCGTCGAATCGGCGGAACGTGCCGACCCGCTCGAGCTCGCGGAACGGCTTGCCGCGCTCCAGCTGCCAGCGGACGCGTTCAACCGCATCAGTCTCGAAGCACATCAATGGATGCTCAGCATCACGCGCAACCATCAAGATGGCAGCGATGCCTGAACAGCAGATCCGTCAGTGCCTTCAACTCTGCCGGCAGGCACACGGGTTGCAGGGCGATGCGCTGTCCGACGCGCTGATCGCGCTTGAGCAAAGGCTGCAACGGCTTGCCGCCGATCTGCCGCCCCTGCAAAAAAATGCCCCGCAGGCAGCAGCGCCGCTCGAAAATCAGCAGCGGCCGGTGATCACGATGGACATGGCCGGTTACCTGACCGGCTGGAACAGCGGTGCGCAGCATCTCTTCGGCTATGCCCCGGAAGAAGCCATCGGCCAGCACGTCCTTTTCCTTTACGCCGAAGAGGAGGCAAACGACGATGGCGGCCTGCCCGAGTTCTTCCTGGAGCAGGGCGATTCCCTTCTCGAAGTTCGCCGCCGCAAGAAATCGGGCGAAGTCTTCCGCGCCAGCCTTTCACTGACGCAAATGCTGGACGACGATGGCGAAGCCACCGGATTGATTGCGCATATCGCCGAAATCACCGACCGCCTGAGCGCCGAGGATAAGCTGCGCCTGCACGCCCGCATCATCGAAGACAGCGATCAGGGCATCCTGATCACCGATGCCGGCGAGCAGATCGTTTCGGTCAATTCGGCTTTTTCGCGCATCACCGGCTACTCGACCATCGAAGCGATCGGAAAGACGCCCGACCTGCTGCGCTCCGGCGCGCACAACTCGGAGTTTCGTGCCCAAGTCCGGGCCGCGATGCAGGGCGCCGGGGCATGGCAGGGCGAGATCATCGGCAAGCGCAAGAACGGCGAACTCTTCCCGCAATCGGTTTCGATCAGCGTGGTGCGCGATAACGAAGGAAAAATCACCCACGCCTTTTCGATCTTTTCCGACATCAGCGTCCTGCGTGCCGCCGAGGAGCGCATGCAGCGCCTGGTCAACTACGACAGCCTGACCGGCCTGCCGAACCGCACGCTGTTCTATCAACTGGTCGGGCAAGCCCTGATCAAGACGGCTCGCCGCAGCAACGATTACGGCGCCCTGCTGGTGATCGACCTGAACCGTTTCAACTCGATCAACGATACCCTCGGACACGAAGTCGGCGACGAGCTGTTGCGCCAGGTTGGCCAGCGCTTCCGCCTGACATTACGCGACGACGATGTGCTGGCCAGAGGGAGCGGCGATGAATTCGTCGCCGCCCTGCTCGATATCCGCAAGCGCGAACACGCCGGTTTCGTTGCGCAAAAGCTCCTTTCCGCGCTCGATGAACCCTTCATCATCGAATCGCACGCACTGCATGTCGGCGCCAGCATCGGCATCTCGGTCTACCCGGAGGACGGGGACAATGCGGCCACCCTGCTCCGTTTCGCCGAGGTTGCCATGAAGCGGATGCAGGAAAGCGGCGACGCCGGTTACCTGTTCTACCGTCCGGAGATGAATCTGCGCGCCAAGGAGCAGTGGCGCCTGGAGGGCGAACTGCGCCATGCCCTCGGCGCGCAGGAACTCCTGCTGCACTACCAGCCGAAGGTCAGCCTGCGCAGCGGCCGGATTGTCGGTGCCGAGGCCCTGATCCGCTGGCTGCACCCGGAACACGGAATGATCCCGCCCGGCAAGTTCATCCCGGTCGCCGAGGAAACCGGGCTGATCCTCGACCTCGGCACCTGGGTCCTCGAGGAAGCCTGCCGGCAGCTCGGCGAATGGATAGCGAACGGGCTGGACATCCTGCCGATCGCCGTCAACCTCTCCGCGCGGCAGTTTGATACGCAGCTCCCGCAACGGCTGCAAGCCGTCGTCGAACGCTACGCGATCCCCCCGGAACTGCTCAAGCTGGAAATCACCGAAAGCCTGCTCGTGCGCGGGCCGGAAACCGTGATTCCGATCATGAACGAACTGGCCGCGATGGGCTTCTCGCTGGCGCTCGACGACTTTGGCACGGGCTATTCGAGCCTCGCCTACCTGAAGAAATTCCCGATTTCGACGCTGAAGATCGATCGCTCCTTCGTCATCGGTGTCCCGAACGACGAAAACGATTGCGCGATCGCCCAGGCCATCGTCACCATGGCCAAGCAGCTGCGTCAGGAAATCGTCGCCGAAGGCGTCGAAACGACAGAGCAGATGGCTTTCCTGCGCGATCTGGGCTGCGACCAGTTGCAGGGTTATCTGTTCAGCCCGCCCGTTGCCGCGCAGCAATTCGAAGCCATGATCCGCGAAGGCAAGCGCCTGCCGCTCGGCTGAACGCAGCGCTCAGAGCAGCTTTCCCGGATTCATCAAGCCCTGCGGATCGATCGCCTGTTTGATCGCGCGCATCATCCGCATTTCGACCGGACTCTTGTAACGCAGGATTTCCTCGCGCTTGAGCTGACCGATGCCATGCTCGGCACTGATGCTGCCGCCCAGCTCGTGCACGATGTCGTACACCAGACGATTCACATTGGCCTGCAGGCCAATGAATTCGCCACTCTTGCCGCCCCGGCCGATGGACTGGTTGTAATGCAGATTGCCGTCGCCGATGTGGCCGAAGGTCACACTACGAACACCCGGATAGACTTCGCGCAAGACCCGGTCGGCGCGCTCGATGAACTCCGGGATGCGTGAAATCGGCAGCGAGACATCGTGCTTGATCGACAACCCGTCGATTTTCTGCGCCTCGGCGATATTTTCGCGCAGCGCCCACAGGCGTTTTGCCTGATCGCCGCTCTGCGCGAGCGCTGCATCGCCGATTGCCCCGCGCTCCAGCGCTTCGCCAAGAAAGGCGGCCAGCACCTCGTGCAGGCTGCCCTCCCCCTCGATCCGCTCACCGCTCGACAGCTCGATCAGCAGATACCAGGGGCTGGCCGCCAGCGGTGGCTGCGAACCCGGAACATGCTTGAGAACAAGCCCCAGCGCAACGTCCGAGATCAGCTCGCAGGCGGTCAGCATGGCGCCGAAGCGGGACTGCAGGTCGTTGAGCAGGCCGATTGCCCGAGCCGGCGATGCCAGCGCCAGCCATGCGGTGGCGCTGGCCTGCGGCAAGGGAAACAGTTTGAGTACGGCGGCCGTGATGATGCCGAGCGTTCCTTCGGCGCCGATGAACAGATGCTTCAGGTCGTAGCCGGTATTGTCCTTGCGCAGCCCGCGCAGACCATCCCAGATTTCGCCGTTCGGCAGAACCACTTCGAGACCGAGCGTCAGTTCGCGCGTGTTGCCGTAACGCAGCACCTGCACGCCGCCGGCGTTGGTCGACAGGTTGCCGCCGATCTGGCAACTGCCTTCGGCCGCGAGCGACAGGGGAAACAGGCGGCCGGCCTGTACGGCGGCATCCTGCACGGCGGAGAGCAGGCAACCGGCCTCGACCGTGATCGTGTCGTTAGCCGGGTCGATCGCGCGGATGCGCTTCATCCGCGACAGGCTGACGAGCACGGCCGAACCGCTCGTATCCGGCGTTGCCGCACCGCACAGGCTGGTATTGCCGCCTTGCGGAACGACCGGCACGGCGGCTTGCGCGCAGGCAGCAAGCACCAGCGAAACCTCGGCCGCACTGCCCGGACGGACAACGCACAGTGCAGCGCCACGGTAGCGGCCGCGCCAGTCCGCGAGATGCGGCGCCATGTCAGAGGCAAGCAGGACGTTGTCCCGGCCAAGCAGTCGCACCAGCTGATCGACAAATTTTTGGGATTGCACGGCGCCTCTTCAGTCATCAAGCAAAATCGTCAGGCTGCAGATTACCAGCGTCAGAAAAATAGGGGTGCTGGAGGTGGCATATTTTCCGGATATTGGTAACAATGAAGCCAACGATCGCCGGCAGGAAAACCGACCTACGCGACGTTTTTGGCAAGCACTTACAAATCCATGAGGAGGAGATCAAAATGCCGAACCGGAAAATCAGCGATGTCATCCGTCACCAGAAAATTCTCTGCGCCGAAGCCGCAATCACCGTCCGCGAAGCGGCCTGTCGCATGGCGCAGGACGAGGTCGGCTCGATGCTGATCGTCGAGAATGGACTGCTGTGCGGTATTTTTACCGAACGCGACGTGCTCAACCGCGTCGTTGCCGGCCGCCTTGACCCGGACAGCACGCCCGTCGGTGCGGTGATGACCCGGAATCCGCAAACCGTCAGCCCGGACCGCCCGTTCGCCCATGCCATGCACATGATGTACGAGGGCGGCTTCCGTCACATGCCGGTGGTCGACGCTGGCAAGCCGGTGGGAATGATCTCGATCCGCGATGCGATCGGTCCCGAACTGACAGAATTCGAGTCCGAAATCGAGCGCCGCGAGAAACTCGCCGAGATCATCCTTTAGGCGCTACGCGCAATACCTCGCGAGCAAAAAAGGTGACCACGAAGGGTCGCCTTTTTTGATTCCCGGGCTTTCCCGGGCGGCATTCAGCGCTCGCTGGCGCAGAACTCCGCATACAGATCGTGCTCATCCGCATCGACGACCCGCACGCGAATGAAATCGCCGGGCTCTGCGTCGAAATGCTCGTTGATGAAAACCAGGCCGTCGATCTCGGGCGCGTCCGCCGCCGAACGGGCAATCGTTCCCTCCTCATCGACGGCGTCGACCAGCACGGTCATCTCGCGGCCGATTTTCGCGGCCAGCAACTCGGCCGAAATATCTTCCTGCAATTCCATCAGCCGGCGCTGGCGCTCCTCGCGCACGTCCTGCGGCACGGCGCCAGGCAGCGCGTTGGCGGCAGCGCCTTCGACCGGCGAGTAGGCGAAGCAGCCGACACGATCAAGGCGCGCTTCTTGAAGGAAGGCCAGCAGCTCTTCGAACTCGGCATCGGTTTCGCCGGGAAAACCGGCGATGAAGGTGCTGCGGATCGTGAGTTCCGGGCAGACGGCACGCCATGCCTTGATCCGTTCAAGATTGTTTTCGGCGCTCGCCGGGCGCTTCATGGCTTTGAGGACGCGCGGGCTGGCGTGCTGGAAGGGCACGTCGAGGTAGGGCAGGATCTTGCCCTCGGCCATCAGGGGGATCAGGTCGTCGACGCTCGGGTAAGGGTACACGTAGTGCATGCGCACCCAGATGCCGAACTCGGCCAGCGCTTCGCAAAGCTCGCGCAGACGGGTCTTGACCGGCCGCCCGCCAAAAAATCCCATGCGGTATTTGACATCGACGCCATAGGCGCTGGTGTCCTGCGAAATCACCAGCAATTCGCGCACGCCCGCCGCCGCCAGATTCTTCGCCTCCTCGAGGACGTCGCCGATCGGCCGGCTGACCAGCGGCCCGCGCATTGACGGGATGATGCAGAAGGTGCAACTGTGATTGCAGCCTTCGGAGATTTTCAGGTAGGCGAAATGCTGCGGCGTCAGCTTGACGCCGTGGGGCGGCACCAGACTGGTATAGGGGTCGTGCGGCTGCGGCAAATGCCGATGCACATGCAGCATCACCTCGTCAGCCGCATGCGGTCCGGTGATCGCCAGCACCTGCGGATGCGCGTTGCGCACAACATCCTCCCTGGCGCCCAGACAGCCGGTGACGATCACCTTGCCGTTTTCGCTGAGCGCTTCGCCGATCGCATCGAGCGACTCCTCGACCGCGGCATCAATGAAGCCACAGGTATTCACCACCACCAGATCGGCGCCTTCATACGATGGCGAGATCAGATAGCCCTCGGCGCGCAATTTGGTGAGAATCTGTTCGGAATCGACAAGCGCCTTCGGGCAGCCAAGGGAAACGAAGCCGACCTTGGCCGGCTTTCTGGGATCAACAGTCACGGGAAATTTTCTGGTAGAACTGCCTGCGCAGTTTATTTTTCGGAATTTTTCGGCTTCTTGACCACATCGACCGGAAAGCCGGGGATCTGGATGCCGGTAAACATGGTTCGGGTCTGATTCTGCAACTGGTCCTGCATCTGGTGAACCATTTTCTTGCTCTGGTCCATGTAGGTGCTCATCATCGTCTGCATCGCCGGCCCCTGGAAATTCATGAACTGGGACCACATGTCGCTCTGCATCTGCGCGCTGTTGTCGCCATAGAGCGAATGCGACTGTTCCTGCAGTTTTTTCTGGAAATCAGTAAAGGACTTGATGTTCGTTTCGAGATACTTGCCGAGCATCCCCTGCATGGCATGGCCGTAGAAACGGATCATCTGCGAGAGCAGATCGGTGGTGAACAGCGGCACACCGGCGGTTTCTTCTTCGAGGATGATTTGCAGCAGGATGTTACGGGTAAGGTCTTCACCGGTCTTGGCGTCGAGCACCTTGAAGTTTTCGGTGCCCAGAACGAGATCCCGCACGTCGCTCAATGTGATATAGGCGCTCGTCTTGGTGTCGTAAAGACGGCGGTTCGGGTATTTCTTGATCAGTCGCGACTGCTCCGACATGAAGACCTTTCCTCCATTTGTGGAAACACTATGAGCGCTCTGCGGCGCTTTTTCCTGTTGTTGCATAGCACAATTATACAGCAATGAAAAAACAGGCCCCTCGGGAGCCTGTTTTAATTTTGCTAAAACAACGGCTTATTGATAGTACAGACCGCCGTTGATGTTCAGCGTGGCGCCGGTCATGAAGCCAGCCAGATCGGAAGCCAGGTAGACGCAGGCGCCGCCCAGTTCTTCCGGCTTGGCCAGACGCTTCATCGGCACCGAGTCGATGATGGTTTGCAGGATTTCAGGCTTGATCGCCATGACCATCTGGGTTGCGACATAACCCGGAGCGATGACGTTGACCGTCACGCCCTTGACTGCGAGTTCGGCAGCCAGTGCCTTGGAGAAGCCGATAACGCCGGCCTTGGCAGCCGAGTAGTTGGTCTGGCCGGCCTGGCCCTTGACGCCGTTGACCGACGAAATATTGATGATACGGCCCCAGCCGCGCTCGGCCATTTTGCTCGAAACCTGCTTGGTCATGTTGAACAGGCTGGTCAGGTTCGTCGAGATCACGGCATCCCACTGCGCCAGTTCCATGCGGCCGAACATCTTGTCGCGGGTGATACCGGCGTTGTTCACCAGGATGTCGATCGGACCGGCTTTGGCTTCGGCATCGGCAACCATCGCTGCGCAGGAATCAAAGTTGGACACATCGCCGGCAACGGTCACGAAATCATTGAAACCGGCGGCCGCCATTTCCTTTTTCCACTCTTCCGGCTTGTCGAACTCAGGATGGTAAGCCGCAACGACCTTGTGACCGGCCTTGGCCAGTTCCTGACAAATGGCGGTACCGAGACCACCCATGGCACCGGTAACCAGAGCAATACGTTGTGTCATTTTTTAGAGCCTTTCTTATTGATGGGTTTGAGCAAAAAACACCGTGTTCAGCAAACGTGCCGAACACCGTTGATGAAAATACGGTTGCCCGATCGGGCATGCGGCAGGCGATCGAGGCTGCAATCTACCATGCCACATGCTTCAGGCCTTTTCTTTCACATAGCGCCCCGGTGCCGGTTCGATTTCCTTGAGCTTGGCGCTGCCGAGCTTTTTGCGCGCAGTGCGTTCGCCGCTGGCGTGCTGTTTGAGCCAGACGCTCCAGTCCGACCACCAGCTCCCCTTGCATTCCTGCGCACCCGCCAGCCAACCGTCCGCATCACCCTGCAGATCTGGGTTGATCCAATAGCTGCGCTTGTTCTTGCTGGCCGGATTGACGACACCGGCAATGTGGCCGCTGGCGCCGAGGACGAACTTCGACTCGCCGCCGAGTAGCCGAGTCCCCTGATAGGAAGTCTGCCAGGGAACGATGTGATCCTCGCGCGTCGCCAGCAGATAGTTGGGAATAGTCACCCGGCCAAGATCGACCTGCGCACCGCACATCTCGAGCTTGCCGGGAACGCGCAGACTATTGGTGTGATAGAGGTTGCGCATGTACCAGCAGGCGAACGGCCCCGGCAGATTGGTGCTGTCGCCGTTCCAGTAGAGCAGGTCGAAAGCCTGCGGCTTCTGCCCCTTGAGGTAGTTGTTCGAGACGTAGTTCCAGATCAGGTCGTTGGCGCGCAGCGACGAAAACACGCCGGCCAGTTCGCTGCCCTTCATGATGCCGCCCTTGAGCATCGCCGCATCGCGCGCGGCGAGCGAACGTTCGTCGATGAACAGGCCGATTTCGCCGGTATCGGAAAAATCGAGCAGCGTCGTCAGCAGGGTCAGGCTGGCGACGCTGTCTTCACCGCGCGCCGCAAGCACTGCCAGCGCGCTCGACAGGATCGTTCCGCCAACGCAGAAACCCAGCGCATTGACCTGGTCGACCTTGCAGATTTCCCTTGCCGTGGCGATCGCCTTGATCGGACCGTTCTCGAGGTAATCGTCCCAGGTCAGATGACCGAGATCGTCCTTGACGTTGCGCCAGGAAACCAGGAACACCGTGTTGCCCTGCTCGACGGCATAACGGACAAAGGAGTTCTCCGGCTGCAGGTCGAGGATGTAATACTTGTTGATGCACGGCGGAACGATCAGCAGCGGCCGTACGGCCACTTTGGGCGTGAGCGGCGCGTACTGGATCAGTTGCATCACGTCGTTCTCATAGACCACGGCACCTGCGGTGGTCGCGAGATTCGTGCCGACCTCGAAGACCGATTCGTCGGTCATCGAAATGCGGCCTTTTTCGTAATCCTTGATCAGATTGTTGATGCCGTCGGTGATGCTGCGGCCCTTGCTCTCAACGGCGATCCGCACGAATTCCGGATTGGTTGCTGCAAAATTGGCCGGAGAGAGGGCGTCAATGTACTGACGCGCCAGAAAACGGGCACGGTTCTTCTCTTTCTCGTCCTCGCTGGGCAAAACCTCGACCAGTTCGCGAATGAAGCGCGAATTGAGCAGATAGGACTGGCGGACGTAATCGAACATCGGGCTGCTCTGCCATTCCGGCGCCGAAAAGCGGCGATCGCCCGGCTCCGGCGCGACAACCGGCGTACCGGCTTCGCCTTTGCCTTCGCCTTTGCCACGCAGCAGCATCGAATTCCAGAGTTGCAGCTGCTGCTCCATATAGCTTTTCTGCAAGCGGGCCATCTGCTCGGGATCGGGGCTGGCGATCGGCGGTGCGGTTTTCTCTCCGCTTTGCTGAGCGGCATGCTGGGCATTCAGGAAGCCCAGAAAATTCTGCGCCAGCGCCTGCCCGGCTTGAACAAAATTTTGCATCGCGGGCACAAAAGAATCCGGCGATTTTGACATGTAACATTCCTCGCGGGGGGTTGGAACAGCGTGCGGTGAGAAGGGGCTGGTCGTGTGGTTGTGCATTGATTTTGCATTGCACCATGCCAGCTGTCAATGCCAGAGTGTTCCTGCCCTGACGTGCAGCATTGGAGGGCGATGCTGACGAGCGGGCCGCTTGCAACGGCAACATCGCGGTGCAGCAGCGCCTATAATGCGCGCATGTACATCATTGCAATCGGCTGGCTCTATGTCACGCTGCTCATGGCGCTTACCGAAACGAGTCTTGTCGCCGGCGTGCTGAGTTTCGTTTTTTACGGTCTGGCGCCAACCGCCCTGCTCTTCTGGCTGCTCGGCACGAAGGCACGCCGACAGCGTTCAGCCAAACGCTCAGCCGCCGTGGCCGGCGACCAGTTCGCGAACTCCCCAGATCGAAGCGACGCCAAGCCCGATCAATAGCACCTGCTGCAAGGTCGCACGCAGGCCGGTGCGCTTGTGCAGGCCGGGAATGAGGTCGGCCACCGCCACGTAGATCATGCTCGCCGCAGCCAGCGCGAGCATGGTCGGCACCCACTGCTGCATGCCGCTCAAGGCAAAGTAGGCCAGCAGGCCGCCAACCAGCGTCGCCAGACTCGACAGCAGGTTGAACGCAAGCGCCTTGGCACGGCTGTAGCCGGAATGGATCAGCACCAGGAAGTCGCCCAGTTCCTGCGGGATTTCGTGCGCAATGATGGCCAGCGCCGTAACGATACCGAGCTGGGTATTTTCGAGAAACGCAGCGGCAATCAGCACGCCGTCGACAAAATTGTGGAAGGTGTCGCCAAGCAGGATCAGCATGCCGGAACGACCGTGATCGTGGGCCTGCGGCTGTGCATCGTGCGCTTCGCAATGATCGTGGTGGCAGTGCCGCCAGAGCACGAGTTTCTCCAGCACGAAGAAAACCAGAATACCGGCCAGAATCGTCGTCGTCGTGCTCTGAATGTTGCTGGTGTGCTCAAAAGCGTGCGGCAGTATTTCCAGGAAAACCGCGCCAAGCATGGCGCCGATCGCATACGAAACAAGAACCGAAACGCTCGAAATACTGATGAAACAGGTGACGGCCGCAGCGCCGAGCACACTGATCGCACCGCCGACAAGGCTCATCAGGAGGATCCAGGACAACGTGGACATGGGGATGTGCCGGAAAAGGAAGGCGCGATTATACGCGAAGGATAGGGCCGGTCGGGCTAGTCAGCCGCCAGCCAGATCAGCGAGGCCATGCGGCCGGTCACGCCATCGCGCCGGTACGAAAAGAAACGCGTCGCCTCCTCAACCGTACAGTAGCCACCGCCATAAACGGCGCCGACCCCGGCCCGCGCCAAGGCAAGGCGGGCCAGCAGATAGATGTCGGCCAGCCATTTGCCGGGCTGCAAGGCCGTGAACGCGGCTTCCGCTGTGTCGTTTTGCGCAACGAAGGCCCTGCGCACGTCGTCACCGACTTCGAAAGCAGCCGGGCCGATCGCCGGCCCCAGCCAGGCAAGAAGCTGGGCGGCGGGACACGCCATGGCCGCCACCGTCTGTTCAAGGACGCCGGCCTGCAGGCCGCGCCATCCGGCATGCGCCGCCGCAACGACCTCGCCCGACCGATCGCAAAGCAGCACCGGCAGGCAATCGGCGGTCAGCACGGCACAAACGGTGCCGGGTCGGCGAGAAAACGAGGCGTCGGCCGTCAGCGGATGCCCGCCAGCCACACCGGCATCAACCGCTTGCGTGCCATGCACCTGCTGCAGCCAGAGCGGCTCGGCAGGCAGGCAGGCTGCAACGCGGCGGCGGTTTTCGGCGACCGCCGACACATCGTCGCCGACGTGATCGCCCAGATTGAGGCTGGTGTACGCGCCCGTGCTGACGCCTCCATGACGGGTTGTCGTCAGGCAGCGCACCCGGGGTGGTGCAGGCCAGTCGGGAACGATCCACCGATCATTCATCGCACTCGGGGTCTTCATCCCCGCCATCGCCATAGGCGTAGATGATCTGCGGGCCGCCCTCCAGCTCATCATCCCAGTCCTCGTCCTCTTCCTCCTCGAGGGCACGTGCCTCGAAGGCTTCCGAGCGCAGGATATTGAGCAATTCGGCGATATCGTCCGGCAACGGCGATTTCCACACCATCGGCTTGCCGCTTGCCGGATGAACGAGACCCAGACGACGCGCATGCAGCGCCTGCCGGTGGAAATCGGCCCCTTTCGGCACCCGGCTGGCGCCGCTGCCATAGACCGGATCGCCGACCAGCGGATGGCCAATCGACGTCAGGTGTACACGAATCTGATGCGTACGTCCTGTTTCCAGCGCACATTCGAGCAGCGTGCAGTCGATGAAGCGCTCGACGACACGGTAGTGCGTGCGCGCCGGCTTGCCCATTTTGACCACGGCCATTTTCGTGCGCAGCGTCGGGTGGCGGCCAATTGGCGCATCGACCGTCCCGCCCTGCGTCGCCTCGCCGCGCACCAGCGCCTGGTAGTAGCGCTTGACCGTCCGGGCCTGCATCTGGCGCACCAGATCGGTCTGCGCTTCCAGTGTCTTGGCCACCACCATCAGGCCGCTGGTGTCCTTGTCCAGGCGATGGACGATGCCGGCGCGCGGCACCTTGTCGAGTTGCGGCGCATAATGCAGCAAGGCATTGAGCAAGGTGCCGCTCCAGTTGCCGCTGCCGGGATGAACAACGAGGCCGGCCGGTTTGTCGAGGATCAGCAAGGTCTCATCCTCGTACACCACCTGCAGCGGAATATCTTCCGGCAAGGCCGATTCGGTACGCTCATCAGGTACTTCGGCAAGCTCGATTTTCTCGCCGCCCCAGAGTTTCTGCTTGGGTTCGACAACCGTGACCGCCCCGACCGCAACCCGCCCTTCACGAATCCAGCCCTGCAGGCGGTTGCGTGAATGCTGCGGCAGGAGGTGGGCGAGAATCTGGTCCAGACGCTGACCGCCGCAAGCCGGAGGAACCGAAAGGGCCAGCCGTATGTTTGCGCTATAATCGGCGCGCTCGAGGCAATGGGCTTCGGGCGAATCGATCTCTGTGTTTTTCTGTGGAATCTTCATCATGCGTAGTTTAGCGGTTATTGCGGCGCTTTTCCTCGCCACCATCCTTACGGGCTGCGGTTTACTCCCCGAACAGAAGGATGAAACCAGCGGCTGGTCGGCCAACAAGCTCTACGCGGAAGCCAAGGATGCCCTGAGCGAAGGGGCTTACGACAAGTCGATCAAGTACTTCGAAAAGCTTGAATCGCGCTACCCGTACGGCCGCTATGCGCAGCAGGCGCAGATCGAAGTCGCCTACGCCTACTGGAAATCCGGCGAACCGGCTTCGGCAATCGCGGCCTGCGATCGCTTCATCAAGCTGCACCCGAATCACGCCAACGTCGACTACGTCTATTACCTGCGCGGCCTGGTCAATTTCAACGAGGACCTCGGCATTCTCGGCACGATCAGCAACCAGGACATGACCGAACGCGACCCGAAAGGCGCGCGCGAAGCCTTCGACGCGTTCAAGGAACTGGCTACCCGCTTTCCGGAAAGCAAATACGCGCCGGATTCCGTCGCCCGCATGAAATATCTGGTCAACGCGCTGGCCTCGCACGAAGTGCATGTCGCCCGTTACTACATGAAGCGCAACGCCTACCTTGCCGCCATCAATCGTGCCCAATACGCATTGAAGAACTACCCGGATGCGCCGGCGACCGAGGAAGCGCTATTCGTCATGGTCAAGGGCTACGACCTGCTGGGCATGAACGATCTGCGCGACGACGTCGAGCGCGTAATGCGGAAAAACTACCCGAAGAGCGCCTATTACGAACGCGGCCTGGAGCGCAAGGAAGCGTGGTGGAAGCTCTGGTAAACAATCGATTGGCCCCTGATGCGGATGGATGCATCAGGGTTTCGCGCCAACGACAGCAGCCGGTTTCGTTCGCCCGGCACAGCGAAAGCAGGGAAAGCCGGTTCAGGTGGACTGCTTGATCGCCATCACGGCCTGATTGCGCAGCGTGCGCAGCAGCGACAACTCCTTGTCGGAGACAACAATCTCACCGGTGTAGTCGCGATCGGCATAAATCATGGCGACCGGATTCCCCTTCACGCAGAGCGGAAAAAGCAGGAAAGTCTCGGCACCGACCCCCTTGCGGAACCACTCCGGAATGCGCGGGGAGATTTTCGGATCGTTGGTATCGCTGATCAGGATATCGACGCCGTTCGACAATGCCGCGTGAAAAATATCCGGCACGAAAACCAGTGAGAAATTGAAGCGCTTAGCTGTCTCCGGCGCATCGGGACCGAACCCGAAGCGCCCCTGCATCGTATTGGTACGTCCGTCCCGGATGCACAGAATGACCCGTTTGAAGCCCTTGGCGCGATACATGGTTTCGAGAATGATGCGCAGCACGTCGTTGAGTTTGAAATCCTCGACCAGGGTGTTGCTGATGTCCTGAATCCCGGCCATCAGGATCGATTCGGCCGAACTGGAATTGTCCGGCAAACCGCTTTCGGCATCGATCGTGCGGCTACCCACGGCGCCGGCCAGAACGGTGTCGGCGAGCACCGTCGTCGACGACAAGCCATCGCCAGAACTTCGTGCGGCACTGTCCGAACCGTCATGGGCAATACTGCGCGCCTTGATCTGTCGGCCAAAAGGTGTCTGCTGCAGATTGAGGTGAATCACGTTGGCGAACTGCGCCACTTCGTCGAAGGATTTCTCGATCGTCTGCCGCAGATCCTGCTCTGAAATATCGATACTGTCGCCAAAGCGCAGCGCCACCTTGCGCAACTCCTTTTGCCGCTGCTCGGGGGTCGCCTCGGCGATCACCTTGCATAGCTCGTTCGAAAAAGCGGACAGGACGCGCACGCGATCTTCCGGGGTGTTCGGCTGGCGCACTCTGCCACTCGGCAACTTCCGCATGCTGCCGACAATCAGGTTGGGGAATCCCCAAGTCTGGGCAATGCCGATGCCGAGTTCCTCGAACGAAATCCCGAGCACCTGTACCGACGCGGCTTCTTCCAAGCAGGGTTTTTGTTCGATGAGGCGCTTGATCTCTTCGCTCTCCTCGGCAAAATAGAACTGGCTCAGCATGCGGCCGAGGTTGTGGAACATCGAACAGATGAAGACCTGCTCGACATCGCGCGCAGCGGTCTTTTTGCCGATATCCTTGGCCAGAATGCCCGCCAGGTTGGCGCGCAGGAATTCGTCCTTGAGCTGGTTGGCGTTGCTCTTGTTCTGCAGGTGGTCGAACAGCATCACCGTAATCGCGATATTGCGCACGGCGTCGAAACCAAGCACCACCACGGCACGCGACACCGTACTGATATTGCCGCCGCCCGCCTGTCGAAAATGTGCCGAATTGACCAGCCGCAAGATCTTGTTGGTCAGCGAAAAATCCTTGAGGATCGAGCTCGAGAGTTGGGAGACGCTTTCCTTTTCCGACGCGGTGATCTTGTTGATCGCGCTGACCGACTCCGAAAGCGCCGGGAAGTCGCTCTTGTGGCGCATGCGCCGCAACAGGAAATCGACCGTGCTGCGCTTGACGTCGGACGACGGGGCAATCAGCTCGTTCGGCTCAAGATAGGCATCGAGCGCCTCGCACATCTGGATCGCCGACGCGTAACGCTGCTGCGGGTCGCGTGCCAGCGCCTTGTAGAGCACGCTGGCAATCGAGTCGTCGAGCGTGACGCTGCCGTCGGTGGGCAGACGCAGATCGTCGTTGGCGATCTGATTCATCACGTGATACGCGTCGCGCCCCTGGATCGCACGCTTGCCGGTCAGCAATTCATAGAAAACCAGACCGGCGGCAAACACATCGCTGCGTTCGCTGACTTCGCGACTGGCGATGTATTCGGGTGCCATGTAGGCCGGCGTGCCGCTGAAATCCGAGTCGCCCTTCGACGGGGCCTCGATGCGCGCCGCGATGCCAAAATCCATGACGCGCGGCATGCCGTCTTCGTTGAGCAGGATATTGTTAGGCTTGAGATCTCGATGGATGATGCCGGCCGCATGAGCGCAGGCAATCGCATCGAGAATCGGCTGCATGATCGCAATCGCCTTGACCGGCGTCAGCGCACCGCTGGTTTTCAGATACTCGGCAAGGTTTTTCCCCTGCACGTACTCGAAAACCAGATAGGGATCGCCCTCTTCTTCCCCGGCCTCGAAGATCGGAACGATGTTCGGATGACGCAACTGGCTGACCATGCGCGCCTCGGCGAGCAGCTGCTGATTCTGCGCCGGACTGGAATTCGAGAAATGCAGCGTCTTGATCGCGACTTCCCGTTGCAAATGCGGATCGCGCGCCAAGTAGACGACGCTTTGCGCTCCCCGGCCCAGTTCGCGAACAATCTCGAAACGACCAATACTCCTGCCCATGACGCCCTATCACTTTTGTTATATGCGCATTCTACGCGTATCCAACGGCATCTTCTGCGAACGATGTCACGCAAATGCGCCGTCTGCGGACTCAAACCCACAGCAAACATGGCGCCGATCCGGTTTCTCCGCAGACGACGGCAAGCTGCGAAAACTCAAGCGCCACTGCGCGCAACGAGGCCGGGGCGATCCCCGGCACGAAACACCCCGGCTCCGCTGGCCACGCCATCGCCGCATCGAGGTTGCATGCCTCAAGGAACGTCCAGCCGAGGCGCTGCAGGCAGACCTGCAACTGCATCCGACGTTCGTCATTCAAACCGTTTGACAACTGCATGGCGCCCGGGTTGCACGCGGTGACAATTCCCCAGCGGCCGATACCCAGCCGCCGCAAACACGCATCGAAAGCCGGATCGACGACACCGATCCGCAAATCGAAGCGCCCTTCGGGCATTTCAACCCGGTAAATCGTCGCCCGAAAAGCAGCAACCAGTGCGGCTGCATCCATCACCGCTTTCATGCGTCGTCGACGGGCTCAAATTCTTCGAGATCGCTGAGCCTTGCCTGCGCATCCAATATCGGCAGCGCCTCGACACTCTTGAGCTTGCGTTCGATCTGCCGCGTACGGACACCGGCGGATTCGATGCTTCGCGTCGCCTGCTCGAGCTTCTTGCGGGTGGCTTCGAGCACCTCGCCGAACTTGCCGAACTCGGTCTTGATCGCCCCGAGCACGCCCCACACTTCCGACGAGCGCTGCTCGATCGCCAGCGTGCGAAAGCCCATCTGCAAGCTGTTGAGCAAGGCAGCCAGCGTCGTCGGACCGGCGATGCTGATCCGCCAGTCGCGCTGCAGGGCATCGGCCAGACCGGGCCGGCGCAGTGCTTCGGCATACAGTCCCTCGATCGGCAGATAGAGGATGGCGAAATCGGTCGTAAACGGGGGCTCGACGTATTTGTCGTGGATCTTTTTCGCCTCGTCGCGCAGGCGCATCTCGAGCGCCCTGGCCGCCACCTCGACGGCCAGCGGATCGGCGCGTTCCTGCGCTTCGAGCAGGCGCTGGTAGTCCTCCATCGGAAACTTGGCGTCGATCGGCAACCACACCGGCCGGTTGTCATCACCGCCCAGCTTGTGCCCCATTTCGCGCCCCGGCAGGCGGATGGCAAACTCGACGCGCTCATTGCCCTGCGGCCGGGTCGCCACGTTCTTCTCGTACTGTTCGGCAGTCAGCACTTGGTCGAGCAGCGCCTCCAGCTGCACCTCGCCCCAGGTGCCGCGCGTCTTGACGTTGGTCAGCACCTTCTTGAGATCGCCGACGCCGGCCGCCAGCGTCTGCATCTCCCCGAGCCCGCGATGCACCTGTTCGAGCCGCTCGCTGACCAGCTTGAACGAATCGCCCAGGCGCTGCTCCAGCGTGGCATGCAACTTCTCGTCGACCGTCTTGCGCATCTCCTCGAGCTTGCTCGCGTTGTCGGCCTGCATGGCGCCAAGCCGCGTTTCAACCGCCAGCCGCAGCTGCTCGAAGCGCTGCTCGTTGCTCTGCGTCAGGCGCGTCAGTTGCAGGGCAAAGGATTCGAGCTGCTGACGCTGCAAGGCGCCGAGCTGCGCAAGCTGCGCCGCCAGCGTCTGGGCCAGGCGAGCGAGCGCCAGCGACTGCTCCTCGCGGTCACCACGCGACGCCTGCGCCGATTCATGCCGGCTGCGCGCCAGTTCCTCGCGCAACTCGCGCTCCAGCCGGCCCAGTCCGCCTTCCAAAGCCCGGAAATAGGATTCGACCGGTTGCCCGGCACGTGCCGAACGCTGCAGCAACAGAATCTGCAGCAGCAGGACCACAAGGCCGATCGCTGCCAGCGCGTAATACAGGACATTGCTCATCGGTCACCGCCGCCCAAAGACAATACAAGCCGATGCAGGAAGGGCAGGAACAAGTTCATGCACGGCTTGCGTCCTACTTGAGCGAAAAATCGGCACGGCTTGCCCTGGCTTTTTCGCTCGCCCCGGCTTTGGCATCGGCCACCCCGAACTTGGCGGGAAGCAGGAAGATCCGCTCCGGTGAAAGCTCGCGGGCGATCAGCCAGTCGCGGACTGCCTTCGCCCGGCGATCGGCCAGGGCCCGAAGATCGTCATCGCCTACGGTCGAATGGGTCAGCATCAGTTTTTCCATTTCCTCGACGGGAAGCGATTTGACCATGCCGACCAGATTGCGCGGCTTGGGAAACTTCTCTTCACGATAGACGCGCTCGAGCAGCACCGGGTATTCCTGTGCGCCGACCTCGACCGTCTCGAGCGCACCGCTCTCGATCCCCTTCTTCACCAGATCGTCACGCTTGAGCGTCCTCACCTTGCGCTCGATACGGGCACTCTTCAACCCCTCGCGATCGCGCTCGGGATCGACCCGCCCCTCGATTTCGAGCTTGAGCGCCGGGCGGTCAAGCAGCGCCTTGCCGAGATTCTCGAGGCGTTTCTCGGCAGACGGCGTGAGCATGGCGCGACCATAGTCAAATTCGATGAACGACAATTCCTCGCCACCGCCAAAAATCGAACCAAGCAAGGCAAAGGGCGAAGTCACCGCCTTGACGAACAAATTGACGATCACCTTGATCACCAGTCCGCCCATGCTGAACTGCGGATCATCGAGAGAGCCGGCAATCGGCAGATTGACATCGATCTCGCCATTCCGGTTCTTCAGCAGCGCCACCGCCAGCGTGACCGGCAGCTTGGTCGCATCGGGGCTGTCGACCGCATCGCCGAAGGTCAGCTGATCGACGAAAACCCGGTTTTCCGCCTCCAGCTGGTTGTTCTCGATCTTGTACTTCACGAACAGCGACAGCTTCCCCTTTTCGATGGCATAACCCGCATACTTGCCCGAATAAGGAGAAAGCGAGGTCATTTCGATGCCTTTGATGTCGGCCTGCAGATCGAGGAAAGGCTTGGCCGACAGCGGATTGATCTTGGCCATCACGGTCAGGGGCGCGACATTATCGTAGCTGCCGCGCAAATCAAGGCTCGCCACGCTGTCAGGCGCCGAGGAGAGCCCGCTGACCCGGCCACCGATCTGCTTCAGACGGGCCGAATAATTCGGCTTGACGAAGTTGTCAGTGAAATTGACACTGCCGCCCTGCAGGGTAATCTTGCCGATTTTTACCGGTAGCGGTGTCCTGTCGGCGACGGCAAGCGGTGCAACCGCCTTGCCACCGCCAGACTCGACGGGCCGGACGGCTGCCTCGGCGGTCTGCACCGATGCGGTAGCCGGCTGATCGCTCTTGCGCACCATCTGCAGCAGGTTGAGCTTGCCCTCGGGGCTGACGATGACGCGGGCAAAGAAATCGGCGAGCGCCACTTCGCCGATCGAGACTGAATCGGGATTGAGGCGCAGATCGACCTTCCCGAAATAGAGCGACTTCCAGCGCAGGAAATCGGCCGAATTGATCTTGTCGATCGCATTGAAATCGCCAACCGTCGCCTGCCCGGCAAAACCACCGGCCAAGCGATCGGTGCCCTGGCGCAACTGGAAGTCGCCATCGAGCGTCACCTGGCCGCGTGTCACCGCAACGTTCAGGTTCTCGGTGAAATAAGGCTGCAGCGGCAGCAATTCGACGCTTTTGACCGCCAGCTTGAGATTCGTATCGAACGGAAACAGCTTCACGCTACCCCCGATATCGACCGACCCCTTGCCATTGAGCTTGAAGCGGGAAGCCAGCGTAGCCGTCTGGCCCGGTTCAAGCGACAGGTTGTCGATATCGACTGCCAGCCCCTCGATGACGTTCACCGCTGCCGGCGACACCGATCTGTCCTCGAAGCGCACGCCGATATCCTCGCCGCGATACTTGACGACCTTGACCTTCCATGGCGCCTCTTCCTCTTTGGCGGTTTTTTGTGCCGTCTGCACGGCGCGCAGCGACGGCGGTTTGAGCCAGTCGATCGAGCCATCCGCGGCGCGGCGGATCAGCATGCGCGTCCCGCGCACCGACACGTCGCCGAGCAGTAATTCGTGTTTTGCCAGATTGAACAGGCCGTTTTTCACGGCAATGGTGTCGACCTTGAGCCATTCCTGCGCCTTGACTCGCCAGGCGACATCGAACTCGGCCGGAACGCTGCCCTTGCTGTCGAGCTTGCGCAGATCCAGATCGAAACCCTCGATGCTCGCACGCACCGACTTGCCGCCCGACTCGTCAAGCCAGTGCACGACGCCGCCCTTGACGCTGGCCGCCGCAATCGACCACGCCACGGGCAGCGCAGGCGGCTCTTCGGCCTTGTCGGCGGACGGGGATTGGGGGAGCAGGTCGAGCCAGTTGATCGTCCCCTGCCGCCCGACCCGGGCATGAATCTCGGGCGAATCGATCGCAATACGATCGACAACGAAATTGCGATTCAGCAAGTCCGCCGATCCCATGAGCAGATCAAGACGCTTGACCGAAACCAGCGGCAAATCCGTGGACTCGCTGATCCGCAGGTCCTTCAAGGCCACGCTCCCCGACAGGCCGAGCGTCGACGGCTTTTCCTGCTGTTGCAGGAAAAGCAGCCTGAGATCGCCGTCGAGCGCCCCCGCGTGCACCTTGATCGGCAACTGCAACGGCGAATAGTCGAGGTATTTGCCGATCGGGAAGTCATCGAGATCGAGCACCAGCTCGCTTTCATGCGATTTTGCAAACGGTTTGCTCTTGCCTTTCAGTGCCAGCGACGCACCGTCGACCTTTGCCGAAAAGGCCGGCTCGACAAAAATTTCAACAGCATAGGGCAGGCTCGAGATAAAAGGCAGGGTCAGATTGATATCGCTGACGACATGCTGTTTACCCAGCGGTCGATCGTCGAACTCGATCGCCCCGCCGGAGAGCTGGATATTGTTGAGCGAGAATGGCAATAGCGGCGTCGTCGATTCGGGCTTGGCCAGCATCTCGTCGATCAGGTCGGAAAAGTTGTAACGCTGATCCGCCAGGCGAACAATCCTGAGCCTGGCGCCTTCCAGGCGTATTTCACTGACGACCGGCCCACCCCGGAACAAGGAACTCGACTCGAGATTGGCGTACAGGCGGTCAAAACCTGCCACGGGTTCGCCGCCGTCCTTCTCATCGACCACAAAACCATCGATCTGCAGCGACAGCGTATAGGGATTGAAACTGATGCCCTGAATCGAAACCGGCCGATGCAGCGCTTCGGACAGTTTGTCGAGCAGAACCGACTTGAGCACAGGCGGCACGATAAAAAAACCGGCGATGCTGATCGCAATAAACGCAAGCAATGCACGCAGTCCGTGCTTTCTGGCTTTGGGCGACCGAAGGGTTGTCGCAATCGCGGCTTTGTCGATCATGGCGGCGGGCATTCAATGAAGAATCAGGGGGGGGGGGGGGATCTATCAAGAACATGGCATAGCCAGACCCGACAAGCCCATTTTCAAGGCAATCAGGCTAAAATGAAAAGATACACTTTATCCACGGGCTGGTCATGATGAAAACACTCATCATCGAGGACAGCACGAGGGCAGAACTGGGGTCACCGGACCACCCTGCCTGAGACAATCAGCAACTGAAACTTACGAAGATGGCAAAAAAGACTCCGGCAAAGATCCTCATCGTCGACGACAACGACCTGATGCGCACCTTGCTGCGCAGCATCCTGCGCAATGAGAATTACCAGATCATCGGCGAGACGCGAAATGGTGCACTTGCCGTCGAATTCATCGAGCGCAACAAACCCGACCTCATCTGCATGGATGTCATGATGCCCGAAATGGACGGCCTCGAAGCGCTGAAGGCAATCAAGGAAATGCACCCAGAAATCGCCATTGTGATGATCACCGGAAATCCGAGTGTCGACAATGTGCAGGAATCGATCCAGAGCGGCGCCAACGGCTTCATCGTCAAGCCGTTCAATGCGGCCAAGGTGCTCGACACCCTCAAACAAGCGCTCGGAACAGCCAAATAGGCCGCGCAGTTGGCGCAGCGGCGCTCGCCCACCCGATCGATGTGCGCAGCAAGCTCAGAAATTATTCTTCCACTCGCGCAGCGCCGTAAAAACCGCCAGCGCACCGGCGGCCCGAGGCACCCGGCGCCGCACCGAGGCAATCACTTCCGGCTCGCCGCAGCGCAAAAACGGATTGGTCGCTTTTTCCAGCGCAATCGTCGACGGCACGCTCGACAAGCCCCTGCTCCGGATCGCCGCCACCGCATCGACCCGCAGCTGCAAACGCGGATTGCCCGGTTCGACGGCCAGCGCGAAACGCAGGTTGGCTTCGGTGTATTCGTGTGCGCAATAGACCGCCGTCTCATCGGGCAGCGCCGCCAGCCGGGCAAGCGAATCGGCCATCTGTGCCGGGCTTCCCTCGAACAGGCGACCGCAGCCCGCACCGAACAGCGTATCGCCACAGAACAAGGCGCCTGCGCCATAATAAGCAAGGTGTCCAAGCGTATGACCGGGGACCGCGATGACGCTGAATCCGGCGTCCAGCGCATCGATGCGAACCGTTTCACCGCCGTGCAAAGGCTGCGTCAGGCCTGTGATAGACTCCGCCGCCGGGCCGAAGACCGCGCAGGGACAATGCGCCAGCAGATCGGCAACACCGCCCTGATGATCGGCGTGATGATGGGTGATCAGGATTGCCGCGAGCGCCAGCCCTTCGCGTTCGAGCAGATCGATAACGGGACGCGCATCGCCGGGGTCGACAACCACCGCCGTCGTGCCATTGCGCAGCAGCCAGATGTAGTTGTCCGTGAAGGCAGGGATTCGGATTACGTCGAACATTGTTTCATTGTCGGAGAAGTGCAGAAAATGTCAATTCCCGGGATCGATGACTGGCTCCAGACACCGCAAGGACGCTACGTCATGGCGTGGGAACGGAGCAAGGTCGACGCCATGCTGGCCGATGTTTTCGGCTACAACGCATTGCAACTCGGATTGCCGCAAATCGACCTGCTCGGACAGAACCGCATTCCCCTGCGCCAGAGCGCCGGCGAATCGGGCAAGGTCGACGTGCTCTGCGACCTGCGCCAGCTCCCGTTTTCGGCGCAAAGCATCGATCTTGTCGTGATGCCGCACGTTCTCGAATTCCACGAAGACCCGCACCAGATACTGCGCGAGGCCGAACGCATCCTGATTCCCGAGGGACAGCTCGTGATTGTCGGCTTCAACCCGCTCTCGCTATGGGGACTGCGCCGACGGCTGCCCGGCGGCCCGCATTCTTTCCCGTGGAATGGCGACTACATCTCGGTGCCTCGCCTCAGGGACTGGCTGCAACTGCTCGGCATGGAGGTCGATCGCGGCAATTTCGGCTGCTACGCCCCGCCCTTCGAGCAGTCGCACTGGCTCAGGCGCTCGCACTTCATGGAAGCTGCCGGAGACCGCTGGTGGGGGTTTGCCGGCGGCATCTATTTATTACGGGCGGTCAAGCGCGTGCATGGCATGCGCCTGATCCTGCCCGCCTGGAACCAGCGCAAGGTGCCCGGCAAGGCACTTGGCGCCGTTGCTCAAAAGGAAATTTCACACCGTGGCCAATGAAGAAATCGTCGATATCTACGCTGACGGCGGTTGCCGCGGCAATCCCGGCCCCGGCGGCTGGGGCGTGCTGATGCAAGCCGGCGAACACCGCAAGGAACTCTGGGGTGGCGAGCCGGATACCACCAACAACCGCATGGAGTTGACCGCCGTCATTCGCGCGCTGGAAGCCCTCAAGCGGCCGACCGTCGCTCGCGTCCATACCGACTCGCAGTATGTACAAAAAGGCATCAGCGAATGGATCCATAACTGGAAACGCAACGGCTGGCGTACGTCGGACAAGAAACCGGTGAAGAATGCCGACCTCTGGCAGATTCTCGACGGCCTCGCCAAACAGCACCAGATCAACTGGATCTGGGTCAAGGGGCACGCCGGCCACGTCGGCAACGAGCATGCCGACGGACTGGCCAATCGCGGCATCGATGAATTTCTGGCCAACCGGCGGGCAGCCAGCCGCTCGCAATAGAAGATTCATGATGCAGATCAACGCCGCAGCGCACTGACTGCGGCCACAATCCAGCCGCCAACAGAAGACCACCATGCGCCAGATTTTTCTCGATACCGAAACCACCGGCCTTGAGCACAAGCTCGGGCACCGCGTCATCGAAATCGCCTGCGTCGAGATGACCAACCGGCGCCTCACCCATCGCCATTTTCACCGCTACATCAACCCCGAACGAGAAATCGACTCGGGGGCACAGGCCGTACACGGCATCAGCCGCGACTTTCTGCGCGACAAGCCGCACTTCACCGACATCGCCGCCGAATTTCTCGACTTCGTGCGCGGCGCCGAACTGATCATCCACAACGCGCCGTTCGACATCGGCTTTCTCAATGCCGAACTCGCACTGCTCGACATGGCGCCGGTCAATACCGTCTGCCACGGCGTATGCGACACCTTGCGCATGGCCAAGGACCTGCATCCGGGCAAGAAAAACAATCTGAACGCCCTGTGCGAACGCTACGGCGTAGATAACTCGCGGCGCACGCTGCACGGCGCGCTGCTCGACGCCGAAATTCTCGCTGAAGTCTATGTCGCCATGACGCGTGGCCAGGAAAGCCTGATCATGGACCTCGGCAACGACAATGCCAACGCGCTCGACGTCGCCCGCCAGCTGCAAAGCAGCAGCGAGCGCAACGCGCTACGCGTTCTGCGCGCCAGCGACGCGGAATTGGCCGAGCACGCGCAGCAGCTGACCGCCATCGAAAAAGAAAGCAAGGGCAAATGCCTCTGGCTGCCGCGCGAAGCCAGCAACTGATTTCCTGTTGCCGCAAACCGGCTGCGCTTTTGGCTACGATTTTGGCTCCATTCCTGGCAGCGCTCCTGCTGGCCGGCACTTTTCTGCCGGCCGCCTTCGCCGCCACATCCCCGCCGCCCTTGCAGCCGTGGATCGATGCGACGCCGGCGGGCGGTACGCTGAATGTCCCGCCCGGTATCTATTCGGGGCCGGTGCGGGTGACGCGCCCCATCCTGATCGACGGCAAAGGCAAGGCCACCATCGATGGCGGCGGCAAAGGCACGGTAGTCACGCTGCACGCCAGCGGCGTGACGTTGCGCGGCCTGCACATCACGCACTCGGGCGACTCGCACGACAGCATCGACTCGGGCGTGCTGATCGAAAAAGGCGACGGCAACCGGATCGAGAACAACGTCATCGACAACGCGATGTTCGGCATTACCCTGCACCAGTCGAACGACAACCGTCTGGCGAACAACCGTATCCGTTCCAAGCCCTACGAAATGGCCGACCGGGGCGATGGCATCCGCCTCTGGTACAGCACGGGCAACCGCATCGAAGCCAACGATATCGCCACGATCCGCGACATCACGGTCAGCAACTCGCCGCGTAACCGCTTCATCGGCAACCGCATCCGCGACAGCCGACGCGCTATGAATTTCCTCTTCTCGCACCGCTCGCTGATCGAAGACAACGTTTTTTCACACAACGCGACCGGAATCACCGCACTGAATTCGGAAGGACTGATCATCCGCCGCAACCGCATCATGCATGCCATGGAAGCCAGCGGTGCGGGGATCGCGCTGAAAGAGAGCAGCGCCGTACTCGTCCATCGGAACGAGATTCTCCACTGCGCCGTCGGCATCATTGCCGACTCGCCGCTCGACCCGATCAACCGCATCGTGCTGATCGACAACCGGATCGCCTACAACGTGACCGGCATCACCTTCTACGGCGAAAAGGGAGGCCACCTCGTCCTGCACAACCGCTTCGAACACAACCTGTGGCAGGCCATGGTCGGCGACTCGAGCGCTTCAGGCAACGCGGGGGATGCGCCCGGCAACGAATGGCATGGCAACTACTGGGACAACTACGAAGGCTTCGACCGCGACAACGACGGCGTGGGCGACACGCCCTACGAGATATGGGCCTATTCCGACCGAATCTGGATGGATACGCCGATGGCGAGGTTTTTCCGCAATTCGCCGGTGCTCGAACTGCTCGATTTTCTTGAGCGCCTTGCGCCGTTCGCCCTGCCCAGCCTTATCTTGCGCGACGCCAGCCCGCAAGCGCACCCGACAAAAAGCACACGACCAAAATAAGCCGGCAATCAAGCTCCCCCTTTATTAGGGAGACCTGGCCCCGTGACCAGCGGAATCAGGCTTCGCTTTGATTCCCGCGAGAAATACAAAGCGCAGCTGACCCAAATCGCACTACGCTTAACGCGATCAGACCCAGACCTCGGCAACCACAGCCGACCCCGCTTCCAGGTCGATCCGGTACGCACTGGCACGGTTGAGACCATCCAGGATCATTGCAAATTGGCCATCGGCATCAGCCCCGTAGCGGTTGAACAGATCGAGTACCTCGCCCTTGCTGGAACGCACGGTATTGCTGATGGCCGCCTCCTGGCTTTCGAGCAGGCCGAATCTGTAGTACATCGCTTCGATCTTCTCGACCATCCGTTCCAGTTCAAGCCGGGCATCCAGCTGATGCGTCCGATAATCCGCCTGCAGTTTTTCGATGTTGGCATAACCTGCCTCGGCCAGGTGTCGGAGTTCCTTGGCCCGGACGACCGCATCGGCACGCAACGAAATATTTTCCACGGCGTCTTCCGCCGCCTCGGCAATCATGGCTGCGTAGTCACGAATGCGCCCGGCAATTATCTCGTCGTCAGACGGCATGTTGACGACGAGCATCGAAACGCGCTCGTAATTGATGATCATGCGGCTCCTGAAGTGAAAAATCCGGTCATGAGAACTCATCAGCTCAATCACCGATTCTTCAAGTGGCGAAGCCAGGCCAGCGGGCGTCAAGGTCAGCGTGCCGGCGGCCGCCGAGCCGCGCAACTGGACATGGCAGTGGACCTGCGTGGAACGCATCGAAGCGATCATCAGTTCGGCCAGCGCCGACAACGTCCGGGCAGCGAGGGCGCTACGCGTGAATTTGAGGACGGCCCCCATTTCGTCGTAGCCCTGCATGGCGACGTCGATCGTCTCCTCGAGCGAGATTTTTTCTGCGACCAGTTGCCTCCGACTGCTGCCAACGCTCAGCGCGAGTGCGATCTTGCGGCGAATTTCCTCGGCCTCGAAAGGCTTGGCGACGAAGTCGTCGCCGCCGACATCGTAGGCACGCAAACGCTCTTCCAGCGAGTCATGCGACGAGAGGAATATCACCGACAGGCTGTTCCGGTCGAACCGGTTACGAACGCGTTCACAGGTCTCATAGCCATCGATCCCGCCCGGCATCTCGATGTCGAGAAGAACGATTTCCGGCACGAATTCGTCGATGACAGCCAGGCAGTCCTCGCCGGAGGCGACCTCCCGCACCGCATAGCCGTGCCGGGTCAGCATCAGCCCCAGCATGCCGGCGGCAACCGGGTCGTCATCGACGATGAGCAGACGCATTTTCTCCACTTCAATCCCGGCATCGACTGCCACCTCAAACGGCTCACTCATTCATCTTTCCCTTATCGTTTTATCGTTCAAACACGGCCAGCGACCATTGCAAAGGCGATTCGAGCAGGGCGACCAGGGACCGCATCGCCCGTTGCCATTCGTCCTCGACAATCGCCAGCAAGCGATCATCGGCCACCGACTCCTCCAGACTTTTCTCCAGCCGGGCTGCGGCCGCCGCCAGCCGGACGGCACCGACGGTCGCGCTGCCGCCTTTCAGGGAATGGGCGAGAACGCGTGCGCCGGCGGTATCGCCCCGACGCAGTGCGGCGCGAATTTTGCAGACACAACCGGCATTTTTATCGCGAAACACGGTCAGGAAATAGCCGTACATCCCGGCGTCGCCATCAATCCGGGCCAGTGCCGACGCCACCTCGAAAACCGGGACAGCGGACAACGGACCATCCATCGTCGGCCTCACGGGCGCTCCCCTGCCGCGCCGGCTTGCCCGATTTGCGCCGCCACGGCGACAAATGCCTGACCCAGTCGCCCGCCCAAGGTACGGCAAGCCGGCCGGTCGCCCGAACGGCCGGCGGTCTCCAGCGCCTGGCACAATTCGCCAAGCATCGACGCTCCCACGGTATGCGCCGAGGATTTCAGCTTGTGCGCCACATCGCCGACGATGACGGTCTCGCCAGCCGCTGCCGCAGCGCCAATGGCAGCGACCTGTCCCTGCGCGGCAAGCAGGAATCCGTCCAGCAAGCGCCGGTGCGTGGCGGCGTCATCACCTACCAGATGCGTCAGTACGCTCGGATCCCAGACCGGAAAGCGGGAGAGAACGGGCGCCTCATCAAGCACCGGTAATCCGCCGACTCCGCTGCTGGCACCATTGCCGACACCACGCCGCTGACCACTCACAGCGCGGCCCACACCTTGGTCGGCAACGCGCGAGCGAACGGACGACTCAACCGCCGCCGGCTGCGGCAGCCATTTGCCCAGCATGGCATCGAACTCGTTCAAACGCAGCGGTTTGGATAGGTGGTCGTCCATCCCTTGCGCCAGAGAGCGCTGCGCTTCGCCCTTCATCGCATTGGCGGTGAGCGCCACAATCGGCAGGCGCGTACCTTTCGGCTCTGCCTGGCGAATCGCCGCGGTCAGCTCGAAACCATCCATATTCGGCATGTGGCAATCGGTGAGCAGCAAGGCATAGCGACCGCTGCGCCACATCTTCAACGCCACGGCACCGTCCTCGGCCATTTCCGCGGCATAACCCAGGATACGCAACTGCTCCTGAATCACCTCGCGATTGGTCTCATTGTCCTCGGCCAGCAGGATCAGCCGGCCGGCACGAAAAGCCTCGTCGACGCTTGGCGCCTTTATCTTCGCCAGGAGCGGCACTTTTTCGCTGCCAACGAAAATATCCGCTACGTTCAACCGTCCGCTGGCGAAGGCCACGCCATGAATCAGATCGCGATGGAGCAGCGGACGGGCAGACACCGTGACCCGATTACCCTGGCAACGCCCCACCCCATCCGCAACCAGCCGAACGACTCCGAGGAAGCCGGACAGCCCGGATTCGTCATCGGCCCTTGCATCGAGGCCGAACAGAACAACGGTGACGTGCGCCAAGGGCGCCGCCTCGGCTAGTCGCTGTCCATCGAGTGCATCGACCAGGGTGACTTGAGCGCCTGCCGCAATGCAGTAAGCCTTCAAGGTCTGCGCACACTCGGCATCGCCGGTCACCGCGAGCACATGCAGTCCGGCCAGACTGGGTTCGGACTCCAGCAGACGGTCGGGCAGGCCTTCCTGCAGCGGGAACTCGACGGTAAATTCGGAACCTTCGCCAAAAATACTGCGCACCGATATCTGTCCCGACATCATTTCCACCAGCCGTTGCGTGATGCTCAAACCGAGGCCGGTACCGCCATAGCGGCGGGCAGTGCTTTCATCGGCTTGGGTGAAAGGCCGAAAGAGATTGGCCAGTGCCTCTTCGCTCACGCCGATGCCGTTGTCGATCACGCGAAATTGCACGCCGCTGCCGTCATCGCCCAGAATGCAGGGGGCGACGCGCAATATCACACGCCCGCGACGACCATCGCGACTGCCGGTGAATTTCAGCGCGTTGCCGAGCAGATTCAGCAGTATCTGGCGCAGCCGGGTCGGGTCGGAGAGTATCCAGCGCGGAAGTTCCGGGGAAACGAAGACGGAAAGCTCGATCGATTTCGCAATCGACGTCGTGATCATGAGTTGCACCACGCCTTCGGCGACATCCCGCAGACAGGTCGAGATAGATTCAATCGCCAGCTTGCCGGCTTCGATCTTGGAGTAGTCGAGAATATCGTTCAGGATGTGCAGCAAGGCCAGCGATGAGTCGTTGATGGTATCGACCATGCGCGCCTGTTCAGCCGTCAGCGGCGTCTGCTGCAGAACGTCGATCATCCCCACCACGCCGTTCATCGGCGTGCGAATTTCATGGCTCATGTTGGCCAGAAACTCCGACTTGGCGCGATTGGCGGCGTGTGCGGCTTCTTCAATGCGTTTGCGTTCGCTGATGTCGGTACGCACGGCAATGTACTGTCGGGGCGTTCCGTCCTCCCCCATGAAGGCAACGATGGTGGTATCCACCCAGTACAAGTGGCCGGCCTTGGCGCGGTTACACACTTCGGCGTGCCACACATTGCCCTGGGAAATCGATTCATACATGGCCTTGAAAAAGCCTTTCGGATGATGCCCCGAGTTCACCAGGCGGTGATCGTTCCCGATAAGCTCCTCGCGGGAATAGCCGCTGACCTGGCTGAACTTGTCGTTGCCGTAGGTAATGCGGCCATCGACATCGCAAATGGTGACAATCGCATGCTGATCGAGCACGAATTGCTGCAGCCTGAGTTCATCCAGGGCGCTTTTGGCCATTGAAGCGCTGTTCCGCAAGCCCTTCGTCTGCTGCTCGACCAACTCTTCAAGATGCTCGCGATGGCGTTTGAGTTCCAGTTCGCTGGCCTTGCGCTCGGTAATGTCGGTGATGATCGCCACGACGCAGGAACGCTCGGAAATCGTGATTGCCCGGTAACTGAGGTGGCTGTTGCGCAAGCTTCCGTCCTTGTGTCGGTGCAAGGTATCGAAGCTGCCTCGCCCGGTGGCGATGATGCGGGACATGCTCCTGAGCAGCGCAGCCTCATCCGGCTCAGCCTGAATATCCGGCACGCGCAGCTGCGCGAACTCTTCCCGGCTGTAGCCCAGTCCTTTTCTGGCAGCATCGTTGAATTCAACGAAACGCAGGGTTTCCGTATCGATCAATACGATGCCATCACTCGCCTGAGTCACGATACTGCGATAGATTTCCTCGCGTGCGGCGAGCGCCTGATCGGTCCGCTTTCGCTCGGAAATGTCGGTACGGATAGTGATGTACTGCTCTGGCTTCCCGTTTCCCCCCATCGCGGGAACAATGGTTGCATCCAGCCAGTAGAGATGCCCCTCCTTGGACCGGTTGCAGATCTCGCCGTGCCAAACGCCGCCACGCGTAATGGTTTCGTACATCGCATTGAAGAAGGCACGGGAGTGCCTGCCGGAGTTCAGAAGCGCATAATCCTGCCCCAGCAGCTCCTTGCGCGAATAGCCGCTGATCTGGCAGAACTTGTCGTTGGCGTAGGTTATTTTCCCTTGTGCATCGGTCGTGGCAACAATCGCATGTTGATCCAGCGCGTACTTTTGCAGCTTCAATTGCTCCAGCGCAGAACGGGCATTATCCATCGCCAAACGAGCGGCAAGCTCGCTGTCCCGCACCGCGAATTCGGCCTGTTTGAATTGTTCGTCACGCGCAAGGCTGTCGAGGTTGGAACTGAAGGTCCGGTGTGTCGTTAACTCGGCGATCAGTTTTTGACGCTCAAGCATGCGGCGAATGCGCGCCATCAACTCCGCTTCGACGATCGGCCGGATCATATAGTCATCGATGCCGATATTGAAGAGTTCAATACGCTGCGCCGTATCGTCCCATGTCGTCAGCGCCAGGATCGGTATCTCGTGCCACGCGCTATCCATCCGGCGAATTCGCCTGGCAAGCATGGCGCCGTTGATCCCCCGCATACCGACAAGAACCAGGTCGTAGTCCGTTTTCTCGATGGCGACCAACGCGGCCTCGGTCGTGCGGAACCAGTCCGTCTTGAGCCCGTTCCGTGCAAGCTGCTCCAGCATCGCCGGCGCCTGCGTGACGGAATGCTCCACGTACAGGATGCGAGCGTCAATCGGCAGCATCTGCATCGCCATCCGGGCAAAAACATTGACCAGCTGACTCACCTCGCTCTTGAGGAAAACATCGCAGACTCCGGCGAGTAGCGCCCCGGCTCGCAGCTCCTCGGAAAATTCGTCTGAACAAACCGCAAGCGGCACGCTCCGATATTGCGGCAAGGCTCGAATGCGCTGGCACACCCCGATTCCATCGCCGTCCGGCAAATCGGACGCAACGCAAATCAAGTCGCAACGTCGGCCTCTTAAAAACGCCAGCCCCTGCTTGCCGCTGTCGCAGCAAACAACCAGAATCCCATGCGCCCGAAAGGATTTCGTGGCAAGCGTCTGAAAATCCTTGTCGGGATCAACCAACATCAAGCTCAGGGAAGTCGACGGCATGACCTGTCCTCGGCCCGCAAACATCGGGAATGGCTAGCCAAAGCAAACCCGATCCTGGAACGCAACGCGCTTGCCGACACCGGCTTGGTCAGGCAATCGTCGCCGCCCGCGGCATCGCCAGCAAGACGTACCGCGTCACCGTCCGAGCCAGAAAGGAAAATGACCGGCAAATCCTTGCTCGCTGGATCGTTGCGGATTGCCCGACAGACGTCGTAACCCGAGATTCCCGCCATGCCGACATCAAGTAAAACCAGATCCGGCAACTGCTGCGACAAGAACTTCAATGCCGCCTGACCGCTGCTCACATGTTGCAAGTCGTATTCTGCAGACAGCATTTCAGTGACGACGATAGCCGCAAAATCATCATCTTCCACAAGAAGTATTGTTGCCGGATCATTCACGGCTTGTCCTCGAAAAAATCGACACGTACATCCTGCACGACGCAAGTGACACGGATATTTCGTCCAAAAAAACAACCGGCTCCGTCAAAAATCAGGTCGGCGAACCGACCACATCCCGAATCCGTTCGCAACCATCACAAATCAATCGCAACCAATTGAATTCATAATAATATTTAGCATCGCCACTCTTCACTCAATTCGAACATGCCACGTTTCGAGAAGAAAGAATCCCATCACCGACGGACCGCCTGCGCTGGCTTGTCGCTGATCGGTCAGTAGTTCGAGGTAGCCAGCGCCGCCCCGTGGCTGGACGGATGGCTGCCGGAGATCGACGTCGAAGGCTGGTGGACAAGTCTGGCGGATGCCCCCGGAGAAGGTCATTGCGCACTACGCCTATCACGGGACGCATGAACAGTTCCATTCCGAGATCAAGACCGACCTGAACATGGAGCGGCTGCCATCGGACAAGTTCGACACCAACGACACGTTGCCGCATCTGGGGATGTTCGCCTACAACTGCCTGCGGCTCATCGGGCAATTGGGGCTGACGGGAGAAATCTCGCCGGTGAAGCATTCGGCGAAACGTCGCCGGCTCCGGACGATGCTACAGGAGGTGATGTAGCGGGCGGCGCAGTTCATTGCCAAGGCCCGCAAGTTGATTCTGGACTTTGCTGCGCTGGCGCACCATGTGGTACCGGTGTTCATTCATGTGCAAGGCCGCCTGCGACCGGCACGAAGTCGATGAACGACCGCCGGCGATTGATAACGAAACGGGAGAACGTGAATTTCGGGGCGACGGAAGGCGAAGTGCCGTCCGTTGCTCGTCGGCAACGCTGAAATTGAACCGATCCAAGCGCCGCGAGCGGGTGGACACCGCCTGCGGAACACCGAAAACACCCGCCTGGGTGGGGTCGAGAGAGCGGAAAGGTGAAAAATCACGGGCGAAAGCTCAGGGACGGAGTCGCCGGGGAGGGCCACGGATTCAGGAACAAGGCATTACACGCCCAAGAACGAAGCCAGCGCGGCGCTTGCTGCCGCTCAATGGCTACGCAACGAACGGCCCGAAATACGCGACACCCGACAGGGACGCCGCCAGCAAGCGGGGGTATCCAGCCCGGCCAGACTCGTTCGCGAAACACTGAATATCTGCCGCACGCGCTCCCGCTGCCCAAGGTCAATCTGAGTAATCCCCATGATCTGATCAAACCAGTTCTGAATACGATTCATCCTGAAACCTCCCGTTTGCATTAACTGACCAGACTTTCCGGCTGGTCGAAAATCCATTTTTCAACCAGCCAGCCCAGCCACTGATATCAGGATAGCGCACTACTGTATGCATGTACAGTAGTGCGCTATCCTGATAAGCAAGACTATTGAGCGGCATTGCTTGAGACACCGCAAAACGCATTGCCGGGCTCACCGAGAACAACGAACGCAACAAATTCACCGGCAAAAACTGCCGGAACACCACCCTTCTCCCGGCCCCCTTGCCGCGCTTGCCGCAAAGCTTCTGCCGCGGACTGGCCGTCCTGACGCATAACTTTGCCGAAGGCAAAAAACACACGCTCACAAGAAGCACTAAATGTGCCACTTGCGATAGACACAATCACAGCCCACCCGGCGACCAGTCCGTCGCAGGTGCCAAAAACAAGAAGCTGTGCGAGAAGCCGCGGAATACGAACGGTAGACGAAAAAAGGGCGCCGATCTGGCGCCCCGTCAAACCTGGCTGAACAAGCAGCCGGCGAATCTTCTTTTATTTCTGACTTTTCGGCGGACGCCCCGTCTTGATGACGTCAAGCGCGGCCAGGGCGGTTGCAATGGCAGCATCGGGCTGCGCGGCAAAACCGATAATGGCGGCGCGTAGCACCTCACTCTTCTTCACCGCCACCCCCTTGGCAATACAACGTTTCTTGATGGTGGCGATCAAGCCGTACTCAAGCTCGGGCATCGAGAAACTATCACGAACCAGCTTCGCCTTCTTCGGCTTGACGCTCTTTTTAGCCGCCTTGGCGGATGGCTTGGCCACTGTTTTCTCAACAGCAACAGCAGCCGCCTGGAGTGCGGCAGGAGAAGCAGCAACCGCCGGTTTTGCTGCTGGCTTGACCGCTGGCTTGAGCGCTGGCTTCACTGCTGGCTTCACTGCCGGCTTCACTGCCGGCTTCACCGCCGGCTTCACCGCCGGTTTTGCCGCTGGCTTTGCCACGGCTTTCGTCACAGTGGCCTCTGCTGCGGACGCCTCTGCCTTTGACACCGTTGCAGCATTTTCCGGTGTCGCTGCCGCGCTTTGCTGATTTTTATCCGGAACAGGATTGCTTACCATGAGAACTCCTTTTTAAAAAACTAAACGGTTTATATAATTTATATCGATTAAGCGGATTTTGCAAGCCCAAAAAGAGTGCCCCGAGCAATCGGGCGCGAGCCCGCAGCGAAGCAAAGCCCACAAATAAAAAATCGCCATTCATCTTTTCGTCACTATCGGCATCCAGCATGCCCCCGACCACAAACCAAGGGAAGCTCAGCCATGCGCTTACCTACTCAAGCGCGTCATTGCAAGAACTGCTATCACATGCTCAACGCTTGCAAGAAAAGTCGCGACGAAACCTGCCCTGACCACCGCGTCCATCAAGCAAAAACGCCAGCAATGCCGCCAATAGATGAATTCCACGCGCCACAAACGACTGCACGCCAATCCCCGAATTGGCGCCACCTTCGCCCAACGCACAGAAACACCCCACAACCCTGTGGATAAGCACGGGATAACTACCTTAGACAACTGTCTTGCAAGGCATTTATGGGACAGCCCGTTTTTTAGGCAACGGGCACCTCGACGACTCCGGCAGACTGGCTGAAAAAAACAAAAAAATTTGCTGTCAAGACTTGACTTACGCACAGAAGCCATTTTTGTGAATGGCGCGCTGAATACTGGCGGTAAAAATGTTCCATACGCCGAACATAAACACGCAAGCCATTGAAAAACATCAATAGTTACATTTTGCTCAAGCTTTCGGCAAAGTAAGAAAAGCGCTTGCCAGGCATGGGTTTAGCGCCTACAGGGCGCAACGATCCACAGACTTATCCACAGATTTTGTGGGTAACTAAAGAAACCCTTTCCGCTCATGGAATTAGATGGGAGTCATCAGAGACGGGATGCAAACACCACCCTAACCGCCGTATCGGCAACCGGTCATAGAAGTGCAACACGGGATTAACCCGAATGTCACGTGCCATTACTAGAGTGGCGCCTGCTTTCCGACAACGAGGTTCACATGTTGCAACAGACCGCCGCTGCGCCACACTGGCTGGCCGCCAATCCCGCTGTCGAGCTGATGTCCCGGCTCAGCTATCCGAAGAAAATCCAGACCATCGGCCTGATCGCCGGGATGGCGATCCTGCTCCTGACCGGCCAGCTCTTTTTCAGCCTCGCCGGTCAGATCGGGCGTGCATCGCTCGAACGCACCGGCCTGCTGCTCGTCCAGCCGCTGCGCGCGGTGATCGAACCGCTGCAGCAGCATCGTGGCCTGGCCAACGCCTGGGCCAGCGCCGACGAAGGTTTCCGCGTCGAGCATGAAAAGCTACTACTGTCGGCGCTGCGCGAGCGCGAGCGGCAAATCGATAGCGCCATCGCCGCTGCCGAAACCAACTTTCGCAGCGACATGCCGGCACTCTCCGACGACCCACGCTGGCTGGCAACCCAGCGCTTGTGGCGAGAAATAAAGGCGAACGGCTACATTGACCAGATGCACGTGCTCGAGCAGCACAATGAAATGATTGTCAAACTGACCGCGCTGATCTCAAGCGCAGCCGATGCGACGCACCTGTCGGTCGATCCCTACGTCGGCACCTTCTATCTCGCCCAGCTGGTCGTTCGCCAGATGCCGACGCTGATCGAACAGACGTCGAAGATTCGCGATATCGGCGCCGGCATCTACGCCAGCCGCGAATTGTTGCGCGACGACAAGAACCTGATCATCTCGCTGAACACAATGACCGGCAGCGTGATTGAAGAAGTACGCGACGTGATCAATGAAAAAGTGCTGACCACCATGCCGGCGCTCGAAAAAGAACTGGCGGGCGACGTCGAACGCCTGACCGGGATCGGCGAAGCGGTCGATACCTTCACCCAGTTCAAGCTGCTCGGCAAGCTCTTCGACTCGCCACCGCAGGCCTTCTTTGCCGGCATGACCTGGTCGGAAAGTGCCCGGCTGGACGCCTTCGGCGTCGTCAAGCGCGACCTCTCGCTCGATTCCGGGCAGGCCATCGCCGCCGGCCCGATCGGCCAGATGTACGCCGCGCTCGACCACTACACCAAGCTGCTCGACACGAGCATCGAAAATCGCCTGTGGAATCTCTACCAGCAACTGGCGCTCAACCTGCTCGTCTCGCTCGGCGCGCTGGTCGTCGTCATCTACATGCTCTACGTGATGTACGTCTCGTTCCCGATCCGCAAGCTGATCGCGGCGACCGAGGAAGTGGCCGGCGGCAACCTCGACGTGCACATGGAAATCGAGCGCAACGACGAAATCGGCCAGTTGGCGCGTGCCTTCAACACGATGACCGAGGCCGTGCGCTTCAACCGAGACAACCTCGAACGCCTGGTCAGCGACCGCACCGCCGACCTGGCCGACAAGAACCACCTGATCATGGAGAGCATCAACTACGCACGGGTCATCCAGTCCTCGTTCCTGCGCGCCTCGCGGCAGGACATGGCGAGCAGCCTTGCCGACTACTTCATGATCTGGGACCCGCGCGACACGGTCGGCGGCGACTACCTCTACTTCCGCCGCTTCGACAACGGCTACTTCTTCGCCGTCATCGACTGCACCGGGCACGGCGTCCCCGGCGCCTTCATGACGCTGATCATGGCCTCCTACCTGAACAACCTGCTGACCGCCGACAACCGGCACGACCCGGCGGCGCTGCTCGGCCGCATGAACCGCTCGGTCAAGCAGGCGCTCGGCCAGATCGAGGGCAAGGCGCACACCGAACACGACGACCACCACGACGAGGGCCACCGCTCCGACGACGGCATGGACGCCGCCTTCGGCTGGGTCGACACGACGACGCACACGCTGACCTATGCCGGCGCCAAGACCCCCCTCTTCTACCTGCACCCCGGCGACGCCGAAGTACAGACGCTCGACGGCCCGCGCACCGGCGTCGGCTACACCGATACGCCGCTCGATTTCTGCTGGGAGAACCGCGAACTGGCACTGCAGCCCGGCACCGCAATCTACGTCACCACCGACGGCATCATCGACCAGGTCGGTGAAGTCAAGCGCATCTCGTACGGCAAGCGCCGCCTGCACAAGACCATCCTCGCGGCCCGCAATTTACCGATGAGCGCGCAGCAGGACGAGATCCGCGAACCCTTCCTCGAACATCAGGGCAACCAGCCCCGTCGCGACGACGTCAGCATG
>JBAQRB010000099.1:0-1651 GCA_049295655.1 Rhodocyclaceae bacterium
GGCAATCTCCCGCTCACCGACCCCAAGCCGCCGATGGATGGACTCTGGATACTGGCCCTGCTGATCGCCATCTCGGGCTATTTCGCGCTCGCCGAAATGGCGCTCGCCTCGGCGCGCCGATCGCGCCTCCTCCCGCTGGCCGAGGCCGGCAACCCGCGTGCCGCGCAAGCCCTGGCGATCAAGGATCGGCCGAGCCGCCTGCTCGCCGCGACACAGACCGGCGTGACGGCGGCGGCACTGCTGGCGGGCATTTTCGGCGAATCGGCGCTCAAGGAAACCTTTGCCGAACTCGTCGTGCGCTGGCTCCCCTTTGCCGCTTCGGCCCGGGAAGAAATTGCCCTGACCGTGACCATCGCCCTGGTCACCGCCTTCACCATCGTCTTCGGCGAGATCATCCCCAAGCGCATCGCCATCGCACACCCGGAAAAAGTGGCGATGTTTTGCGCACCGACGATGCGGCTCTTCATCCGCCTCATCGCGCCGGCCATCCACCTGCTCTCCTGGTCGGCCGACCTCGTGCTGCGCGCCTTGCCGATACAGGCCGCCCCGGCCGTCATCAGCGTCGAGGACATCCTCGCCTATGTCGACGAAGGCCAGCGTGCCGGCGAAATCGCCCCCGAGGAAAGCCATCTGCTGGGCAACGTCTTTCGCCTGGAAGACCGGCGCGTGGCGGCGATCATGACGCCGGCCACCGATGTCGCCTACCTCGACCTGCTGCGCCCGCGCGAACACAACCTCGGCGTACTGCGCGAATCGCCGCACGCCCAGATGCCGATCTGCAAAGGCCATCTGCAGCATGCAATCGGCGTCATCGAAAGCAAGGATATCCTGCAGGCGGCGCTGGCCGGCGAACCCGATTTCGCCGAAATGCCGATGATGGCACCGCACTTCGTTCCCGGCTCGCTGACGCTGATGGAGCTGATGCGCACCTTCCACGCGCAACGCGCGACGTTCGCCTTCGTGGTCAATGAATTCGGCCAGACCGAAGGCATCGTCACGCTCAACGACCTGCTGCAAAGCGTCGTCGGCGACATGATGCCCTTTGCCGACGATCCGGATGAAGCGCTCGCCGTACGCCGTGCCGACGGCTCGTGGCTGCTCGACGGACTGCTGCCGGTCGATCAGATGAAGGAAAAACTTGGCCTGCGCGACGTTCCCGACGAGACCTTCGGCAACTTTCATACCGTCGGCGGCTTCGTGCTCAACACGCTGGGGCGGATCCCGAAGAAAGGCGAAAGCTTCGACTACGCCGGCTGGAAATTCGAAGTCGTCGATGTCGAACGCAACCGCGTAGACGAGGTACTCGCCTCAGCGCTGCCGGGCGACGGCCAGACCTGACGCGAGCGCGGCGGCGATCAGAGCGACAGCCGCTTGAAGATCCGCTCGGGGATGTGCCGGATGACCAGCATGATCAGCCGCCAGAAACCGGGCAGATAGACCACGTCCTTCCTGCCGTCGATCGCCGACACGATGCCGTGCGCGATAGCTTCGGGCTGCGCCCACAGCGCGCCCTTCTTGAACGAAGCGGTCATCGGCGTATCGACAAAGCCCGGCTTGATCGTCAGCACCTGGACGCCCTTTTTACTCAGCCGGTTGCGCAAACCCTGCAAGAACAGGCCGACCATGCCCTTGGCCGCGCCGTAGACATAGT
>JBAQRB010000100.1:0-13305 GCA_049295655.1 Rhodocyclaceae bacterium
GGCCGCAACTGCAGCGAAGGCAGCAGCACCTGCTGCTGCCGCATCGGCCGCCGGTGTCGCGATGCCTGCGGCACGCAAGATTCTCGACGAAAAAGGCGTTGCCGCCGCCGACGTCGCCGGCTCCGGCCGTGGCGGTCGCGTCACCAAGGAAGATGCGCTGGCTGCGCAGGCGCCGAAGGCTGCTGCCCCGGCCTTGGCTGCCGCACCGGCCGTTTCGATCCCGCTCGGCGATCGTCCGGAACAGCGCGTGCCGATGTCCCGTCTGCGCGCCCGCGTTGCCGAGCGTTTGCTCCAGTCGCAGGCCACCAACGCCATTCTGACCACGTTCAACGAAGTGAACATGGCGCCGATCCTGGCGCTGCGCAAGCAGTACGGCGAAAAGTTCGAGAAGGCGCACGGCGTCCGTCTCGGCTTCATGGGCTTCTTCGTCAAGGCTGCGGTTGCCGCATTGCAGAAGTACCCGGTGCTGAACGCCTCGGTCGATGGCAATGACATTGTCTATCACGGCTACATCGATATCGGTATCGCCGTCGGTTCGCCGCGCGGCCTGGTAGTGCCGATCCTGCGCGATGCCGACCAGATGAGCGTTGCCGATATCGAGAAGAAGATCGGTGAGTTTGGTCAGAAGGCCAAGGACGGCAAGCTGTCGATGGAAGAACTGACCGGCGGTACGTTCTCGATTTCGAACGGCGGCGTGTTCGGTTCGATGCTGTCGACCCCGATCATCAATCCGCCACAGGCGGCGATCCTCGGCATCCATGCCACCAAGGACCGTGCCGTCGTCGAAAACGGCCAGGTCGTCGTTCGCCCGATCAACTATCTGGCAATGTCATACGATCACCGCATCATCGACGGCCGCGAAGCCGTCCTCGGTCTGGTGACCATGAAGGAAGCGCTGGAAGATCCGGCCCGTCTGCTGCTCGGCGTCTAATGCATCGCAGATAAAAGGGGCGCGGTGCAGGGGAATGATTTCCCTTGTACCGGCCCCTTTTTATTGTTTTCTCCAGGAGAAAGAACCATGTCCAAACAATTTGATGTGCTCGTTATCGGCGGCGGCCCCGGCGGCTATGTGGCGGCGATCCGCGCCGCGCAGCTCGGTTTTTCCGTCGCCTGCTGCGAATCCGAAGCCTACGCCGATCCGAAGGGCGAACCGCGCCTCGGCGGCACCTGCCTGAACGTCGGCTGCATTCCGTCGAAGGCGCTGCTGCATACCTCGCACCTCTTTGAAGAAGCCGGTCACAGCTTCGCCGCTCAGGGCATCTCGGTCGGCACGCCGAAGATCAACGTCGGCACCATGGTCGGCCGCAAGAACACCATCGTCACGCAGCTCACCGGCGGCATCAAGGGCCTGTTCAAGAAGAACAAGGTCACCATGCTCAACGGCCACGGCGCCTTCGTCGCCCAGAGTGCGGGCGGCTGGCAGGTCAAGGTCGGCGAGGAAGTCGTCGAAGCCAAGCAGGTGATCGTCGCGACCGGCTCCAAGGCGCGCCATCTGCCGGGCATCCCGGTCGACCAGAAGATCGTCTGCGACAACGCCGGCGCGCTCGATATCGACGCCGTGCCGAAGAAGCTGGCAATCATCGGTGCCGGCGTGATCGGCCTCGAAATGGGCAGCGTCTGGCGCCGCCTCGGTTCCGAAGTGACCATCCTCGAAGCGATGCCGGCCTTCCTGGCGGTGGCCGACGTCGATGTCGCCAAGGAAGCCGCCAAAGTCTTCGCCAAGCAAGGCCTGAATATCCAGACCGGCGTCACGATCGGCGAGACCAAGGTCAGCAAGAAGGGCGTTTCGATCGCCTACACCGATAAGGATGGCAAGGCGCAGAAGCTCGACGCCGACCGCCTGATCGTCTCCGTCGGCCGCATCCCGAATACCGACAACCTCGGTGCCGACAAGGTCGGCCTGCAGCTCACCGAGCGCGGCCAGATCAACGTCGACGGGCATTGCCGCACCAACCTGCCGGGCGTCTGGGCGGTTGGCGACGTGGTTGCCGGTCCGATGCTGGCGCACAAGGCGATGGAAGAGGGCGTCATGGTCGCCGAACTGATGGCCGGCCAGTCCGGTCACTGCAACTTCGACACGATCCCGTGGGTCATCTACACCAGCCCGGAAATCGCCTGGGTCGGCAAGACCGAGCAGCAGCCCAAGGCCGACGGCGTTGCCTACAAGGCCGGCAAGATTCCGTTCGCCGCCAATGGTCGCGCACTCGGCATGGGCGACCCGACCGGCTTCGTCAAGATGCTGGCCGACGCCAAGACCGACCGCATCCTTGGCGTGCACATCATTGGTGCCAATGCCTCCGAGCTGATCGCCGAAGCCGTTGCGGCGATGGAATTCGGTGCCGCCTCCGAGGATATCGCGCGCATTTGCCATGCCCACCCGACGCTGTCGGAAGTCGTGCATGAAGCGGCTTTGGCCTGCGACAAGCGTCCGCTGCATTTTTAGCCGATCACCTGCCATCAGGAAGGCGGGGTGCTTGCACCCCGCTTTTTTTATTGCTGCATCCAAGACGCTCCGGGAGTTGGTGGCGCACAGCTGGTGGCAGACGGCTGCTTGATCCTTGCCGATCGCTAGTGCTTGGCGCACCACATCGCCGGCGTGTCTGATCCTGTCTCGACGGTACTATGTTGACTGTATCCTTTGCCCGCGCCTGCGGGATTGATTTTGGCACCTCCAACTCGACCGTTGGCTGTCTGCGGCCGGGGCAGCCGACGCTGTTCGCGCTCGAAGACGGCAAGGTGACGCTGCCGTCAGTCGTCTTCTTCAACGCTGAGGACGACACGACGCGCTTCGGCCGCGCCGGGCTGGCCGACTACCTGGCCGGCTACGAAGGCCGCCTGATGCGCTCGCTGAAAAGCCTGCTCGGCAGCAGCCTGATCGACGGCAAGACCGAAGTGCATGGCCGTTCGCTGCTCTTTCGCGATCTGCTCGCGCAGTTCATCGGCGATCTCAAGCGGCGCGCCGAGCAGCAAGCCGGGCGCGCCTTCGAGCAGGCGGTATTCGGCAGGCCGGTGCATTTCGTCGATGACGACGCCGTCGCCGACCAGGCCGCCGAAGCGACATTGGCCGAAACCGCCCGTGCGGTCGGCTTTCGCGAAGTGAGCTTCCAGTACGAGCCGATTGCTGCGGCCTTTCACTATGAGACCGAAATCCGGTGCGAGGAGCTGGTGCTGGTCGCCGACATCGGCGGCGGTACCTCCGATTTCTCGCTGGTTCGCCTCTCGCCGCAGCGTGCCCGGCTGGCCGACCGGCAGGACGATTTGCTGGCCAGCGGCGGCGTGCATATTGGCGGCACCGATTTTGACCGCCAGCTCAGTCTGGCTTCCGTGATGCCGCTGCTCGGTTATCGCAGCCGTCTGAAAAGCATGCGAGAAATGCCGTCGGGGATTTTTTTCAATCTCGCAACCTGGCATACGATCAATTTTGCCTACACCCGGCAGACGCTGATCGAGCAACAGCGTCTTGCCATTGATGCATCCGAAGCGGTGTACAGCGAGCGCCTGCTGAGATTGATCGAAAAGCGCGCCGGCCACTGGCTGGCCAACGAGGTCGAGCAGGCGAAGATTGCGCTCTCCGAGCACGAGGCGACTTCTCTGCAGCTCGATCGCCTGGCGCCGGATCTGCAGCACCTGATTACGCGCAGCGCCTTCGATCTGGCAACGGAACAGCTCGTCGAGAAAGTCGAAGAGACCGTCGCTACCTTGCTGCACGAGGCGGGGGTGACCGCCTCGCACATCGATACGGTGTTCTTTACCGGCGGCTCAAGCGGCATCCCGCGCTTGCGCCAGCGCATCGCCGCACTGCTACCACAAGCACGCGCCGTTGAAGGCGACCTGTTCGGCAGCATTGGCGCCGGGCTGGCCGTCGAGGCCGCACGCCGCTACGGATAGCCGAACGCGGGAGGCTGGACGAAAAAAGGCCTGTCGCCATTGATTTGGCGACAGGCTTTTGAATTTGCTGCGTACGGGTCAGCTGGCGGCGAAGAAGTCGCGGACGCGATCCATCCACGATTTTGCCCGTGGATTGTGCTGGTCGGAATTCTCGCGGCTGGATTCCTCCAGTTCGCGCAACAGATCCTTCTGGCGATCGGTCAGATGCACCGGTGTTTCGACGACGACCTGACACAACAGATCGCCGTGCGTGTGACTGCGCACGCCCTTGATGCCCTTGCCGCGCAGGCGGAAGGTTTTTCCGGACTGGGTTTCGGCGGGAATCTTGATCTTGGCGATGGCGTCAAGCGTCGGGATTTCGATCTCGCCGCCGAGTGCCGCCGTGGTGAAACTGATCGGCATTTCGCAATGCAGGTCGTTCTGCTCACGCTGGAAAACGGCGTGCGCCTTGAGGTGGATCTGCACGTAAAGGTCGCCCGATGGGCCGCCATTGATGCCGTGTTCGCCTTCGCCGGACAGCCGGATACGATCGCCTTCATCGACCCCGGCCGGGATCTTGACGGCGAGCGTCTTGTGCTGCTTGACGCGACCGGCACCGTGGCAGGAGCCGCAGGGGTCGGCGATGAAGCGGCCGGTCCCGTGGCACTTCGGGCAGGTTTGCTGGATCGAGAAAAAGCCCTGCTGCAGCCGCACCTGACCGGCGCCCTGACAGGTCGGGCAGGTCTTCGGCTGCGTACCGGCCTTGGCTCCCGTCCCGTTGCAGGGCTCGCAAGCCTCCATGGTCGGGATGCGGATCTTGGTTTCGGTACCGAAGGCGGCCTGCTCGAGCGTGATTTCGAGGTTGTAGCGCAGGTCGGCGCCACGGTAAATGTTCGACCGTCCGCCGCGTCCGCCGCCACCGCCGCCGAATATCTCGTCGAAGATGCCACCGAAGGCATCCGAGAAGCCGCCTGCGCCGCCACCACCACCGCCGCCCATCCCGGCCTGCGGGTCGATGCCGGCGTGACCGTACTGGTCATAAGCTGCGCGCTTCTGGCCGTCGGAGAGGATTTCGTACGCTTCCTTGGCCTCCTTGAAGTGTTCTTCGGCCTTCGGGTTGTCGGGATTGCGGTCCGGATGGTGCTTCATGGCCAGCTTGCGGTAGGCCTTCTTGATTTCTTCATCGGACGCGTCGCGATTGACGCCGAGAATGTCGTAAAAGTCGCGTTTAGCCATGAGTTCTTGAGAGATATGAGGGGTAGGGCGAGGCGCGATTATACGCCTCGTCCGTTACGACCAATTTCTGATCTTACTTCTTGTCTTTGACTTCGGTGAATTCGGCGTCGACCACTTCGCCTTCATCCTTCTTGCCTTCATCCGTCGTGCCGCCAGCGGCTCCTGCGCCAGCTCCACCTTCGGCGCCGCCTGCCGCCTGCTGCTGGGCGTACATCTTCTCGCCGAGCTTCTGGGCTGCCGTGCCGAGCGCTTCGCTCTTCGCCTTGATGGTGTCGAGATCGCTGCCGCGAATGGCTTCTTCGGCTTCCTTCATGGAGGCCTCGATGACGCCTTTTTCTTCGTCCGAGAGGGCGCTGCCGTATTCGGTGAGCGACTTCTTGACCATGTGGATCATGCCGTCGCACTGGTTGCGCGCTTCGGCCAGCTCATGCGCCTTCTTGTCCTCTTCGGCGTGCAGCTCGGCGTCCTGCACCATGCGCTGGACTTCTTCCTCGGAGAGGCCGGAGGAAGCCTGGATCTTGATCTTGTTTTCCTTGCCGGTCGCCTTGTCCTTGGCCGAAACGTGCAGGATGCCGTTTGCGTCGATATCGAAGGTGACCTCGATCTGCGGCATGCCACGCGGTGCCGGCGGGATGTCGGAAAGGTTGAACTGGCCGAGGCTCTTGTTGCCCGAGGCGATTTCGCGTTCGCCCTGCAGAACGTGGATGGTCACTGCCGACTGGTTGTCGTCGGCGGTCGAGAAGACCTGGCCGGCCTTGGTCGGGATCGTCGTGTTCTTCTTGATCAGCTTGGTCATCACGCCACCGAGCGTTTCGATACCGAGCGATAGCGGCGTCACGTCGAGCAGCAGCACGTCCTTGACTTCGCCCTGCAGCACACCGCCCTGGATGGCGGCGCCGACGGCGACGGCCTCATCGGGGTTCACGTCGCGGCGCGGTTCCTGGCCGAAGAATTCCTTGACCTTGTCCTGCACCTTGGGCATCCGGCTCTGGCCGCCGACGAGGATCACGTCGTTGATGTCGGTGATCTTGCAGCCCGCATCGCGCAGCGCGATGCGGCAAGGCTCGATCGTGCGCTCGACCAGCTCGTCGACCAGCGACTCGAACTTGGCACGCGTGATCTTCAGCGCCAGATGCTTCGGGCCGGAGGCGTCGGCAGTGATGTAGGGCAGGTTGATTTCGGTCTGCTGGCCCGAGGACAGTTCGATCTTGGCCTTTTCGGCGGCATCCTTGAGGCGCTGCAGGGCCAGCACGTCGGCCTTCAGGTTGACGCCGGACTCCTTCTTGAATTCTTCGATGATGTACTCGATCAGGCGCTGGTCGAAGTCTTCGCCGCCGAGGAAGGTATCGCCGTTGGTGGCCAGCACTTCAAACTGGTGCTCGCCGTCGATTTCGGCGATTTCGATGATCGAGACGTCGAAGGTGCCACCGCCCAGGTCATAGACGGCGATTTTCTTGTCGCCCTGCTTCTTGTCCATGCCGAAGGCAAGCGCGGCTGCAGTCGGCTCGTTGATGATACGCTTGACTTCGAGGCCGGCAATGCGTCCGGCGTCCTTGGTGGCCTGGCGCTGGCTGTCGTTGAAGTAGGCCGGAACGGTAATGACGGCTTCGGTGACTTCCTCGCCGAGATAGTCCTCGGCGGTCTTCTTCATCTTGCGCAGCACTTCGGCGGAAACCTGTGGCGGTGCGATCTTGTTGCCGCGCACTTCGACCCAGGCGTCGCCGTTTTCGGCCTTGAGGATCTTGTAGGGCATCAGCGAGATGTCCTTCTGCACTTCCTTTTCCTCGAAGCGGCGACCGATCAGGCGCTTGACGGCGTACAGGGTGTTGTGCGGATTGGTCACGGCCTGGCGCTTGGCCGGTGCGCCACACAGGATCTCGCCGTCCTCGGCGTAGGCGACGATCGACGGCGTGGTGCGCGCGCCTTCGGAGTTTTCGATGACCTTCGGCTTGCCGTTTTCCATGACGGAAACGCAGGAGTTGGTCGTGCCAAGGTCGATGCCGATAATTTTGCCCATGTCAGAGTCCTTTAGATAATTTGATGAATACCGGAATGTTCGGGATGCGCCCTAGATGGGGCTCATCTGGATGATTTCAAGCCTTTGCCTTGGTGACCATGACGAGCGCCGGGCGCAGTACGCGGTCAGCCAGCAGGTAGCCCTTTTGCAGAACCGTGATGACCGTATTCGGCTCCTGTTCGGATTCGAGCATGCCGATTGCCTGATGCCGATGCGGGTCGAACTTCTCGCCGACCGGGTTGATTTCGAACAGGCCGGATTTTTCAAAGGCGGAAACCAGCTGCTTGAGCGTCAGTTCGGTGCCCGATCGCATGCTTTCGATGCTGGCTGTTTCGCTGGCCAGCGCTGCCTCAAGGCTGTCCTTGACGGCCAGCAATTCGCCAGAAAATCGTTCGACGGCGAATTTCGAGGCTTTGGCGATATCTTCCTGCGCGCGGCGGCGGACATTCTCCGTCTCGGCCTTGGCGCGCAACCAGGCGTCGTGATGCTCTTCAGCGTTCAGCTCGGCCAGGCGAAGCGTTTCTTCGAGGCTGGGCGTGATATCCACAGCGACGGCAGCCTCCGGAACGTTGTCGGCAGCGGCCGTTTCTTGCGTGGTATTTTTGTCGTCGTGTGCGTGCATAGTCGATGGTCTCCGAGAAAACCTCCCCTAAATTGGGACGGGCTTTCCAATTTCAAGTGCCGTTCCGTGCAAAATTTGCGAAAGCCGGGCGCTGGGCGGCGAATGCCAGGTGGCAATCAGTTCGATGCACTTCTGGAGCGTCTGCATGCGTGATGCCTGCGACGTGACGGGGAGCTGCTTGAGGCGATCTGGAAATGCATCGGGGGGACTGGATTGTCCCCCCGATAATCCGGTCCTGTTCCGATGAGACCTTAGACCTTGAAGCGACCGACGGTCGACTGCAGTCCTTGTGCGAGGGATTCGAGCGATTGGGCGGCCGCCGCAGTCTGTTCGACAGCGATATTGTTTTGGCGCGCCATGTCGGCGATCGATTCGATATTGTCTGCAACGTCCCGACTGACCCGGCGCTGTTCTTCGGTTGCCGCGGCGATGGTATCGAGGCCGTGACCGACTTCGCTGACCGAACCGTTGGTTGCCTGCAGAATGTCGGCAACACTGTCGACCGTCTTCTGGCTTGATGCGATGTAGCCCAGTCCTTCATTGATCGATTTGCGGACACTGATCGACTGGGAGGCGAGGGTGCCGGTGATGATGTCGATTTCGCTGGCTGAGCGTGCCGACTTCTCTGCGAGCTTGCGAACTTCATCCGCGACAACGGCAAATCCACGCCCGGTCTCTCCGGCGCGAGCGGCTTCGATGGCGGCATTCAGCGCCAGCAGGTTGGTTTGCTCGGCGATGCCCTTGACCTCCTGGGTCATTTTGCTGATCGCTTCGGTGCTCTGGACGAAGTCATTGACCGAGTTGGCCATCAGATTGACGGCCTGCTCGATATTCTGCATTTCCTTCTGCAGTTGTCCGAGGCTGCGATTGCCTTCTTCGGCGCGGCGCAGGCTGTTTTGCGACTGCTGGTGCACATCCTCGGTGCTTTGCGAGATTGCGGCGATGCTGCCAACCATGTTTTCGACGGCGGAGGCGGCTTGTACCGACTTCTCGTTTTGCAGATGCGAGCCCGAGGCGAAGCGCATGGCGGTACTGGAAAGTTCCTGAGCCTGTGAGGAAACCTGCGATGCCGAATTGCCAACCTGGCGGACAAGGCCGCTGAAATTCTCCATCATCTCGTTGAATATCGTTGCCGTCTGGCCGATTTCGTCGGTACCGTGGACGGTCAGGCGACGGGTCAGATCACCCTCGCCGCGGGCGATATCCTTCAGGCCGTCTTTCAGCTCTTCGAGTGGTGCAGTGACAAAGCGGCGGGTCAGGAAGTAGATGACGAAGAGCAGCAACAGGCTGACACAAGCTGCTGCAATGGCAATCTTGAGGCGGAAGCTGGCGACTTCCTGCTCGACCGAGTCGAGCGAGATTTTCATGCTGACCAGCCCGAGGATGCTGCCTTCAGGTACCTGGTGGCACATGATGCAGTCCTTGCCGAGGTAATTCTTGGCGGCTTTGGTCGGAGTGACGACACGCAGAAACTGGCCTTTGTCATCGGACCCGGTGGCGACATAAGGCTTTGCATCCTGCATGACCTGCTTTTCAACGGCATCCAGTACGCGGGGCGATTTCGTATCTGGGCCAAATATCTTGATCACGGCATCGCCGCGGGCAACGTGCAGATCCTTGATGATCGACAATTGCTTGATCTGGTCCAGAAAAACTTCACGCTCGCCAATCGTGCCGGTAATCATCATGCCGGTCAGGCCGGCCATGGTCATTTCGTGGATGCTTTGCGCAAAATCCTGCGCCTGGCGGATCGCGGTTTCGCGGTTGACCTGGGTTTCCCAGACAATCATTCCCGTCCAGACGATGACCAGAACGAGCCAGATGGCAGCAGTGAGCCGTACCCAGATTTTCAAGTTATGCATTACCAGCTAACCTTTCTTGTTTTGTAATGCGGTCAATCCTGCCTGCACTCGTCGTTCGGTGTGGCTCAAACCGTCAGATCGATCTGTTGCATTGTGCCAGCCTTGCCGTCTTCCTGCAAAAGAATGCCACTACTTCGGACCTGTCCCTGCAAGGCATTGCCACCGTCCTTGAGATCGAAGGGAGTGGCCACGTGCGCAAGGCTCAGGGCACCGATCGTTGCCTGGCGCAAAGTCGCTATCTGGTCTTCGCCATCACTGCTTTTGCTCCAGACTCGCAGCTTGTCGTAGATGGCATCGTTTTCATCGATCCAGCCGTTGTGGTCGGCATCAAACTCTGCCAGTTCGGCAAATCCGTTCCCGCTGCGTGCGCCGAACAGTTCCGATCCGTTGTTGATCTTGCCGTCGTCGTTACGATCGAAGGCCAGAAATCCACTGCCCCCCGTTGCAAAATTGATGTCTTCGGCCTTTCCGTCGCTATCAAGGTCGAACTTGAAGCGCTGGCTGGTCAATTGGGCTGCGCTGCCGTTGAAGTTTAGCACCAGCGGATCCTGCACCTTCCGCGCATCGCCTGTGCGAATGCTGATATCGGACGTTTCAGAATAACTGCGCGCCATCGAGATCGAAATGGAGAAGCTGGTTTCCTTGCCGTCGGCCGTCTTGACAGAGCCGCCTGCTTCGAATCTTGTCTGCTCGATTTCGGTATAAGACTCGTGACGATCATATTCGATACCGTAGCCTGCACTTTGTTCGGCAGTGTCTGCATTCGCCGCCTGATTGCCTGGCGGAGGCACCACGGTGCTCTGCGCTTCGCTCTGAAGTTCGGCTGGGTTGAAAACTTTTACTTCCCGGCCGGTTAAAGTGAAGATTAATGCCTTGAGCAGACTGAGGCGTGGGTCGTTATCTGTCTCGTCCGTTTTTTTCTGGATAGCATCGATTTCCAATGATTGCGCATTCTTTGCGGCATCCGAGAGATGGACGTGATCAGGTGGCTGGTTTTGTTGTTCTGGCCTTTCATCGAAACCTGGACGGCGATTGCCGATCCAGGCCCGCAGGGATTCATGAAGTTCGTGGTGTTGCAGCTTGGCATGGCTGGATTCGAGCTGCAGTGCTGCACCGGCTATTTTCATGACCATCTCCTTCCGCGTTCGTCGACCTCTATTGGGGCGATAACGGCGGGAAGTCGTACTTCCTTTAATCCCGAGGGGCGGGAAGTCCTGTCGCAGAAATGACGGGCAGAGCTGCGCGGCAACCATCTGCTGCTTTCTGGCACAAGGAATGCTTTATTTCGGTACCTATCCAGCGGAGCTCGCAATGTCTATCAGTTCAATCGTGTCCTCCGGTCTGCAAAGCATGCAGGCCAGTATCAACCGTACCGAAAGTACCAGTAGTCGAATTGCTGGATTTGGCCTCGACACTGACACTGGCAATATGGCGGCCAGCATGGTCGGGCTCCGGCAAGGTGCCAACGACGCCAAGATTGCCGCTAATGTCATCAAGACGGGCGACGAACTGCTGGGTACGCTGATTGACATTCGGGCGTAGGTGATTTTTGCCGGCAAACATGGCGCTATGCGCTTTCTGCCGGTCGGCTGGGCCTCATTGCTATGACTCGACGCGATTCCGGCCTTGCTCCTTGGCACGATACAGTGCAGCGTCAGCCTCTGCGAGCAAGGCCTCTATATCGGGCATCCGTCCTTTTTTTTCCTTGGCAACCGATACCCCTAAACTCACTGTGTAGGCTGGCAGGTTTTTGTCATGATGGTTTTCGATTTCACGGCGAATGCGTTCTGCGGCCTTCTTTGCTTCCACCAAGCCTGTATCGGGCAATAAGATCACGAATTCCTCCCCGCCGAAGCGCGCGAAGACATCGGGTACCCGAAGCATCTTGGTTGCACGATCCGTGTAGTCCTTGATAACGAGGTCACCGATATGGTGACCGTATTTGTCGTTCACCTTTTTGAAGAAGTCGATATCTGACGTAATGGCAGCGAGCGGACTCCCCGATCTCATGCTGCGTGCCCCCTCGACTTCTGCACGCTTGAAGAATGCCCGGCGGTTTAGCGCACCGGTCATTGGATCTCTGGTCGCCATGAATTCCAGTTCAACCCTTAACCGTTCATTGGCCACGAGGATAAAGCCGATCGACAATCCCAGTACGCCGAGAGAAAACATGCCGAGGTATAACTGCTGAATCAGATTGCGATCGAAAATGTCGTCGGTTTGACTCACCGATGAGGGGAGCGTTGCAATGCGCAAGATGGCAACCACCACCCCGATCAAGAAGAAGGCGCTAAGAAAACGGTTGCCAAACCCCTTCGGTTCGATACGCCACGCGTAGTATGTACCCACCGAAAAAAAAGCAATATGAGCCAGGCTCATGATGAAGATGCGGCCCTGGTAGTGGTGAGAGCCGTAGGTGAGCCAGAGATTTAAAAGCATCACCGCACCAATCCCGTCAAGGGTTGGCCTCCACACCGGCTCTTTGCCGGAATAGCGCAGCAGTCCGACAATCAGGAGTAGCTGGCCAATCAGGAGCATGCCGCTGGCGACAATGATGGTCAGGCTGTCGGGGAAAGTGCCACGCATAGAAGCGAGTCCCGATGCGCCCCCGATAAGCACGACAGCTTTTGCCCAATCGAGCAAGCCGTTGATGTCATCCGGAAAGCTCTTTGCTTGCACCCACAGGACAAGGGCGCAAAGCATGCCAAGCAAATTGGCAACCAGTAGAAAGGTGCGGGGGTCTATGAATTCCATGGGTGCAATTAGCGTTCTTCTGAAGTAACCGGCTGTCGGGGCGGTAGCGATATCAGCGATGGGCGTTATTGGGACTTGGATATGATTCGCCGGGAATGGGTTGGGGAGAAGATTCCCCAAAAAATTCCCCCTGGAAAAGAAAAAGGCTTAGATCGTTTCCGATCTAAGCCTTTGACTTTGCTGCAATTTCTGGTGCGCCCGGAGCGATTCGAACGCCCGACCCCTTGGTTCGTAGCCAAGTACTCTATCCAGCTGAGCTACGGGCGCATACCTTTTTGAAGCCGCGAATTATACTTACTTAATTCGCTTCCCTCAAGCTTTTTTTGAGGGTTCCTGGCGGAGACGAAGGGATTCGAACCCTTGATACCCGTATAAGGGGTATGCGCCCTTAGCAGGGGCGTGCCTTCGACCTCTCGGCCACGTCTCCGAGGAGAGGCAAAATAATATCCGTTTCATCTCGCCAAGTCAATCTTCATGCGCGATTTTTACCTCAGGAGGCTTGGTCGAGGCCGAACGTCTTGTGCAGGATGCGCACAGCCAGTTCCAAGTATTTCTCGTCAATGACGACGGAGATCTTTATTTCGGAGGTGGAGATCATCTGGAGGTTGATCCCTTCTTCGGCCAGTGCGCGGAACATCTGGCTGGCGACACCCGGGTGCGAGCGCATGCCAACACCGACTGCCGAGACCTTGCACGTCTTTTGGTCGCCAACAATCTCGCGGGCACCGACGTGCGCCTTGACCGTTTCGAGTACACCGAGCGCCTTGTTGAAGTCGCTCCGGTTGACTGTGAACGAGAAGTCGGTCGTACCGTCATGGCCGACGTTCTGGATGATCATGTCGACGTCGATATTCGCCTCGGCGATCGGGCCAAGGATCTGGTAGGCGATGCCTGGACGGTCCGGGACACCGAGAACGGTAAGTTTGGCTTCGTCACGGTTGAAGGCG
>JBAQRB010000101.1:0-11709 GCA_049295655.1 Rhodocyclaceae bacterium
CGAGCCGAGGCAGCCCAGCTCGCCCTCGACGGTGACGCCGACCTTGTGCGCCATGTCGACCACGCGGCGGGTGACATCCACGTTGTAGTCGTAGCTGGCGATGGTCTTGCCGTCGGCTTCCAGCGAGCCGTCCATCATCACCGAGGTAAAGCCGGAACGGATGGCGGCCATGCAGACGGCCGGGCTCTGGCCATGGTCCTGGTGCATGACGATGGGCAGGTGCGGATAGGCTTCGAGGGCGGCCAGGATCTGGTGGCGCAGGAAGGGCTCGCCGGCGTATTTGCGGGCGCCGGCCGAGGCCTGCATGATCACCGGTGCGTCGAGCTCGCTGGCGGCTTCCATGATCGCCCACACCTGTTCCATGTTGTTGACGTTGAAGGCGGGCAGGCCGTAGCCGTTTTCGGCGGCGTGGTCGAGTAGCTGGCGCATGGATACGATGGGCATGGGGGTCTCTCCTGTGGATGCCTGAATTTCGGGTGTTCAACCGGACATGGCCGGTTTTGCAAAGGGGGATTTTACCGCGGGACTGCTGCGCACCGAATGTTCCCGGTACGCAGGTCACTCAGACTACTCAGGCGACGGGCGGCTGATGCTCGCCGACGCGAACGATCTTCAACGTATTGGTCCCCCCCGGCGTGCCGATCGGTTCGCCGATGGTCAGTGCGATCAGGTCGCCGTTCTCTACGACGCCGGCCTCGATCAGCAGCTGTTCGGCGTCGTAGAGCAGCGCGTCGCGGTCGGTGTGCGTCTGCTTCATGAGCAGCGGGAAGACGGCGCGATAGAGGCACATCTTGGTCTGCGCCTCGGGGATCGGCGTCAGGGCATAGACCGGCACGCCGCAGTTCAGGCGGCTCATCCAGAGCGCCGTTGATCCCGATTCGGTGAGTGCGGCGATCGCCTTGACGTTCAGGTGGTGCGCGGTCCAGATCGCGGCCATGGAAATCGACTGGTCGATGCGCGTGAAGATGCGGTTGAGGAATTCGCGCTCGAGCGTCACTTCGGCGGATTTCTCGGCTTCGAGGCAGATGCGCGCCATCGATTCGATGGTTTCGACCGGGTATTTGCCGGCCGCGGTTTCGGCCGACAGCATCACCGCGTCGGTGCCGTCGAGCACGGCGTTGGCGACGTCGGAGACCTCGGCGCGGGTCGGCACCGGCGAGACGATCATCGACTCCATCATCTGCGTCGCGGTGATCGCCAGCTTGTTCTTCTCGCGCGCCATGCGGATCATGCGCTTCTGCAAGGCCGGCACAGCGGCGTCGCCGACTTCGACCGCGAGGTCGCCGCGCGCGACCATGACGCCGTCCGACGCGTCGATGATTTCCTCGAGCGCCGCAACCGCCTCGACGCGCTCGATCTTGGCGATGGTCAGCGCGTGGCCGCCGGCGGCGCTGATCAGCTGCTTGGCCATGTACATGTCGGCCGCGCTCTTCGGGAACGAGACGGCCAGGTAGTCGGCACCCATGCTCGCGGCCGTACGGATGTCGTCCATGTCCTTGGCGGTCAGCGCCGGTGCCGAGAGGCCGCCGCCCTGGCGGTTGATCCCCTTGTTGTTCGAGAGCTCACCGCCGTGGCGAACGGTCGTGAAGATTTCGGGGCCGACGACGCGCACCACGTCGAGGACGATGCGGCCGTCGTCGAGCAGCAGCACGTTGCCGGAGGCGACGTCCTTCGGCAGATCCTTGTAGTCGAGGCCTACGCGCTCGATGTCGCCGAGTTCGCACTTGGCGTCGAGGATGAAGCGGGCGCCTTTTTCCAGCGTGACCTTGCCGTCGGCAAACTTGCCGACGCGGATCTTCGGTCCCTGCAGGTCGGCCAGGATGCCGACCGGTCGGCCGACGCGGGCTGCCGCCTCGCGCACGAGGTTGGCGCGGGCGACGTGGTCCTCGGACCTGCCGTGCGAAAAGTTGAGGCGGACGACATCGACGCCGGCGCGGATCATGCGTTCGAGAACCTGCGGGTCGGACGAGGCCGGGCCGAGCGTGGCGACGATTTTGGTGTGGCGCGACATGTTGAACGAGCTCCCTGAATTATTTTTCGATTGTAGCCATGAAGTAAAAAAGCTTGAACCCCGACGCAAAGGCGCAGAGAAGGTCTTGTTTTGCCGTTCTCTGCATCACCTCTGCCTGGTTTTCAGCCCTTGGCCCGCAGCTCGAGCACCTCGATCGCCGGCAGCTTCTTGCCTTCGAGGAACTCGAGGAAGGCGCCGCCGCCGGTCGAGATGTAGTCGACGTCGTCGTGGATGTGGAATTTGGCGATCGCGGCCAGCGTGTCGCCGCCGCCGGCGATCGAAAACGCGTCGGAATGGGCGATCGCCGAGGCCATCATCTTGGTGCCGCCGGCGAACTGGTCGAGCTCGAAAACACCGATCGGGCCGTTCCAGACGATGGTGCCGGCGTGCGCGATGATGTCGGAGAGGCGGGCAGCGGTTTTCGGGCCGATGTCGAGGATGCGGTCGTGCTGGGCGACGTCGTCGACCGAGATCTTGTTGGCGCGCGCCAGCGCCGAGACTTCGTCGGCGACGACGACGTCGACCGGCAGCGGCACTTCGGCGCCGCGCGCCTTCATCATGTCCATGATGACGTGCGCTTCCTTGACGAGGTCGGGTTCGGCCAGCGAGTCGCCGATGCGCTTGCCCGAGGCGAGCAGGAAGGTGTTGGCGATGCCGCCGCCGACGATCAGCTGGTCGACCTTGTCGGCCAGCGCCTTGAGGATCACGAGCTTGCTCGACACCTTGGCACCGGCGACGATGGCGACCAGCGGGCGCTTCGGATTTTCGAGGGCGCGCGACAGGGCGTCGATCTCGGCGCCCATCAGGAAGCCGGCGCAGGCGAGCGGCGCGAACTTGGCGATGCCGTGCGTCGTCGCTTCGGCGCGGTGCGCGGTGCCGAACGCGTCGTTCACGTAGATGTCGCAGAGCTTGGCCATCTTCTGCGCGAGTTCGTCGTTGTTCTTCTTCTCGCCCTTGTTGCAGCGGCAGTTCTCGAGCAGGACGATTTCGCCCGGCGCGACGTCGAAGCCGCCGTCGACCCAGTCGCGGATCAGGCGCACCGGCTTGTTGAGGAGCTGGCCGAGGCGAACGGCGACCGGCGTCAGCGAGTCGTCGGGCGTGCATTCGCCTTCGGTCGGGCGGCCGAGGTGCGAGGTGACCATCACCGCCGCGCCGTTTTCGAGGCAGTATTTCAGCGATGGCAGGGCGGCACGGATGCGCGTGTCTTCGGTGATGTTGCCAGCGTCGTCCTGCGGCACGTTGAAGTCGGCGCGGATGAAAACGCGTTTGCCTTTGACGTCGAGTCCGGCGAGTTTGATAACGTTCATTGAGGTCTCCTGAGGGGAAGGCTTGGAAAGCGGTTCATTTTTTGAGCAGCCAGTGGCCGGCGACTTCGACCATGCGGTTGGCAAAACCCCACTCGTTGTCGAACCAGAGCAGCAGGTTCACGAGGCGCGGGCCGGCGGCGCGCGTCTGGCTGCCGTCGACGATCGCCGAGTGCGGGTCGTGGTTGAAGTCGATCGACGCGTGCGGCTCGTTGGAATAGGCGAGCAGGCCGCGCAGCGGGCCGTCGGCGGCTTCGGCGAGCAGCGTGTTGATCTGTGCCGCGCTGACATCGTGCCTGAGCGTCAGGACGAGGTCGATCGCCGAAACGTTGGGGGTCGGCACGCGGATGGCCTTGGCCTGCACGCGCCCGGCCAGTTGCGGCAGCAGGCGTTCGACGCCGCGCGCGAGGCCGGTCGATACGGGAATCATCGACTGCAGCGCCGAGCGCGTGCGGCGCAGGTCGGCATGATGGTAGCCGTCGGCCAGCGGCTGGTCGTTCATCACCGAATGCAGCGTCGTGAGCAGCGCGTGCTCGATGCCGATCGCGCGGTCGAGCAGGTCGAGCACCGGAACGATGGCGTTGGTCGTGCACGAGGCGTTCGAGACGAGGCGCTCGTCGCCGGTCAGTTGCCGCTGGTTGAAGCCATAGACGACGGTCGCATCGACGTCCTCGGCGCCGTGGCCGGGGTGCGAGAGCAGCAGGCGCCGGCAGCCGGCGTCGAGAAAGCCCAGCAGGTCGCAGCGGTAGCCGTAGTGTCCCGAGCATTCGACGAGCAGGTCGATGTCGAGGGCACGCCAGTCGACTTCCTCGGGCGTTTGCGCATGGCTGACCACAATCGGACGGCCGTCGATTTCGAGTTGTCCGTCGCGCAGTTCGACGCTGCCCGGAAAGCGGCCGTGCGTCGAGTCGAAGCGCGTCAGGTAGGCGATGCTCTCGAGGTTGGCCGGCTCGTTGATGGCGACCACCTGCAAACGGTCGCGCAACGGCGACTCGAGCAGCGCGCGCAGGAAACAGCGGCCGATGCGGCCGTAGCCGTTGATGGCGAGACGGAGGGAATGCTGCGAGTTAGGCACAGAAATGATGGAGAAATAGATCGAAGTTAAGGATTTTACAGGGTTGGCAACGCAAATCCGAGTACCGGTGGTGTGGTCTCAGGCTAAATTGAAATAACGCTCGAAAAACGCGGCGAGTTTGTCCAGCACCGTTTGCTTCTTGATCGAGTGACCGTTGTTTTTCGAGAACCTCGATACCGGCGGCAATATCTTCGTGATGGCGGTACCGGCAGTCGGGATGGCGCCGTCGCGGAAGGCGTTGTCGATGAAAGTCCGCGTTTCCTCGGCATTCAGACTTTCATCGGCAATGATGCGCTCCAGATCCTCGGCCTTGCGGGTCGCCACGAAGGCTTGCCATTGCGTATCCACCCGGGCCTTGGTGGAGACGGAATCCACGAACTGCTTGATGAGGTCTTTCTTGTTGCGCAAGCTGGGGCTGGCATTGATCGCGCGCTCGATGGTCGCGCGAATTTCCTTGTCCGCTCCGGCGCCTTTGACCTTCAGATACTTCTCGACCAGCATCAGGATGTAATCGACATTGATTTCGACCTGTTTGATCAGCTCGATCTCGAATACCACGTCATCGTTGATGGACTCTTTTTCCGCTTCCGAGGTGCTGCGGAATTCGGCATACAGGTTCAGGTAAAGACTTTGGTAATCCTGAAACTCGCGCTCGCTGAGGATTTCGTTGCCGGCAAAATCATCGAAGGCCGTGAGGATGTTCTTCAGGCGCAGGATGGCGCCGAAGAGCTTGATGAACGCTTTCTGCGCGGCCTCGCCGATGATCGCCTTGCCCAGCGGAAACTTCTCGACCAACTCCGCAACCCGCGTCTGGTACTCCTGGTAATACTCGGCATAGGGCTTGAGCAGCACGATGCCCCTGGCGTCCTTGTTGCCGAACAGGGCCAGCGCATCGTTGGTTTCCTGTTCCAGATTGCGGAAGGAAACGATATTGCCGTAGGTCTTGACCGAGTTGAGGATACGGTTGGTGCGCGAGTAGGCCTGGATCAGCCCGTGCGCACGTAGGTTCTTGTCCACCCACAGGGTATTGAGCGTGGTGGCATCGAAACCGGTCAGGAACATATTGACCACGATCACCAGATCCAGCTCGCGTTTTTTCAGGCGCTGCGACAAGTCCTTGTAGTAGTTCTGGAACTTGTCGGCGGAGGTGTCGAAGCTGGTGCCGAACAAGGTGTTGTAGTCGGCAATGGCGGCATCCAGAAAATCGCGCGAGCTTTGATCCAGCCCTTCTGTCTCGAACTCCTCCTCGCCCAGCAGACCATCGCTTTCCTCCTCGTTGGCGGCAAAGCTGTAGATCAGCCCGATCTTGAGTCGTTGCGCCAGTGGGATTTCTTTTTGCTGCTCGGTGAATTCGGCGTAGTAGCGTTTGGCCGCGTCGATGGAAGCCGTGGCAAACAGCGAATTGAATCCGGCCAGTCGCTTGCCGTCGTGGCGATAGCTGGCGCTGCGCTTGGTTTTTTGATCGAAGTGCTCGCGGATATAGCCCACGATCTGCGCAATGCGCGCCGAGTCCAGCAGCGCCCGCTCCGTATCGATGGCCGGCACCTTCTTGTCCTTGATGCGCGCCGAGGCCTTAATCGTGTTGATGTAGTCGATGCGAAACGGCAGCACATTCTTGTCGTAGATCGCATCGACAATCGTGTAAGTGTGCAGCTTGTCGCCAAAAGCCTGTTCGGTGGTGCGTCGTAGCGGGTTGCCGCTGGTGCCTGCGTTGTCGGCAAAAATCGGCGTGCCGGTGAAACCGAACAGGTGGTAGCGCTTGAACACCCGGGTGATTTCGGCATGCATGTCGCCGAACTGGCTGCGATGGCATTCGTCGAAAATCACCACCACATGCGCATCGAAAACCGGGTGCTTCCTGTTCTTGGTCACGAAGCGGGAAAGCTTCTGGATGGTCGTGATGATGATGCGTGCGTTCGGGTCTTCCAGTTGCCGCTGCAGCACTGCCGTGGAAGTGTTGGAGTTGGCCGCGCCTTTCTCGAAGCGTTCGTATTCGCGCATGGTCTGGTAATCCAGATCCTTGCGGTCCACCACGAACAGTACCTTGTCGATGTCCGGCAAGCCGCGCGCCAGTTGCGCCGCCTTGAAACTGGTCAGCGTCTTGCCGCTACCGGTGGTATGCCAGATATAACCGCCCGCTGCGATGCTACCCAGTTGCCGATGGTTGGTGGCCGTGCCGATGCGTTGCAGGATGCGTTCCGCAGCGACGATCTGGTACGGCCGCATCACCAGCAGCTTGCGATCCACGTCGAACACGCAATAGCGGGTCAGAATGTTCAGCAGCGAGTGTTTGGCGAAGAAGGTCTTGGTGAAGCCGGCCAGCTCGGTGATCGGCTGGTTCTTCGCATCGGCCCACCAGCTGGTGAACGAAAAACTATTGGATTTTTTCAGGCGGCTGCGTTTGCTGCGCTGTTCGGCCAGATGACCATCGCGCACCGTGTTGCTGTAGTACTTGGTCAGCGTGCCATTGCTGATGACGAACAACTGCACGTACTCGAACAGGCCGCAGCCCGACCAGAAGCTGTCGCGCTGGTAGCGGTTGATCTGGTTGAAAGCTTCGCGGATGTCCACGCCCCGGCGCTTGAGTTCCACATGCACCATTGGCAAACCGTTGACCAGCACCGTCACGTCGTAGCGGTTGGCCCGGGGCCGATCCGCAGATCCGCCCTCGACCTCGTACTGGTTGATCACCTGCAAGGCGTTGTTGTGGATGTTCTGCTTGTCGAGCAGATAGATGTTCTTGATCGAGCCATCGTCGCGCTTCAGTACCTGGATATGGTCTTCCTGAATTCGTGCGGTTTTTTCGATCAGGCCATCGTTGGCGCCGGCAATGCAGGTGCTGAAGAAGCGTTCCCATTCGGCGTCGGAAAAGGCGATCTTGTTCAGCTTCTCCAGCTGGTGGCGCAGGTTGGCGATCAGCTCGGCTTCCGAGGTGATCGGCAGGTATTCATAAGCCTGCACCTGCAATTGCTTGATGAAGGCTTTTTCAAGCTCGGCCTCGCTCTGGTAAGCCACTTCCCGCACGCCCTGGAAATCGGGAACGAATTCGGCGACGACTGTGCTTTCGTTGGAAAGCGCAATCGGCTCGTAACGGTGTGGCTTGAGGTCTTCGTTCATGCGGCTTCCCGGAAGGTAAGCAAACGGTCGCGGTAGTGCGCGTATTGCTGGCGGCGGGCCTTGATCTCGGCGGGCAGTCCGCAGGACAGGTCGTTCACTAGCGCATCGAATTTATCGAGAATGGTGACGATGCGTTCTTGTTCTTCGATCTGTGGGACGGGGATGGCGAGTTTGCCGAGGCTTTCGCCGGAAAGCCGCTTGACCTTGGCCCGGGCCACGAACTTGTTTTTTTCTGCGTGGAAGGCCGTGGTCTGGAAGTAGTAGGACACGAACTTCGGATTCAGCGAATGGCGGAATGCAAAGCAATCGTCGTGAATCGCTACCTCGCCATCGCCGAGCCATGCGACGGCTTTGCCGACATCCTCGACCGTCTCACCGACGCCGGCGATCACAAGATCGCCCGGCTCCGCGAATCGCAGGGTGGATGCCATGTCCGAACGCACATGCGAAACCGTTGCGGTGGCGGCGGTGCCGTACTGAGTGTAGATATCGCCATAGTGAATGCAGCCAACTCCGTCCTCGACGTAGTCTGCTTTTGTAAAACGCCGACCGCGAAAAAACTCGCCGACCTCGTCCATCGTGGCCCAGCGAACATCCTGATCGCGGAAGGCGAAAAGTGCGTCGCGGTAGTACTGGTACTGCCGCCGACGCGCTTCCAGCTCCGCTTCCAGCTCCGCTTCCAGCTCCGCTTCCATCTGGGTGAAAGTGTCCAGCACTTTGACGATTTCGTGCTGCACTTCGAGTGGCGGGACGGGAATGCGAATCCTCTTGAATTCCTCCGTTTTCAAGTTCTTCTGCGCGCCATGGCTAGTGCACGCATAGATCGCTGGCTGCATGTTGAAGAAAACATAAGCGACAAAATCCTTGTTGATTGATTCGTCAATAGGGTCAAAGGTAAAGCCTGAATCGAGAGTCCAAAATTTTCCTGGCACTCGCCGGATACATGCTTCCGACATGGCGAATCGAGAAATGACATACTCATTTTCCCGGTTGAAATTGTCAGTCCGGAAACTCTCGCCACCCCCACCGTATACGGGATAGCGATATCCGGAATTTTTCATTTTTGTAATTCGTGTTCCGAAGTTTAGTTTGATGACGCATCCGATCTCTCGAAACACCACACCATCGGGGCAATGCTCGGCAATGAAATCATCAATCCGGCTCATGCGTCATCGCCCTGCAATTCGCGCTCGATCTCTTCAATGCTCGGCAGGCTGGTTTGCAGCGGCTCGGGCAGGGATTCCAGAAGCTTGTATTCGGCAATGCCCATGGGCTGGCTTTTGTCGCCCAGGGCGTATTCGGCGACCACCTTGTTCTTGCTCTTGCACAGCAAGAGGCCGATGGTGGGATTGTCGTGCTCGCTCTTCACTTGCCGGTCCACGGCAGTGAGGTAAAAACCCAGTTGGCCCAGATGCTCGGGCTTGAATTTGCCGGCCTTGAGTTCGATTACCACATAGCAGCGCAGTTTGAGGTGGTAGAACAGCAGGTCAATGAAGAACTCCTCGCCGCCCACATCCAGCAGCACTTGTCTCCCGACAAAGGCAAAGCCTGCGCCCAGCTCCAGCAGGAATTCGGTGACGTGTTTTACCAAAGCCTGTTCGACCTCGCGCTCCTGTGCTTCATCGGTCAAACCCAGAAAATCGAAGCGGTAGGGGTCTTTGAGCGACTCGCGAGCCAGGTCGGACTGTGGTTTTGGCAGGCTGGCATCGAAGTTGGTGACTGCCGCACCGCTGCGTTCTCGCAGCTGTGTTTCAATCTGCATCGCCAGCACATTGCGTGACCAGTTGTGTTCAATGGCTTGGCCTGCATACCAGCGGCGGCTTTCGCTGGAATCCAGCTTGTCCAGCAGCGCCAACTGGTGATACCAGGGCAATTGTGCAAGCACCGCTTGCACAAATTCGGCATCAGGCCAGGCCTCGGCAAAAGCCCGCATGTATTTCAGGTTGCGCGGTGAAAATCCCTTCATCTGCGGGAAGGCCGTGCGCAGGTCGTGCGCCAGCCGTTCGATGACCTTGGCGCCCCAGCCCTGTTCAGCCTGCCGTGTCAGGATGTCACACCCGATCTGCCAGTAGAGCAGCACCAGCTCGCGATTGACTGCCAGTGCGGCGCGCTGCTGCGCCGTGTGGATGCGGTTTCTGAGTTCGGCCAGCCAGTCGGCGTAGCCTTCGGGCGCAGCTTCCAGCGATGCAGGCTTCTCACTCATAGCGTTTCCCCTTCCAGATCGGCCACGATGGCATCAATCGCCGTGCGCAGTTTCGCTTGCCGCGCCACGATGCGGGCGATTTCGGCATTGAGCGCCTGGATGTCCACGGTTTTGCGCGTGTCCTGCTGCTCGACATAGGAAGAGACGGCGATGTTGTAGCCGTTTTCCGCAATGTCGCCGTTGTCTACGAGACGGGCGAAGTGGTCGATGTTCTTGCGGGCGATGAAGGCATCGAGAATCTTCTGCTGCTGGGCGTCTGTCAGCTTGTTCTTGTTGCCGTTGCGCACGAATTCGCTTGATGCGTCGATGAACAGGGTGGCGTTGTCGTACTTGGATTTTTTCAGCACGATGATGCAGGTGGCGATGGTGGTGCCGAAGAACAGGTCGGGCGGCAACTGGATGACCGCATCGACGTAGTTGTTGTCGATCAGGTACCGGCGGATTTTCTGCTCCGCGCCGCCGCGATAGAGCACGCCGGGAAATTCGACGATGGCCGCCGTGCCGTTCACCGCCAGCCAGCTCAGGATGTGCAGGGTGAACGCCAGGTCGGCCTTGCTCTTGGGGGCAAGCACGCCTGCCGGTGCGAAGCGCGGATCGTTGATCAGCAACGGGTCGGCATCGCCGTCCCATCTGATCGAGTACGGCGGATTGGAGACGATGGCTTCGAAGGGTTCGTCGTCCCAGTGGGCCGGATCGGTGAGCGTGTCGCCGTGGGCGACGTTGAATTTCTCGTAATTGACGTCGTGCAGGAACATGTTGATCCGGCACAGGTTGTAGGTGGTGAGGTTTATTTCCTGGCCGTAGAAGCCCTGGCGAACCTTGTCGTGCCCCAGTACCTTGGCGAATTTCAGCAGCAGGGAGCCCGAGCCGCAGGCCGGGTCATATACCTTATTGACCTCGGTCTTGCCGACCACGGTGATGCGGGCCAGCAGTTCGGAGACTTCCTGCGGCGTGTAGAACTCGCCGCCGGACTTGCCGGCGGTGGAGGCGTACATCTGCATCAGGTATTCGTAGGCGTCGCCGAACAGGTCGATGGTGTTGTTCGAAAAACTGCCGGATGCGTTGGATAGGGGCAGGTCGCCGATGGCATCGAGCAGCTTCACCAGTTTTTCGTTGCGCTTGGCCACTGTGTGGCCGAGCTTGCCGCTGTTGACATCGAGATCGTCGAACAGGCCCTTGATGTCGTTTTCGCTGTCGGCACCAACGGCGGAGCCTTCGATGTCGGCAAAGATGCGGCTTAGGGTTTCGTTGAGGTTGGCGTCCTGCCGGGCTTTTTTGCGCACGTTGGCGAACAGGTGCGAGGGCAGAATGTAGAAGCCCTTTTCCTGCACCGTCTCCGAGCGACCGAATTCAGCATCGGTATCGCTGAGCATGACGTAGTCGAAATCCGGGCTGCCTGCCTTGCGTTCCTGTTCATTGAGGTAGTTGGTCAGGTTTTCCGAGATAAAGCGGTAGAACAACATGCCGAGCACGTAGGTCTTGAAGTCCCAGCCGTCCACGCTGCCGCGCAGATTGTTGGCGATACGCCAGATAGTCTTGTGGAGTTCCGCGCGTTCGGTTTCCTTATTGTTCATGCTCGCCATGCGAGTTTTCGGTCGATCACGGTTTTGCGGCTCCTGGCTGGGGGTATGCATGAAAAAGCCGCCGATTTCCTTCGGCGGCTTTTCGTGTCGGGCATTACACGGCTTACTTCGCGTTCACCAAAGCGCGTGCCGCGTCGAGCATGCGGCACGAGTAGCCCCACTCGTTGTCGTACCAGGCCAGCACTTTGACGAGGTTGCCGTCGATGACGCGCGTCTGCGTCGCGTCGAAGGTCGACGAAACGCGGGTGTGGTTGAAGTCGGAGGAGACCAGCGGCTCGTTGTTGACGGCCAGAACGCCCTTCATCGGGCCGTTGGCCGCGGCGGTCATCAGCGCGTTGATTTCTTCCTTGGTCGTCGGGCGTTCGGCGGTGAAGGTCAGGTCGACCAAGGAAACGTTGATCGTCGGCACGCGCAGC
>JBAQRB010000102.1:0-44259 GCA_049295655.1 Rhodocyclaceae bacterium
CGACCTGCTCGCGCAGGCCGCCGACCTGCCGCTCGCCGACTACCTGCGCGGCACGGCCGGCAAGCGCCAGATCGCCGTCAATGCGGCGCTCGGCGCTCTGCTGCAGGCCAATGAATACGCCATTCTCCGGGCATGCACCGAGGGCTTTCCGGTGCTCAAGCTGAAGGTCGGCATGGCGCCGGTCGCCGATGAAATTGCCCGCCTGCGGCAGATTGCGGCGCGCCTGCCGGCAGGCCATTTGCTGCGCCTCGACGCCAACGGCGCATGGTGTGAAAGCGACGCCGAACGCTTTCTTGCCGCCTGCAACGGCTTGCCGATCGAGATGGTCGAGGAGCCGCTGGCCAACCCGCTGGCCGACCCACGATTCGACGTGCTACGCCGCCTGCAGGCCAACTGCCGCTTCGCGCTGGCGCTCGACGAATCGCTGGCCGGCGGCAATCCGCAAGCGATCATTGCTGCATCGCCGGTACGCCGGCTGATTCTGAAGCCACCGCGCAGCGGCGGCCTGCTGCCGGCGTTGGCGCTGGCGCGACAGGCGGCCAGCGCCGGAATGCACTGCGTCGTCACCAGCAGCGTCGATAGTGCCTGCGGCGTACTGGCCGCCGCCCACCTGGCCGCGGCGCTCGACAACGATCTGGCGCACGGCCTCGCGACGTCGTCCTGGCTCGCGGCCGACACCGGCACGCCGGCACCGATCGCCAGCGGACGGCTGACGCTCCCCGGACAAGCGGGCCTCGGCTTTACGCCGACGCCCGGCCTGGCCTTTTCAGCGGAGGCTTTCCGTTAATCGTTTTTTCCAGTCGGCTAGCTGTGGATGCGCTAACTCTAGCGTTTCTTCATCAATGTAGCCGTCCGTTGCCCGGACGAGAAGTACCATCAAGAGCTTTCAAGTCGCAGTCCCGGCACCGATTTCAATCACCACCGGCTTGGTCACGCATCGGATCATGCTGATAATCAAATTGCAGCGCGATACTGCGCCGCTGATCGGCCGACATCTCGTCCCAAGGCGTGGGGGGGAAATCCTTCTCGACGCGGTGGTGCCAATTCATATGGAATTCTGTATTCGGATTATGCCGGACGTTGCTGTACACTTCAGCCCTTCCGTAGCAACAGTGCTGCACGAAGAGAAACGAAAGACGAGATGACGCAAAAAATCGGGGCTGGACTGCTGTCCTGCGCGGACAAAATCTGGGAGACGGCCGACACCCTGCGCGGCGCGGGAATCAAGGCCAGCGACTGGCCCGCTTACATGATGCCGTTCTTCGCCCTGATGATGCTCGAATCGCGCCTGCGACGCTTCCGGCAATCGCGTATCGACGAATTCAAGAAGGAAACGGACGGCGACTTTAAGATCGAGGACGCGGCACACCTTGAATGGCTGGAATACTCCGCCAAGGCCGTCAACAAGGGCTTTCACAAGGAATTGCTGCTGCACGGCAAGGGTCTGGCCGAAACCTGTCTGGTGCCAGGCGGCAATTTTCTCAACCGCCTGCTTGCTCACCTCGACAAATACGACCCCGACACCAAACGTCTCCTGGGCATCGGTTATGCCCAGGGGCAGGCCAAGTTCCTCGACATGCAGGGCAAGGCGTCGGACCTGTTCAGTCGCGACAACTGCCCGCTCTACCCCTTCGCCAAGAAGTGGGCCTCGATCGACCTTACCGCTTTCGACAACTCCGAAATCACCACCATCGAGGAGTACATCAAACGGAAATGGGCCGACATTTCGGCCGAAACGGCCGGCGAGCAATACACGCCATCGGATGTCATCGACCTCGCAAGCGCCCTCATTGTCGAGCTGCGCCGTGAAGGGAAAGGCGGTGCCGGCATTGCCGACATTTATGACATGGCCAGCGGCGGCGGCAACTTCCTGTTCGCCACCGAAGATGCCCTGCGCGACGCCTTTCCCGAACTTTCCGTGCGCACGCGCGGGCAGGAACTCAACGACGCCCTCTACGCCCTGGCGGCCATCGAGGCCCGGTTCCGGGAGGACGCCCGCATCGAATGGGGCAACACCCTCACCAACGATCTTTTCCTGCTCGACAAGTTCGACGCCATCGTAGCCAACCCGCCCTACGGCGTGGACTGGAAGGATTTCAAGAAGCATCTGGAAATGGATGCCTCGGGCCGCTTTGACCCGAAGCGCATGCCGCCCACCTCCGACGGACAACTGTTGTTCCTGCAACATGCGGCGTTCCACCTGTCCGAGACCGGCGTCGCCACCATCGTGCATTCAGGCTCGACCCTGTTTTCCGGCGATGCCGGCGGCGGCGAATCGGAAACCCGACGCTGGTTGATCCAGGAACAGGACATCGTCGAAGCCATCGTCCAGCTTCCCAAGAACGAGTTCTTCAACACCGGCATTCATACCTACCTGTGGGTACTCAACCGCGCCAAGCCGGCCAACCGCAAAGGCTTCGTGCTGCTCATCAACGCCGAAACCTGCTTTACCAAGCTCAAGAAAAACTTGAACCAGAAGAATTGCGAGATCGACGAAGCCAGCCGGGCGCGCATCGTGCAAGCCTTCCGCGACTTCGCCGACGGCCCGATCACCCACAAGTTGCCTGTCGATGCGTTGCTCTACAACAAGGTCGAGCTGGAACTCTGGCGCCACGACGAAGCGGGCCGAGCCATCGGCAAGCCGGAAAAGATTGAGGGAGAGAAGATTGTCGTGCGCTTCGATGGGGCGGTCTGCAGCGTCGATGACGGCGTGCTTGACCTCGCGCCCTTCGGCGACAGGACGGTCAAGGAAGCCGTCGCCCTGTTCAACGAAGCCGCACGCAATGCCGAACAAACCGTCGTCGAAGTGACGGGGGGCCAGACTTACCGGCGCGACAACGAAACTGGCGCCATTTTGATCGGCACGGCAGAAAAAGGACTGGGCGTGCTGTCGGTCAAGGCCAAGGTCGCCAAGTCCAAGGGGCGGGAACGCGCCAAGGTAGACATTGTGCTCGACCGGCTGCTGGAAAAGGACAACGAGACCGTGGCCTACTCATCGGAGGATGGGACCAACAACCAGTTGATCGCTGATTTTCTCGCGCGCTGGGTGCATGAACCGTGGTGCTTGCACGGTGCGAAGACGGGCTGCGAAATCAATTTCAACCGGATTTTCCCCAAGCAAAGCGGGATTCGGTCAAGCAAGGACATCCTGAAGACCATTGCCGCTGTTGAAGAAGAGATGGCGGAGTTGGAAGCTGAGATTGCAGCCGATTTACGGTTTGCTGGATGAAATCGACACAAAAAATGCACCGGGAAACGCCTCTGCCTGATGAGCGCAATTGGCTGATTCGTCGCATCAAAGACGTATCAAGGATCAATCCAGCGACACGCATTCCAAAGAATCAGCTCGTCGACTTCTTTCCAATGGAAGCCATCGGGGTTAATGGCGGCTTATCGCGGGAACTAAAAAAGGACAGCGGTCAAGCGAACGGATATTCGCAGTTCAAGAACAACGATGTTCTGTTTGCGAAGGTGACACCTTGTTTTGAGAATGGAAAGTCGGCCATCGGATACGCGTTGACCACTGGCGTTGCCTTGGCCACAACGGAGGTCACAGTTTTGCGCCCAAGCAAGAACATCACACCCGCGTTCTTGCACTATCGGATCAAAGGGCTTGATTTCGCTATTGGTGGCAAGAACGAAATGAAAGGTTCGGGCGGCCTAAAGCGAGTTCCAGAGAAATACGTTGCCGATTTTCGCTTTGGTCTTCCTTGCCGTGATGAGCAGAACCGCATCGCTGCCTGGCTCGACCTCCAAACCACCCGCATCGACCAGCGCCGCGAACTTCTCGGCAAGAAACGCGAACTGCTGCGCGACCTGAAAAAATCGGTCATCGAGGAAACGACCTTCCGGGGTGTCGCTGCAGGCGTGGAAATACGCGACTCGGGAATCGGTTGGCTGGGCCAAGTGCCAGCTCATTGGACGACCATGCGCTTGGGTTCCTTGTTCCGGGAAGCCGCAGATGCGGGCATCGACGGTCTGCCAATGCTGTCGGTGTCGCTGCATACCGGCATTACCGACAAGGAACTCGACGATGAGGAAATGGAGCGCAAGGTCAGTCGAAGCGAGGACCGAACCCTGTACAAGCGGGTGAAGCCCGGCGACCTGGTCTACAACCAGATGCGTGCCTGGCAAGGGGCGTTCGGCGCAGCCAAAATCGAGGGCTTGGTTAGCCCGGCCTATGTCGTTGCCCGCCCGGGACGGGTCGTCGTGCCGCGCTTTGTCGAGTATCTGTTGCGCGCCCCGGCCGCCATGGAAGAAATCCGGCGTCGTTCGCGCGGCATCACGGATTTCCGTCTGCGCCTGTACTGGGACGAATTCAAGAACATTCGCATCGCCCTACCGCCGCTCAAGGAGCAGGAAGATATCGCCAATTTCCTTGACCGAAAACTGTCGCAAATCGACCGGCAAACCGCACTCATCGACCAGCTCGACGACCTGCTCAAGCAGCAACGCAAGGCCATCATCCACGAGGCAGTGACAGGGAAGATTGATCTGAGCGGATCACCAGTCGGTGACAAGTTGTCACCGACTGAAGTCGTCCGTCCGCCCGCCATGCGTGAGGAGTTTTGACCATGCAAAACCAGCCTGCCTTCTTTGAAGAGCATGAAATCCGTCGCGTGTATGACGAGGCGACGGAAACCTGGTGGTTTTCGGTGGTGGACATTGTGCAGGTGCTGACCCGCCAACCGGATTATCAGACGGCTAGAAAATACTGGAACAAGCTGAAAGAGCGGCTGGGCAAGGAAGGCAGTCAACTGGTGACAAATTGTCACCAGTTGAAAATGCTCGCTGCTGACGGCAAGCAACGTCCTACCGATGTAGCCACCGCCGAAACATTGCTGCGCCTGGTGCAGTCCGTCCCCAGTCCGAAAGCTGAACCGATCAAGCTGTGGCTAGCGAAGGTGGGGTATGAGCGGATTCAGGAAATAGCCGATCCCGCGCGTTCGCTCGACCGCGCCCGCGAAACCTGGAAAAAACACGGACGCAGCGAGAAATGGGTGCAGCAGCGCATGACCGGGCAGGAGACCCGGAACAAACTCACCGACTATTGGCAAGAGCACGACATCAAGCAAGGCGAGGAATATGCCATTCTCACCAACATCATTCATCAGGAATGGGCTGAGGTGGATGTGAAAGCGCACAAGACGCTGAAGGGTTTGAAAACGCAAAACCTGCGCGACCACATGAGCGAAGCCGAACTGATCTTTACCGCCCTGGCGGAATTGTCCACGCGTCAGATTGCCGAGAGCACGGAAGCCACCGGCATGAACGAGAACAAGGCGGCTGCGAAAACCGGCGGTGGCATCGCGAAAAAAGCGCGGCTGGAATTGGAAAGCAAGACGGGCAAAAAAGTGGTGAGCGGAGAAAATTATTTGCCGCCGTCACCCCAAAAAATCAAATAGGACCGCTTGCGGACTCACTGAACGAGGATTCTCCATGGCCCAGGGCTTCAAAGAAAGCGACTTTCAGAATGGTGTCTTCATCCCCTATCTGAGCGCGCCGCCACCGGGCGGCCTGGACTGGATACTTGGCAAGCCGGCCGACATCGATACCGCACGCTGGATCGTACCGGGGGATTTGCTGCATTTCCTGCGCGAAGGTTGCCCGCTCAATGCGGCCGCGTTCGTCAAGGCGGTGAAGGGCTATGACTCCGACGCGGACTTTCTGCGCGCCTTTCTGACCGAGGCGCTGTTACCGAAGATCGAGGCCAAGGCGAATGCCGCTTTTGTCTTGCGCGAAAGCCTGACTTTCGCCGGGCAGTCCTTCGTGTTGTGGAACGAAGCGCCGCGCGCCGGGGCGGATGCCAAGGCGGGCGACCTGTTCAGGAAGAATTTCCTGCGCGTGATCCCGGAGGCGACTTTCGAGCGGAAATTTCCCCACAGCAGCAAGCGCATTCGCCGTCGGCCCGACCTGGTGTTTTTTGTCAATGGACTGTACCTGTCCTATTCCGAACTAAAAACCGCGCAGACCGGGCAAACTGCCGCCGGCCACGGGCGCAAGAAGATTGCCCACGATTGCGTCGAGGCCGGTATTGCCGTGCTGCGCGAGGCGCGTGAACGCTATGCGGCCGAGGGTGGCCGCTGGCCGGGGTTTCGGCACCGCGACCTCAGCGAAAAAGTGCGCTGGGAAATTCGGCAGTCGATTTGCTTGTACGAAAAAGCAACGCACATCAGTGGTGTGGACATGGGCGCAATGATGGTACTGCCCGATATTGAATGGCTGTTGCCGGAGATCGACGACGCCATTGAGCTGGACGACACGCAGGCGCTGGTGGAGACACTGCCGGGCAAGGTGGTGGAGGCGTTCCTGCGCACGGCGGAGATGCGTGAAAAACCGGCCTCTGTGGCGCTGGCCGAACATCTGGCCTCGTTCTTCGCCCCCGCCGACGGCGTGGACCGGGAGATTCATTTCTTCAACCAGAACCGCCCCAGCCGCACCACCACGGGCACCGAGATTCTGCGCCCACGCCCGGCGCAGCGGGCCATGCTGTACCAGACCATGAATCGGGTGCGCGAGCTCTACGCGGACGAGAGCAAATCAAAGATCAACGAGACGGACATCCGGGCGGCGCTGACCATCTCCCTACCTGACCTGGACCCGAAGAAGGCCGACGAGATTGTCCGAAAGACACTGCTGCATCGGAACGGGCAGGAATCTCATTCGATCCTGCTGCAAGGTGCGGCAGGGCTTGGCAAGACGAATGTCATCGTCTGGCTGGCACAGGCGCTGGCCGACATGGCCGCCCCGCGCAGCCCAGCAGCAGCACCCTTGTTCGATCTGTGCATCCTGCTGACCGACCGCACCGAACTGCGCCAGAACGTGGCAGAGGAAGCGGCACGCCTGCGGGCAACACAGAACATCGTTGCGGAGGCGGAGACCTTCAAGGATTTGCGCGACGCTCTGCAAAACGGCGTGCGCGTGGTGGTGGTGAATATCCAGAAATTCCCGTCCATCAAGCGGCTGGCCGACGCCGACCCGGTGCTGGCCAAACTGCTGGCGAACCAGCGCGTGGCCTTCGTCATCGACGAGGTGCATCGCACCCAGAACGGCATCCTGCACGACGCAACCATCGAGATTTTCGACGAGTGGGGCACGATCCGGCCCGAGGGCGCGAAACGCAATCTCATCGTCGGTCTGACCGCGACGCCAAGGGACGAGATCCTCGCCCGTTTCGGCGAATGGCGTTCCCCGGTGGCGGCGGGCGACGACATCCGCTGGGCGCCCTATTTCGCCTACACCATGACCCAGGCCATCCGCGACCGGGTGATCCTGAACCCGATCCAGAACGTGATTCGCTTCGAGGATCATCTGCAATACAAGATCACCGAATCCGTTCAGAAACTGAAGGACGACGACAAGCTGCGCGCGCCCAGTTCGGACGAGATTTACCAGAATCCGAACCGACAGGCATTTGTCGCCAAGCAGGCCGCACTGGTCTTCGTAGCCAAAACGATGATGACCATCCGTCCTCCGGGCCGCGCTTTGGGCGAAGGCAAGGGCATGTTCGCTGCGCACTCGATAAAGGCCGCCATTGCCTATCAGAAGCTGTTACGTGCCGAACTGGATGCGCTGGCGAACGATCCGCGTTTCATCGAGCATGCCGAGTCGATCAAGGCTTGCCCGGTACTTCTGCTCTACACCGACAAGCAGGGCGAGGACAGTTGTGCGTCACTCAACGGGGGACGAAATCAGGATGCGATCATCGCCGAGTTCCGCCGCAAGGGCGAAGGCGCCAAGCCGGGACTAAAGGTGCATAACGCACTGATCGTGGTGGTGGACAAGTTGCTCACCGGCTTCGACGAGCCGACCTTGCACACCTTGTTCATCGACCGGGGTATGGATGACGTTCTGTTGTTCCAGGCCGCTTGCCGGGTGAATCGCTGGCGCAAGTGGAAAAACGACTGCCTTCTGGTCGATTTTTCGCACGAGGGCGTTGTTTCGAAGAACCTGCCCAAGGTCTTCGCCAAGTATGGCGGCATTACAGTGTCCGACCTCGACGCGATGAACCTGAAGGAGAAGATGGACAACGCCTTCAAGGTGTTTTTCGACGACAAAGGCATTAGTGCCCACTGGCGGAGCTGGAAGGCGACGCAAGCCGGCGGCAAGGACAAGGAGGGGGCGACAGGGCTATCCGACTTTCTCGACGGGCTGATCAAGGACGACAAACCGCGCGCCATCAATCTGCGCAAGGCGGGGTCAGCTTGGTTGGGCAGTCGCGAACGATTGTGGGGCATCCTCGATTTCAAAAAGCCGGAATTGGCCAAGCACGCGGATGAAAAACGCGCGGCATTTGCCGAGCAAGTGGTCAAGCATCTGGCGTCGAAGTTGCGTGACGAGGACGACCGCGTCGGTGCGGTATTCGATATCGATCTGGTGGAGGATGCCATCGGCTGGGGTCTCGATGAATTGCCCGAGACGCCAGAGAAGAAGAAAAAACCGAAGGGCGAGCCCGGCTTGCCTCATTCCATTGGTGGACTGATGGCATCGCTGGACGCCATCGAACTGCTCGCAGCCTTGCAACTGACCGAACAGCAAAAACTTCTGCTGATCGAGAAATTGAAGGCGTTTCTGATTGCACTGTTTCAGGTGATCGACGGCGAAGGAAGAAGGCGCAACAACGACATCCACCGCAAGATGGTGCTGGCAATGGCGAACGAGGGCGCGGATTTTCCCTGGGAGGATCGCTATGCCAAGTTCAAGGAGCTGCTGGACGCAGGGGCGATCAATTTGAAAATACACACCCATCCCGACCGAAAGGCGCTGCTTATCCCATTGATGAAGCGTGCCGAACTGGTTATGGCGGATTACGAGGAGTGGATCGCTTCGGGGGGAACCTCAATCTTGCTTTCTTCCCCGGCTTCAGGCGATCAAACTCCCATACTTAAACTGCAACCAGTTGAATAAAAGATACTTTCCAGATTTACAGACTGGTAGTGGTAGCGACAGGAAATCACCACCAGATCGCCGCTATCGACGCAATAGATGAGACGGTTTTTGTCGTCGATGCGGCGTAACCAGAAACCGGTGAGGTTTTCTTTCAAAGGTTCGGGTTTGCCGATGCCATCAAAGGGATCGCGGATGCAGTCCTTGATCAGTTTGTTGACGCGCTTGAGTGTCTTGCGATCCTGCTCCTGCCAGTAGGTGTAATCCTCCCACGCTGCCACCGTCCAGGTGAGGCGCAGGAGATTTTTACTCGGCATCGACCAGATCCCGCTGCTTCACCTTGCCCTGCCGGTATTGCTCGATCGAACGTGCCAGATGTGCTGTATTGGCCGGTGACTTCAGCAGGTGAACGGTCTCCATCAGGCTGTTGAACGTGTCAAGTGACATCACCACCGCATCCGACGCGTCACGCCTGGTGATGACCGTGTAGTCGGCATCGTCAGTAACCTGATCGATGACCGACTTGAGGCTGTTGCGAGCTTCCGAGAAATTTACGACGCGCATGGCGCCCCCTTTACTTGTCCAATATATGAGACAGGTCTAAGCCGTTCGGTGACACATGGCAAGGAAACATCTGATTAATCAAGCGGCCAATCAGTCGGGTGACTTGGCGCTATAGGGCTCGTGCAGATGGACCGGCGCTGCACGCTTCTTGCGCATGCGGATATTGAGCATTTCGACGGCCACCGAAAAAGCCATGGCGAAGTAGATATAGCCCTTCGGCACCTTGTGGCCGAGCCCTTCGGCGACCAGCGCCATGCCGACGACCATCAGGAACGACAGCGCCAGCATCTTGATCGTCGGATGGTCCGAGACAAAGCGGCCGATGCCCGCCGCAAACAGCATCATCAGGCCGACCGACGCGACCACCGCCGCAATCATCACGCCGACGTTGTCCACCATGCCGACGGCGGTGATGATCGAGTCGAGCGAGAAGACGATGTCGATCACGATGATCTGCACGATGATTGCCGAGAAAGTCGCCTGCACGGCGCTCGACGTCTCGCCCTCCTCGCCCTCGAGCAACTGGTGGATTTCGCTGGTGCTTTTCCAGAGCAGGAAGAGACCGCCGCTGATCAGGATCAGGTCGCGCCCCGAGATCGCCTGCTCGAGAACGCTGAACAAGGGCGCGGTCAGTCCGACCAGCCAGGACAGAACGAGGAGCAGCGCGATGCGCATGAACATCGCGAGGAACAGCCCGAGCTTGCGCGCCTTCTCCCGGGTTTCCGGTGGCAGCCGGTCGACGAGGATCGAGATGAAGATGACGTTATCGATGCCGAGGACGAGTTCCAGCAGGGTCAGCGTGAAAAAGGCGATCCATAGCTGGAGGTCGGAGAACAGGGCAAGGATTTCCATGGTCAGGCAGTCGAATTAGCCTGCGATCACGTTGACTGCGGGCGTTGTGGAATTTGAGGGATGGTCGCCGGAATCGCGCCGCGAGCGAGCCCGCGGCGCGATTCGGGAAAGCTCAGTCGCCGCTGGTAAAACCGAGCAGCTGGAGCAGGCTGAGGAACAGGTTGTAGATCGAGACGAACAGGCTGACCGTGGCCATGATGTAGTTGGTCTCGCCGCCGTGGATGATGTTCGAGGTTTCGAACAGGATCAGGCCGGACATCAGCAGCACGAAGGCCGCCGAGACGGTCAGCGAGAGCGCCGGGATCTGCAGGAAGACGCCGGCCAGGCTGGCGAGGAAAGCGACCAGGACGCCGACCGCCAGGAAGCCGCCCATGAAGCTGAAATCCTTGCGGCTGATCAGCGCGTAAGCCGACAGACCGAGGAAGACGGCACCGGTGCCGAGCATCGCCAGCATCACGGTCTGTCCGCCGTTCGGCATGGCCAGATAGTGGCCGACGATCGGGCCGAGCGTGTAACCCATGAAACCGGTCAGGCCGAAAACCGAAAGCAGGCCCCAGCCGCTGTCGCGCAGCTTGGTCGTCGCGTAGAGCAAGCCGAAGTAGCCGATCAGCGTCACGATCAGCCCCGGATGCGGCAGACGCAGCGCGATCGCCGCACCAGCGACAGTGCCGCTGAACAGCAGCGTCATGGCGAGCAACGCATAGGTGTTGCGCAGCACCTTGTGCGTGGACAGCAGCGACGGCGCGCTGCCGGCCTGCTGGTGCGCAACGGCAAATTGATTGAAGCGTTGATTCATGAGAATGCTCCTTGGGCAGGGTGGACGTTCAATTTACGACAATCCGTCGTTAAGATATATTCGTATTATATTTTACGATACTTCGGTTTTTACGAAACAACAAGCCATGATGAACCTCAAGCACCTCCATTATTTCTGGAAGACCGCCAAGCTCGGCGGGGTCGTGAAGGCCGGCGAGGCGCTGCACATCACGCCGCAGACGATCAGCGGGCAGATTCGCCTGCTCGAGGAAAGTCTGGATACCGAATTGTTCGCCCGCCACGGGCGGGGGCTCGAGCTGACCGACGCCGGGCGTCTGGTGATGGGCTACGCCGAGGAAATGTTCTCGCTGGGCGCCGAACTCGAGCAGGTCTTGCGCCACTACCCGAAGGACCGGCCGACCGAGTTTCGCGTCGGCGTCTCCGAGGCATTGCCCAAATCGCTCGCCTATCGCCTGCTGCAGCCGGCGGTCAACCTCGCCGACCCGGTGCGCATCGTCTGCCACGAATGGAACCTCGACCGCCTGCTGGCCGAACTGGCGATGCACCGGCTCGACCTCGTGATCGCCGATTCGCCGATCCCGGCTTCGGTCGACGTGCGAGCCTACAATCACCGGCTCGGCGAATCCGGCCTCAGCTTCCTCGCCACCCGGCAGCTCGCCGAGCGCCACCCGGCGCCCTTCCCGCACTGCCTGGCCGACATGCCGCTGCTGATGCCCGGCGAGGATTCGGCATTGCGCCAGAAACTCACCGGCTGGCTCGACCGCCAGCAACTGCGCGCGAAGATTGTCGGCGAATTCGACGACAGCGCACTGATGACCGCTTTCGGCCGCGAGGGCGTCGGCGCCTTCGTCGTGCCCTCGGTGATCGAGGACGAGTATCTGGCGGCCGGCGCGCTGTGCGTCCTCGGACGCGCTGCCGAGGTGCGCACCGAGTATTACGCGATCTCGGTCGAACGCAAGCTGAGCCACCCCTGCGTTCTGGCGATCACCGCCTCGGCGCGCTCGCGCTTCCTGCCCGGTCAGGAAAGCGTTATTTGACGATTTCGAGCAGCTCGACTTCAAAAACCAGCGTCGCGTCGGGCGGGATCGTTCCGGGAATTCCCCGGCTGCCGTAAGCGAGATTCGACGGGCAAACCAGTTTCGCCTTGCCACCGACCTTCATCGTCTGCACGCCTTCGGTCCAGCAGGAGATCACGCGGTTCAGCGGGAAGGTCGCCGGTTGTCCGCGGCCGTAGGAACTGTCGAACTCCTTGCCGTTTTCAAGGGTGCCACGGTAGTGCACCTTCACCGTTTCGCTGCTTTTCGGGCTCGCACCGGTGCCGTCCTTGAGCGTCGTGATGGCGATTCCGGAAGTGGTTTTCACTTCCTTGCTCTCGGCCGCGACGGCCTGAAAGGAAAGCGCGATCAGGAGCGCCGCGCTGGTGATAAACAGTTTCTGCATAAAGAGGCCTTTACGTGGGTGGGTTGAAAATCGGATGCGGAACGCGATTGTGCCGCAGATCGGACGAGCGCTCCATGAAAGACCCGGCAACACCATATGACTATTGCCTGAATCGATTGCATTACATACGCCGGCAATAGTCTGGCGATCGGCAACGATGCGCGGCAAGCGCACCTCAAGAAACAGACCTGAAAACCATCGTGGCTGGGGGACCGTGCAATCTACACAAGGATCGGCCGCATGACACGACATCATTCAAATCAACGTCCCTCCCAAACGAGACGTTCGTCGCCTGCCAAGAAAAAAACATCGGCCCTCCTTGAACACAAGATGCTGCAGGGCGATCTCGCCCCCCGCCCGACAGGCGGGATTTCACCGGAAAAGCTTGGTGAAGACCGTCGCGCTGCGCCTTACGAGTGGTCGCAGGTGTTCGACGAGATCAAGGATCCGATCTTCATCCACGACAAGGAATTTCGCATTCTGCGCTGCAACGCGGCCTATGCCGCCTGTGCCCGGCTGCCGATACAAGCCATTATCGGCAAGCCCTACTGGCAGGTATTCCCGCGGACAGCCGGGCCGCAGAACAACTGTGTCGAGGCCGAGGTTAGCGCAGGAAGCGAACTGCGCTCGGAGCTCACCAGCGACGCAGGGCAGGTCTTCCTGACCCATGACATTACCGCGCACCGGGAGAGCGGCGAATTCTGGTACTCCCGGCATCTGATGGAAAACATCAGCGAACGCAAGCTGCAGCAAGACATCGCGAAACTGAAGGGGGCGTTTTCGGACGCGATCATCGGTAGCGCACCGGGAATCTTCCTCGTCATCGACCGGCAAAACAAACTCGTTCGCTGGAATTCCGGTCTGAGTACGCTGACCGGTCGTTCCGCTGCGGAACTGCACGAAACATCCCTGCTCGCGCTGGTCCCCGAGAGCCATAAGGAACGGATTGCCGCACAACTCGAAGCAGTTTTTAGCACCGGGAGCGCGCAAGGCGAGATACGCCTGCAGTACGGTACGGGCGAGGCGCGCGACTGCGTCTTCTCGGCGCAGCGCTTCGAAGTGGCGGGCACGCTCTATGTCGCCGCCTTCTGCAACGACAAGAGCGAAGTCAATCAGCTGGAAAGCGAATTGCTGCGGGAGAAGTCGATTTCCGACACGATCATCGAAAGTGCACCCGGTGCATTTTTCATGCTCGATCAGCAGGGAAACCTGGTTCGCTGGAACAAGTCCCTGAGCAAGGAAACCGGGCTGTCCGACGAACAACTGCGCGGACGCGCATTTCTATCGACGATCCATGAGAAAGACCGGCCGCTTGCCGCGGCCAGGTTTCTCGCCGCCTTCGCCACCGGCTATGCACACGTCGAGGTCCGCGTGCCAACCCCCGACGGGATCAAGGTCTTCCTGAAAACGGCGCGGCGCTTCATGGTCGATGGCGCGCCCTATCTGGCCGGCTTTTGCCTCGATGTCACCGATCGCAAACTGAGCGAGGCGGCGCTCGCCAAGGAGAAGGCGTTTTCCGATGCCTTGATCGAGAGCGTTCCCGGCGCTTTCTACGTCGTCGACAAGGAAGGCAACTATTTTCGCTGGAACAGCTATCTGAAGCGGCTGAGCGGACTGTCGGACGCCGAACTGCTGAACCGACCTTCGCTCCTCAGCATCCAGGCGGAAGACCAGCAGTTGGCGGCGACGGCCATGAAAGAAGCCTTCGAGAACGGCTACGCGCAGGCCGAGTTGCACGTCGTCACCCGCGAACGGGGCCTTCGGCTCTATTTCATGACCGCGCGGCGCTTCGAGGTCGCCGAGGCAACCTACCTGGTCGGCGTCGGCATCGACACCACCGAGTGGCTGGTCAAGATGAAGGAACTCGAACACGACGCGTGGACCGACGCGCTGACGCAGGTCGCCAATCGCGGCCATTTCCTGGAACTGGCGCGGCAGGAGTTTGCGCGCTGCCGCCGTTATGGCCACCCGCTTTCGCTGTGGATGCTCGACATCGACCACTTCAAGGACGTCAACGACACCTACGGCCACCATGCGGGCGATATCGCCCTGCAGTCCCTGGTGTCGACGAGCCAGCAGGCGCTGCGCGACTGGGACATCCTCGGGCGGATGGGCGGCGAGGAATTCGCCGTGCTGCTGCCGGAAACCGAAACCCCCCAGGCACTGCTCGTTGCCGAACGCTTGCGGCAAATCGTCGCCACTGCGGCCATGCCGCTGGCGGACGGAAAATCGGTTCACCTCACCGTTTCGATCGGGATTGCCACGGTGCGTGACGAGGATGCCGATTTCGACACGCTACTCGACCGTGCCGACCATGCGCTCTATGAGGCCAAGCGAACCGGGCGTGACAAGGTCTGCCTGGCGGAACGTTTGTCCGCGAACTGAGCGGTGGGCCGCGCTGACCCAGTCGCCGGCTTCTATTCGCCGCGGCGCAGGTTGCGCCACGCCTGCCGCTGCCGTTCGGTGAGGAAGGTCCAGGCGACGATGCGGCTCTTCTTCTGCCCCTGCGCCATCTCGATCGTCCGGCTGTCCTGCACACCGGCGGCTTTCAGCGCACGATAAACCGCTGGCAGGCTGGCCGACTTCGAGACCAGCGTCGTAAACCACAGGCAGCTGCTCGGCAGCTGCACGCTTTCGGCGATCATCCGGCTGATGAAGCCTTCCTCGCCGCCCGCACAGCACAGCTCGGACCCCTGCCCACCAAAATTCAGGACCGGCGCCTGGTTGCCCGGCGCCGCTTTTCCGAGGTTCTGCCATTTGCGCTCGGAACCCATGCTGGCTTCATCCATCGAGGCGTGAAAAGGCGGGTTGCACATGACGAGGTCGAACAGCTCATCGGGATGCAGCACCCCCTTGAAAACCGCCGAACGCGTCGCCTGAAAACGCAGTTCGATCGCGTCGCGCTGCCCGCTGTTGGCATCAACCGTGCGCTGTGCAGCCGCCAGCGCGCTGCGGTCGATGTCGCTACCGACGAAGCGCCAGCCGTATTCGGCATGGCCAATCAACGGATAGACGCAGTTCGCGCCGACCCCGATATCGAGCACACGGATCGCCTCGCCGCACGGCACGACGCCGCCGTTGCTGGTCGCCAGCAGGTCGGCAAGATAGTGCAGGTAATCGGCGCGACCGGGGATCGGCGGGCAGAGATACTGGGCCGGGAGATTCCATCCGGTGATGCCGTACATCTGCTTGAGCAGTGCGGCGTTGAGCGCCCTGAGCGCAGCGGGGTTGGCAAAATCGATCGACTCGTCGTTGTACGCATTGAGCGCGACGAAGGCGGCCAGTTCCGGGCTGCATTCGACGAGCAGCTTGAAGTCGTAGCGCCCCTGATGCCGATTGCGCGGGTGCAGGCTTTTTTTCTCGACGCTGGCCGGGCGCGCGGCACGTATTTTCGAGGGTTTTGCAACAGTTTTCTTGGGCATGAGCAATCGATCCGGCCATCTGGCCATCCGGTAACTGATTGGGTTTCTAGCGAACGCTGACCAGCGGATCGCCTTCGGCAATCTCGCCGACCACGACGGCGTGATCGAATCCCTGCTGCAGGAAGATCGAAAGGACTTCGGTAACCACCTCGGGCGCACAGGAAACCAGCAGGCCGCCGCTCGTCTGCGGATCGGTGAGCAAGGCACGTTCAATCTCGCCGAGCCGCGGATCGAGCCGCACATGCTGGCCGTAGCCCGTCCAGTTGCGCGCCGAGGCGCCGGTCACGCAGCCTTGCGCCGCGTAGTCGAGCACGTTCGGCAGGAGCGGCAGCGCCGCGTAATCAAGCCGCGCCGCAACGCCGGAAGCCTTGCAGATCTCGACCAGGTGGCCGAGCAGGCCAAAACCCGTGACGTCGGTCATCGCATGCACGCCGGCCAGGCAGGCGAGCGCCGGCCCCGGCGTATTGAGCTGCGTCGTCGAGGCGATCATCGCGTCGTAATCGTGCGCGGCGAGCAGGCCCTTCTTGAACGCCGCGCTGTAAAGGCCGACACCCAGCCCCTTGCCGAGAATCAGCTGGTCGCCCGGCTGCGCCCCGGCGTTGCGCCTGACGTTGCCCGGATGGACGAGGCCGATGGCGACCAACCCGTAGATCGGCTCGACCGAATCGATCGTATGGCCGCCGGCAATCGGAATGTGCGCTTCGGCGCACACCGACTCGCCGCCTTCGAGAATGCGCTTGATCGTTTCGAGCGGCAAGGTGTTGACCGGCATGCCGACAATCGCCAGCGCGAACAGCGGCACGCCGCCCATGGCATAGATGTCGGAAATTGCGTTGGTCGCCGCGATGCGCCCGAAGTCGTAGGGATCGTCGACGATCGGCATGAAGAAATCGGTCGTCGCGACAATCGCCTGCTCGGCGTTGATCTGATAAACGGCGGCATCGTCGCTCGTCTCGATGCCGACCAGCAGTTGTGGCGGCACCAGTGCCGGCGCGGTCTTGGCGAGAATCTTCTCGAGGACGCCGGGGGCGATCTTGCAGCCGCAGCCGCCGCCGTGCGAGAGCTGGGTCAGGCGGATCGGGACCGTTTCAGTAGCTGGCTGAATGGAATTTTCGGGAGTCTGCACGGGCATGGGGTTTGGACGTTTCCAGAGTTTTTACGGATGCGGCGGAGCGGTCGCATCCGGGGGGATGAAAGGGTCAGACGACGTCGAAGCCGGCGTCTTCGATCGCCGCCCTGAATTGCTCGGCATCGGCCTTGGCCGGATCGTAGGCCAAGGTGGCCTGCCCGGCTTCGAGCGAGACCTCGACGCTGGCGACGCCCGGCAGCGCCTGCAATACGCCGGTGATGCTGTGCACGCACCTCTGGCAGCTCATGCCGCCGATGCCGATCACGATCTGTTCCATAGTCAAACTCCCTTTTGTCCGCGAGTTTGTCCACGATCTGGCCCACCGGCCCGCCAGCGCCTGAGCAGCAGCGAATTCGAGACGACCGACACCGAACTCATAGCCATTGCCGCGCCGGCAATCACCGGGTTGAGCATGCCGAAAGCGGCGAGCGGAATACCGAGGACGTTGTAGATGAAGGCAAAGAAGAGATTCTGACGGATTTTCCCGAGCGTCGCACGCGAAAGCAGGACGGCGTCGGCCACGCCGTTCAGATCGCTGCGTACCAGCGTCAGGTCGGCTGCTTCGATCGCTGCGTCCGATCCGGCGCCGATCGCGAAGCCGATATCGGCGGCAGCGAGCGCCGGTGCATCGTTGATGCCGTCGCCGACCATCGCCACGACCGCGCCGCCGGCCTTGAGCGCATTGACCGCCGCCGCCTTGTCGCCGGGCAGGATACCGGCACGGAAATCGTCGATCCCGGCGGCCTCGGCAATCGCCGCCGCGGTCGCGACGTTATCGCCGGTCAGCATCACGACGCGGATGCCCATCGCCTTGAGGCGCGCCACGGCACCGCGCGAAGTCTCACGCAGGGGATCGGCAATCGCCAGCAGCGCCAGCGCGCGCACGCTGCCATTCGCCCGCTCGGCGAGAACGACGACGGTCTTGCCAGCCGCCTGCAGGATGGCAATCCGTTCGGCGGGCAGGTCGAGATCGGCAAACCAGTCCGGCGCGCCAAGCTGCAGTCGCCGGCCGGCCAGCAGACCTTCGACACCCTTGCCCGGCACGGCCCTGAAATCGCTCACCGTCGGCAGCGCGATATTCGCCGCCTGGGCGTGCTGCAAGACGGCGCGTGCCAGCGGGTGCTCGGAGCCCTGCTCAAGACCGGCAGCCAGCGCCAGCGCTTCGTCCATACCGGCGGCCAGCGGCAGCAGATCGGTCAGCTGCGCTTCGCCGCGCGTCAGCGTGCCGGTCTTGTCGACGGCCAGCACGCTGATTTTCTCGGCGCGTTCGAGCGCTTCGGCATTCTTGACCAGAATCCCGGCGCGCGCGCCCTGCCCGGTGCCGACCATGATCGCCGTCGGCGTCGCGAGGCCCAGCGCGCAGGGGCAGGCAATGACCAGCACGGCCACCGCGTTGATCAAGGCCTCGCTGAAAACGCCGCCCCAGGCCCACCAGCCGATGAAAGTGGCCAGCGCGATGGCGCAGACGACCGGGACGAAGATCGCCGAGATGCGATCCACCAGCCGCTGCACCGGCGCCTTCGATCCTTGCGCCTCGGCGACCAGGCGGATGATGCCGGCCAGCAAGGTGTGCTCGCCGACCCCGGTCGCCCGGCAGCGCAGCATCCCCTCGCCGTTCGCCGTTGCAGCGAAGACGCGGTCGCCGGCCTGCTTGGCGACCGGCATGCTCTCGCCGGTCAGCATCGCCTCGTTGACGTTGGATGCGCCTTCGAGCACCTCGCCGTCGACCGGCAGGCTCTCGCCGGGGCGAACGATGAAGATGTCGCCGGGAATCAGCAGCGCGGCGTCGAGTTCGACGAGCTGGCCGTCGCGCTCGATACGCGCCGTTTTCGGCTGCAGGCGCAGCAGCGCTTCGATCGCCACCGTGGTGCGGGCCTTGGCACGGGCTTCAAGCAGCTTGCCGAGCAGGACCAGCGTGATGACGGCGGCCGACGCTTCGAAATAGACGTGCAGATGATCGGCAGCGGACAGCGTGACAAACACACTGAACAGGTAGGCCATGCTGGTTCCCAGCGCGACCAGCACGTCCATGTTGGCGCCGCCGCCGCGCAATGCCTTCCAGCCGCCGTCGTAAAAACGCCAGCCGATCCAGAACTGCACCGGCGTCGCCAGCAACAATTGCAGCCAGCGCGGCAGGAGTTCGTCGTGATGGCCGCCACCCGAAGCGCCAAACATGGTGGACATCTGTGCGACCAGCGGCAGGGTCAGCGCCGCGGCAATCCAGAAGCGGCGCAATTCGGCGCGGTAGTTGGCGAGCTTGCGTTCCTTTTCCTCTTCGCGTGAGCGGTCATCGGTCTGGCGGGCGGTAAAACCGGCTCGCCCGATGACGCCGATCAGCAGCGCCGGATCGGCGACTCCCGGCAGATAGCGGATGCGCGCGCGCTCGGCGGCCAGATTGACGACAGCCTCGACGCCGGGCAAACGATTGAGCACCTTCTCGACGCGCGTCGAGCAGGCGGCACAGGTCATTCCCTCGACCCCCAGTTCGACGGTCTGCAGGGGCACGCGGTAACCCGTTTTTTCGATGGCCGCGATGACTTCCTGCGCCGTGGACTGCCCGGCGGCCAGATCGACGCGTGCCCGCTCGCTGGCCAGATTGACGCTGGCGGTAACGCCTGGCAGGCGGTTGAGGACTTTCTCGATGCGGGCCGCGCAGGCGGCACAGGTCATGCCGCCGATCGGCAGATCAAGGCGTTGCGCGGTTTTTGCAGAATCGCTCACTTGGCAAGCATGACCGGACGATCGGCAAGATGCAGCACCTTGCTCGCCACCGAACCGAGAACGGCTGCCGGCAAGGCGCCGCGCCCGTGCGTTCCCATGAACACGATGTCGCATTCAAGCTCGCGCGCCAGCTTGACGATGATTTCGGCGGTTGCGCCGACGTGGATATGGCTTGAAAACGCGAGTCCGGCACCCTTCAGCAAGGCCTCGGCACTGGCCAGCAAGGCTTCGCTCTCCTCGCGGTAATAGGCCGCCAGCGTTTCATGCCCCAGATGCTGCTGCACGCGCCCGACGGGAATCGGCGGATGAACGTGCAGCAGATGGATTTCCGGCGCCTCCCGAAACAAGGCCACATGCCCGATGAAGCTCGCAACCGCACGCTCGGAACACGCCGAACCATCGACCGGTATCAGTACCTTCAACATCTTTCTCTCCATTGCGTTTTTAACGCTTTTCGCTCCGCTTAAACGCTGCAAAGCCCTGCCATCCGTTCTCTGCAAACCGTCGCCGGAGCAAATTTTACGCTTGATCCCGCCTGATCCCCACTCCCCTCCACGGCATTTTCCTGCACGGCATGATAATGTTATCGATCCATCCTCGAACCCATGCCCTCTTCCCGGAAAAAGACAGCAGATGAGCGAAGAAATTCTCAGCGACGAACTGAAAAACTATATCCACACGCTGCTCAAGGCGATGGTTCAGCACGGCGGGTCGGACCTCTTCATCTCCCGGGATTTCGCACCGACCATGAAGATCCACGGCACGATGAAGGCGCTGTCGTCGCAAAAGCTGACGGCCGATATTTCGAAGAAGCTCGCCTGGATTCTGATGAACCCCAGTCAGCGCGAGGAATTCGAGCGCGAGATGGAATGCAATTTCGCCATTTCGCTGCCCGGCGTCGCGCGCTTCCGGATCAACGTTTTCCAGCAGCAGACGGCGGTCGGCATGGTCATCCGGACGATTACCAGCGAAATTCCCAATTTCGACCAGCTCGGCCTGCCCGGCACGCTGAAGGATGTCATGATGTCCAAGCGCGGCCTGATTCTGGTCGTCGGCGGCACGGGATCGGGCAAATCGACGTCGATGGCGGCGATGATCGACCACCGCAACAGCAGCGCTCCCGGGCACATCATCACGGTCGAGGACCCGGTCGAGTACGTCCACACCTCGAAGCAGTGCCTGATTACGCACCGCGAGGTCGGCGTCGATACGCACAGCTGGCACGCGGCGCTGAAAAACACGCTGCGCCAGTCGCCGGACGTGATCCTGATCGGCGAAATCCGCGACCTCGAAACCATGGAGCACGCCCTCGCCTTCGCCGAAACCGGCCACCTGTGCATGGGGACGCTGCACGCCAACAACGCCAACCAGACGCTGGACCGGGTGGTGAACTTCTTCCCGGACGAACGCAAGCCGCAGGTGATGATGGATCTGGCTTCGAATCTCAAGGGGATCATCTCGCAACGCCTGATCCGCTCGCTCGACGGCAAGCGCAAGGCGGCCATCGAAATCCTGCTCAATACGCCGACCGTCGCCGACCTGCTCGCCAAGGGGCAATCGGGGGCGATCAAGCCGGTGATGGACAAGAGCCGGGAACTGGGCATGCAGACCTTCGACCAGGCGCTCTTCGACCTCTACGACCAGGGGCACATCAGCTACGAAGAAGCCATCCGCAACGCCGATTCGGCCAACGAACTGCGCCTGTCGATCAAACTGAAGAGCAAGCTGGGCGAACCGGCAAGCAATTCGGGAATGACGCTAACCATGGAAGAGAAGAAGGAAGAGCCGAAAGAAGAACCTGAGGAAATGCCCAGACAGTCCCCGCCGGCCAGGCCCGGCGCATAAGTCGGGAAAATGCGCCTTAGCCGCAGGCCAGCGCGGCGCGCACCTGATTGCGGCCGCCGTGCTTGGCGGCATACACGGCGACATCGGCGCGTTCGATCAGCGTTTCAAGCGACACGTTTTCCTGCGGCAGCAGGGTGGTCACACCGAAGCTCGCGGTCAGCTGCAAGGTCGGCTGTGCGGCAAGGGCGGTACTGATCAGCGTGTTTTCGACCATGTGGCGCAGCTTCTCGCCGACCAGCAAGGCGTCGGCCTCGTTGGTATCGCTCAGCAGAACGAGAAACTCTTCGCCGCCGAAGCGCGCGACCAGATCGATGCCGCGCACGTGGCTCGACAGGGTGTTGGCGACCGCCTTCAGGCAGATGTCGCCGACGATATGCCCCCACTGGTCGTTCACTGCCTTGAAATGGTCAACGTCAATCAGGATCAGCGAAAGCGGCAAACCGGCACGTACCTGGCGCAGGCGTTCGAACTCGTAGCGCTCGAGGAATTTCCGCCGGTTGGCAAGGCCGGTCAGCGCATCGTGCAACGCCATCTGTTCGAGTTCCTGCCGCGCCCGGGTGATTTCCGTGACATCGACGTCAACGCCGCGATAGCCCAGGTAGCGCCGGCCTTCGTCATAAACCGGCCGCGCACTGGAAGACAGCCAGACCGTTTCACCGGCCTTGTTCAAGGCTTGCAGGACAAGCCCCTTGACTGATTTCTGGGCCGCCATTCGCCGGCCAATCTCGCAACCTTCGCAATTTCCCGCAGAGCACAAAGTGGCGCAGCGCTTCAGACCGATCATGTCGCTCTCGGCAAAACCGAGAATGTGTTCGATTCCCTGCAGGTAGGTGTAATGCCCATCGGCGTCGGTTTCCCAGATGTAGGTCGGGGAAAAATTGATCGCATCGCTCATCAGGTTCTTGACCCGACGCAAGGTTTCCTCGTTGCGGATGCGCTCGGTGATGTCGGTATAGGTGCTGACGAAACCGGCCACCTGCTCGTCGATGTGCATGGCACGCCCTTCAATTTCAAGCGTGCGACCGTCGGGGCGCTTGCGCTCCAGTCGATGCGGCTCGAACTTCAGGGCCAGCGCCACCGTATCCTTCGCTTTTTGCAGCGGGTCGACGGTGCCATATTCGCCGCGCTCGGCGTTTTTACGAATGACTTCCTCGAACGAGATACCCGGCACCAGATCGCCATCGCGCATCCCCATCACGTTTTCAAAACGCTTGTTCCAGAGCACCACGTCGAGTTTCTCGTTGACCACCGTAATGCCCTGCGGCAGGGTATTGAGCACGGTGTCAAGATAGGTGGAATAACGCTGGGCATCCTGCTCGGCATGCTTGCGATCGGTGATGTCGGTATAGATCGTCACGAAACCGCCGCCCGGCAACGGCCTGCCACGAACCTCCAGCACGGTGCCGTTCGGCCGCTGTCGTTCGAACACGTGCGGCTGCATGTTGCGTGCGCGCTCGCAGAGTTGGTCGGCCAGCACGTCCGGGTCGCCCGGCCCATATTCGCCACGGCCGGCGTTGAACAGGAAAAGCGTGCGCAAGCTGGGCAAGCCGCCGGCAAAGAGCGCGTCGGGAAAATCGAGCATCGCGCACATGTTCTGGTTGTGCATCACCATTTCAAGCTCGGCGTTGAACATCGAGATTCCGCAAGGCAGAAACTCGATGACGGTTTGCAAAACGGTCTGGCTATCGATGCGCGTCTGGTCCATGAACACCCCCAACTAATATCAGCACCATACTTCGGATCAGCGCTTCGAATTCAAACTGCGGCACTGGCGAGCACAAGCCGCACCACGTGGATCCAGCGTATTCCCAGCAAATAGATTCCCTGCAGCAGAGAGCCGGCCGGTCTGGACGAACGGCAAGAATCGCTCTACCATCGGCACCATAATTTGAAAAAAAGCGGGGAGACATGAGCACAACCACCACGAAGCAAGCCGCATGAACGGCGCAGCGCACGAAAATGCCTTGCCGGAAACCGAGCACCTGCGGCTGAAGCGCCTGCTCGCCCTGTCCAGCAGCTGCCACTCGGTGCTCGCCCGCGCCACCTGCGAACAGACATTGCGTGAGGATTACTGTCGGCAATTGGTCGACATCGGCGGTTACGCCAGCGCAACGGCACATCGAAATTTCGCTGCCAAAGCCTCTTTACCCGACAATACGACTCCGGAAAACGCCTTGCGGATCGCCCTGCCGCTTGAATCGCACAAGCAGGATTTCGGATCACTGCTCATCGACACAGCGCAAGGCGAACTCGCTGGCGAAGAGCGGGAATTGCTGCAGGTGCTGGCGGCCAATCTTGCCTCCGGCCTGCACGCCCTCGTCCGCAGCAACGAGCATCAGCATATCGTCGGAGAGCTGTCGAAACTCTCCCACGTGATCGAGCAAAGCCCGATTGCCGTGGTCGTCACCGACCTGCAGGGCAGAATCGAATACTGCAACCTTCGTTTCTGTGAAGTATCCGGCTATACGCGCGATGAGCTGATCGGCTGCAAATTATCCATTCTCAAGTCGGGGCTGACGCCGGAATCGGTATACGCGGATCTTTGGAGCACGATCTGCAGCGGCAAGGAATGGCGCGGCGAAATCCTCAACCGCAAGAAAAATGGAGAGTTTTTCTGGGAACGCCTGCGGATTGCCCCGCTCAAGGACGAAAACGGCCTCGTGCAAAGTTTTGTCGCGATGAAGGAGGACATCTCCGAACTGAAAAATGTCTCGATGAACCTGCATTTGCGCGAACGGGCACTCGAGTCCTCGTCCAACGGGATCATGATCACCTCCGCAGCGCAACTCGAACACCCGATCACCTACGTCAATCCGGCCTTTGAACGCATTACGGGCTACACCGCCAGCGAGGTGATCGGCAAGAACGGGCGCTTTCTGGTGCGCGACGATCTCAACCAGAAAGGCCTCGCCGAAATCCGCTCGGCGCTGCGCGAACGGCGCGAGGGCTACGCCGTGCTGCGCAACTACCGCAAGGACGGCGCCCTCTTCTGGAACGAGCTGCATATCGCGCCGGTCCTTGACGAAGACGGTGCGGCCACCACGCACTTCATCAGCATCCTCAACAACGTCACCGAGCGTGTGCAATACGAGGAGCAGCTTCAATTCCAGGCAACCCACGACGTACTGACCGGCCTGGCCAACCGGAGCCTGCTCAGCGACCGGATCAATCAGGGAATCTCGCGCGCCAGGCGAGACCAGGATATCGTCGGCGTCATGCTGATCGACCTCGACCGCTTCAAGGTCGTCAACGACGGCCTCGGACATGCACCCGGCGACATGCTGCTGCGCGAAATTGCGCGCCGACTCAAATCCTGCGTTCGCGATACCGATACCGTTGCACGCCTCGGTGGCGACGAATTTGTCGTCGTCCTGAGCAGCGTCACCGACGAAGACAATGTCGCGGCGATCGCCAGCAAGATCCTGAAAGCGGTCAATCAGCCGCTGCACATCGAAGACAAGAAACTCATCGTCACGGCATCGATTGGCGTATCGATGTTTCCACGCGACGGCGACGACGGCGATCTCCTGCTGCGCAACGCCGATCTTGCGATGTACCGGGTGAAGGAACACGGCCGCAACAGCTATCGCTTCTACCTGCCGGAAATGCATGGCATGGCGATCGATCGCCTGGATATGGAAGCCGACCTGCGGCGTGCGCTGGATGCAGACGAACTGGCAGTCTTCTATCAGCCCAAGCTAGACCTCGCCAGCGGCTGCATCGTTGGCGCGGAAGCGCTGGTACGCTGGATCCATCCAAAAATCGGCATGATCAATCCGCTGGAGTTCATCCCGCTGGCCGAAGAGACGGGCCTCATCATTCCGGTCGGCGAAGCCGTCCTGCGCAAGGTTGCCGGCCAGTTGCGACTCTGGCGCGACGAGGGGCTGGCCATTGTGCCGATCGCCGTCAACATTTCGCCACGCCAGTTCCGCCAGGAAAACCTGGCCTCGACGATCCGCCGGATTCTCGAAACCGCCGGCATCGAAGGCGAACTGCTCGATCTTGAACTCACCGAAAGCATGGTGATGGTGCATGCCGAAGCCGCTGCAGCCGTCCTGCGCGAACTGAAGACTCTGGGCTGTCGCCTCTATCTCGATGATTTCGGCACAGGCTACTCTTCGCTCGCCTACCTCAAACGCTTCCCGATCGACGCACTCAAGATCGACCGCTCGTTCATTCTCGACCTGACGACCGACAGTGACGATGCGGCCATCGCCGGCGCGATCATCGCCATGGCACACAGTCTGGGCATGCGCGTCGTTGCCGAAGGCGTCGAGCACCGCGAGCAACTGGACGTGCTGAAGGAGCACGGCTGCGATGAATTCCAGGGTTACTATTTCGCGCGGCCAATGCCTGTCGAAAAATTCACTGCCATGCTGCACGACGGCACCACGCTGGACAGCATTCACCAATGAAATCGTTCGACTGGAACACCATCACCCGCGCCGCGCTGGCGGAACACCTGCGCACCGGAAAGATCAACGATACGCAGGCACTGCCGGGGGCCAATCTCTACCATTGCCAGCACGAGGAGCGGGACAGCCTGGCAATTTCCCTGGAAGCCGGCGTTTGTCTGCTCATTGAAATCCCGGTACCGGCCAACCCCGGGCGTGAACGGCGCAAGAAAAAAACGTTGCCGCCTGAACTCGACGAATGAGAACCGGCTAGGCCTGCAAAGCCAGCCGCAGAGCGCCGATCAAGCCCCAAATGCCGAAACCGAGCACCAGCAGACCGGCCAGCCAACGTACCGACGGCATCGCCGCATAGGCCCGAAGCCGGACGGCAAGCAGACCGGCGAGCAGCAGATTGGGCAAGGTACCGGCACCAAAGGCCAGCATCAGACCGGCCCCCTCGATTGCCGAACCACTGGTCATCGCCGTGACCAATGCGCTATAGACCAAGCCACAAGGCAACCAGCCCCAGAGCAGGCCAAGCGGAAAGGCCTGCGCCACGCTTCGGGCCGGCAGGTAACGCTTGCTCAGCGGTTGCAGATGCAGCCATAGCCGCTTGCCGAAGCGCTCGGTGAATGCCAGCGCCCGCGTGATTCCGATCAGATAGAGGCCAAGCGCAACAAGCATCAGGTTGGCCAGCGCATAGAGGACGATGCGCAGGGGCAGCTGGCCCGAGAGCGAGACGCTCAGACCGCCGAGCGCGCCGGCCAGCGCACCGGCCAGCGCATAGCTGAAGATGCGGCCACTACTATAGGCCAGGTGCAGGGAAAAGCGGGGAGCCCCGCCCATCGAGAGCGCGCCGACGATGCCGCCACACATGCCGACGCAGTGCGTCCCGCCCAGCAGCCCGACCAGGAACAACGTGAGGTAAGCGGAGGCGGAAAATTCAGGCATGCGGGGCGCCAGCAACCGGAAACGAAAGCGGCATTCTACGCCACACCCTCGTCCTCCGGATGCTCCTCAGCGGGTCAGATGACCTTGGAGTAACGCGTGCGCTGCCGGTCGGCGCGCAGATATTTGTCGAAGACCATCGAAATGGCGCGCACCAGCATGCGCCCGGCCGGCAGCACCGTAATCCACTTGTCGTCGATACGGACCAGACCGCCCGCTTCCATCTCCTTCATGTCAGCCAGCTCGACGGCAAAGTATTTCTTGAAGTCGATCAGATGGGCGATTTCGATGGATTCGAGCGACAGTTCGAAGTGGCACATCAGCGCCTGGATGATCGCGCGGCGCAGGATATCGTCGGCGTTCAGCTCGATGCCGCGATAGACCGGCAGGATGTCGTTGTCGAGCCGGTCGTAGTACTCGTCGAGCGTCTTGACGTTCTGGCTGTAGGTCGGCCCTACCTTGCCGATCGACGAGATGCCGAAAGCCAGCAGATCGCAGTCGGCGTGCGTCGAATAGCCCTGGAAGTTGCGATGCAGCCGCCCCTGACGCTGGGCGATGGCGAGTTCGTCGTCCGGCTTGGCGAAGTGATCCATGCCGATATAGACATAGCCGGCTTCGGTCAGCTTGCGGATGGCCAGCGAGAGGATCTGCAGCCGGGCGTCGGCACTCGGCATGTCGGATTCAAGGATGCGCCGCTGCGGTTTGAACAGGCTCGGCAAATGGGCATAGTTGTAGATCGACAGGCGATCGGGGCTGGCCGAAATGACGCGATCGAGCGTGCGGTTGAAACCGATGACGGTCTGCCGCGGCAGGCCGTAAATCAGATCGACGCTGATCGACTTGAAGCCGTTCGCCCGCGCCGCGTCCATCACGCCAAAGGTCTCTTCCTCGCTCTGGATGCGATTGACCGCCTGCTGCACACGCTCGTCGAAATCCTGCACGCCGACGCTCATGCGATTGAAGCCGAGCTCGCCGAGCAACTCGACCGTGGCCCGGTCCACCTTGCGCGGATCGACCTCGATCGAATACTCGCCATCGTCGATCAGCCGGAAATGCTTGCGCGTCTCCCCCATCAACTGACGCATCTCGTCGTGCGAAAGGAAGGTCGGCGTGCCGCCCCCCCAGTGCAGCTGCGCCACCTCATGGTCGCCACCTTCAAGGTAGCTGCTCTGCAACGCAAGTTCTTTCGCCAGATATTTCAGATACTTGGCCGAACGGCCATGATCCTTGGTGATGATCTTGTTGCAGGCGCAGTAATAGCAGATGGTGTTGCAGAACGGGATGTGGAAGTATAATGAAAGCTGTCGGCTGATTGCACCGATGTTTCGCTTCCCGAGCCACAGCTTGTACGCCTCGGAATCGAAAGCTTCGACAAAACGATCCGCCGTCGGATACGACGTATAGCGGGGACCGTTGATATCGAATCGGCTGATTATCTGCGGATCAAAGACGACATTTGCTTCGGCTGAATTCATGTTGACAGGACACCAGTAAGTCAATGAATTATCCGGCACGCTGAAACAGGCCACATTGACGTGGATCAAACGCCGCGCTTGCTTTGCCTAGGTAAGGAACAGAATGCCCCCGCACAGCACCACCGTAAAATTCACCCTTGAGCTGGTCAAGACGGCCTGCTCGAACTGCAACCTTCGTGAGCTCTGCATGCCGCTCGGCCTCAATGCTCTTGAATTGGCGAAGGTTGACGAGCTCGTTTCCCTGCGCAGGCGCCTGAAGCGTGGCGAACACCTGTACCGCGTCGGCCAGCCATTTGACGCGATCTACGCGATCCGTAGCGGCTTTTTCAAGACCGACGTACTTGTCGAGGACGGCCGCGATCAGGTCACGGGTTTCCAGATGACTGGCGAACTGCTCGGCCTCGACGGGATCAGCAGCGAAGCCCATACCTGCAACGCCGTCGCCCTCGAAGACAGCGAAGTGTGCCCCATCCCATTCTCGCACCTGGAAGGCCTGTCGCGGGAAATTCACACGCTGCAGCATCACTTTCACAAGGTGATGAGTCGTGAGATCGTGCGCGACCATGGCGTGATGATGCTGCTCGGCATGATGCGCGCTGAAGAACGGCTCGCCGCCTTCCTGCTCAACCTCTCACAGCGCTTTACCGCACGCGGCTATTCGCCGGCCGAATTCAACCTGCGCATGACGCGCGAAGAGATCGGCAGCTATCTGGGCCTCAAGCTCGAAACGGTCAGCCGCACCTTTTCACGCTTTCAGGAAGAGGGACTGATCGCCGTGCAACAGAAAAACGTCCGGATTCTCAACATCCCGGGCCTGCAAAAGCTGATGGCGCACCAGCGCAACTGACGCCCCCTCCTAAAAAAACCAGCCCAGCGCCCCCAGCGGCTGGCGCGTCAGCGCCACCGACACGATGTAGGCAAAAGCCAGCAGCGCGCAAACAAGGAACAGCGCGCGCTGCGCCTTGCTGCGGCCACGCTTGAGCGCCATCGTGCCGCACAGGACATAGGCCAGCAGCCCCCAGAACTTGGCGGTCAACCAGTCCTGCGCAAAGGGATACTGGGCGCTGATCACCGCCATGCTGAGCGCGCTGCCCAGCAGGAGCGTATCGACCACGTGCGGAACGACCTTGACCCAGCGCCGCTGCAGCATCGGCGAATCCTGCAGCATCCACAAACCGCGCAGGAAAAACCCGGCGCCGCTGAGTGCGACGCAGGCGACGTGCACGTGCTTGAGTGCGATATAAATCATCCAGGCTCTCCATCAGGGCGAGGCTTCAGATAAAACGGCAGATAAATCCGGCACCACTGAGCGAACACCATGAGCCAGCCGATCGAAGCGAGCCAGACGAGATTGCCAAGGCCGCTCCAGATCACAAACTCACCGGCCAAACGCAAAACGACGACCAGCTCGAACCCCCAGAACAGCAGCCAGGTCGTGCGATCGGCGGTAACGGCGCGGCCCGAGTGGCCGAGCGTCAAACGCGTTGCCATACCGAGCAGCATCGATGCAAAGTAACCGATGGTCAGCGCGTGCAAGGGCGCCAGTCCGCCCCATCCGACCCCGAGCAGCGCCAGCATCCCCTGCAAGGCATAAAGAAATAATCCGGCGCCCAGCCAGAGCGTTGCCACGTGATGCATGGCCAGCAGCGGAACGGCAAAGCTGCGCTGCGCCTGCCACTTCCAGCTCAGGAAAAAAGCCAGCCCCGCGGCCAGCGCATCGGCCGGCCACAGGTAACTTCGGCAATCAAAAATGCTGCCGACCGCGTGCAGCGCAAAGCAGAGCAGCATCACCCAGAGAATGGGCATCGACCGATAGATCGTATAGCGCGGAATCACCGTACTTGAAAAAAAAGGCAGCATGCGGTGGCTGACGGTCAGGAAAATCGGCAGTAGACAGCCCCACACGCCGATCTCGATGCCCGCCCGCACACCGCTCGTCTCCGACCACTGCAGGCCGGCAGCAAATGCCAGCAGCCCGGGAACGCCGAGCGCGAGTGCCGCCAATACCGCCCAGGCATGCGACTTGTCGAGGTTCGTTCCGCTGCGTGCCGCCTTCAGCAGCGACCAGCAGCCCCAGCTCCAGCCGGCGGCAACCAGAAGGAGCGTCGAAGGCAACAGCGCTGGCAGCAGCAAGGCCAGATAGAACCCGCACCAGCCGGCAACCAGCAAAAGGAACGGCGGCAGGTAAGCGCGCCCGGCCAGCGCCCGCGCACCGACCCATTTGGGCAAGGCCGTCATCAGGAAGCCGAAAATGAAAAACAGGAAGACGCCATAAACCATCAGCAAGGAATGCAGCCAGACCGGGGGAAAGGACTGGAAAGCCGGCCACGGCACAGGCGCGTATAGCCCGGCATGGCGTGCACCGAGGTCGATACTCCAGAGCAGGACGGCAAGCAGGCTCTGCAGCGCGCCGGCCATGAACATGACGCGATGCGGCGCGGAAAGAAAAACCGGCGGCGAACCCATTGCCACGCTCATGATTCCCCAGCCTTGGCCGCGAAAAAGGCCGCGATTTTCTCAAGATGGCTGCGATAGACGCGGGCTGCCGAAAGCAGGTTGCGAAGCAGCCAGCCGTTGGCAATGATCAGGGCGACTCCCGCCGGATAGGCGAACCACTGCGGCCAGAAGACCGCCAGCAACAGCAGCGCAAAAGCCAGAAAACTTGCGTACATCTGTCCGCGCATCTGCGTCTCGGCAAGAACCTTTTTCATGTTGGGTGCGATCACCTTGGCGCGTCCCTGATTCTGCAAGTGCAGCCAGACGAGAAAGGGAACGATCTTGTAGAGCATCCCGACAATCACCGACACGAAGCCGCCAAAGAGCACCAGCACGCCGAACAACAGAGGCCAGCCTTGCCATTCGTCAAGCGCCGGGATGGCTTGCGCAGCCAGCCACAAGGCGCAGGCGGCAAGCGCGCTGAACATGGCGACCCGCCAGTAGTGCTGCGTCACGTCGAACTTCGCGCGCTTGCTGCCGCGCTGGATATGCAGGGTCAGCACGGCAAACATCACGGCGACGGCCACCACCGCGGCACCGAGCAGAAGCGCCGGCACGGGCCAACCGGCCAGATCGACGATCGTCCACAAAGAGACGACGCCAAGCGCTGCGTATGCAAAGCCCCGTCCGAACCAGCCGGGGTACGCCGGGGTCAGCTGGAACATCGGAACGACGACGTAGCCGACGGCGGCGAGCATGGCGCAACCCCATGCCACAAAGCCCCAGCCCAGATGCAGATTGGCCAGCTGCACGAGCGGCAGGTCAAGCGACAAGGCCAGCGACAAGGCCAGCAGAAGACCGAAAAGCACCGTCACGCCCAGGCCGGCCAGCGCCAGCTTCAGGCCATGGATCGTCGGACTCGTCGACGGCACACCGAGCAAGGCACGCCCTGTTGAAAAAATGAAGAGCCCGACGCCAGCGGCAAAGCAAAGGGCGGAAAAACCGAATGCCGGAGGGAAATAAAAGAGAAATGCGCCAGCCAGAGACAAGGCCCCGCAAGTAATTGCCACATGAACAACGCTGGCCACCAGCAAGGGACGCGCGATATTGGCACCGGCAACGACCGGGAGAATCTGCAGCAGCGCGCCAAACATCGCCTGCAGCATGAAGCCGGCCGTCATCAGATGGGTCACGGCAAGCGCCGCAGGGGTCCAGCGCGAAGCGAACAGGTCGGGGCCGCTCCATAGCAGCAGCAGGCCGGCAAGAATCGGAAACAGGGGCGCGGTAAGGAAGAAACGCAGCGGCGCGCCAATCGGAGGCGCCTGCTCAAACGACAACAACGCCTGCATTACCCGGGTTTGTGCCAGATCAGAATCTCGACCGTGCCGTCGGGGCTACGCTCGGTCTGATACGAAAATCCGTTGATATCCAATGCCCGGTAGAGCGGGTGCGGTTCGCGCGCCAGCAGGAGAAGCAACTTTTCGCCCACCGCGATTTCATCGAGTGCCTCCATCGTCCGCACGAAAGGTTCCGGCGGCTCCATGCTCCGGGCGTCAATGATCTTGTCCGCCTTGGTCTGGCTCATGCGACTACTCCGCTTTGCCCTGAATCTGTGCCTGCAATTGCGGCAGCAAGGCATCCACCTGATCGATCAGGTGCTGGTCGCACATCGGATAGAGGACGTTTTCCTCTTTCATGTTGTGCTGCTGCATCATGATCAGCAGCGTTTCGGCATTGCCCGAATAGTCGTCGGCATCCTGCGCCAGCAGGGACCCACGCGCCGCCTCGAGCAACTCGCGCATCTGCACATGCTCGCCGCGCATCACCTGCGTCGGCCCCATGTACATACCGGTTTTCTCTTCGAAGGCCGGAAACAGCAAGGCTTCCTCGGCGGAGAAATGCGCCAGTACCGCGCTCTGGAACTGTGTAAAGACGGCACTGGCACGATCCCAGTGACCGGCCGCTACCGCCTGCTCGACGTCGACAAAAATATCATCGCAGCGGCGATGATCGCCGGCCATGAAATCCCGAATATTTTGCATAAGGAGAACCTGATTGAGGTGACGAGATCATTGTCAGGCAGCGCACGGCTTGGCACATTGACCGATATCAAAAAGACTCCCCCGGTCAAGAAACAGCCGGCAACGGGAGTATCGGCAAGTCAGCTGCGCAGCACGCCCACCGGCAAACCGTCGAACCAGTTGATGAAGCGCTGCACATCCTCGCCCTGGTAAATCGCTCCGTGCTGCGGGCAGAGCATGTCGACATCGAGCTGGGCGATACGCTCGCACCATTGGCGCTTGGCCTCGTTGGACCCCATCCAGCGCCGATGGAAAGCCTCGGCATAGCGGATATGTGCGCTGAAGTCCTCGACAAAAACGCCCTGCCGCTCTTGCGGCAGGAGCGCTGCGCCGACATCGCCCGAAAAAAGCACTTTGGCGTGACGGTCGTAAAGGTTGAAGTTTCCGGAAGAGTGCAGGTAATGCGCGGGGAGCGCCTGCAGCGACAGGCCGGCCAATGGAATCGCCATGCCTTCGTCGGGAATCGGTGCAAAGGTGCTGGCATCGCCACCAAAGTGCGGAACGAAACTGCTCCACAGCCAACTGATGTGGCAGCGCATTTTCGGATTGAACTCGAGCCACAGGGCCAGCGACGAAATCACGTCGGGATCCTGATGCGAAGCAAAGATTGCGGTAATTGCCGAGGGATCGAACTCGGCAGCCAGTGCCGAGAAGACCGCGGGAAAAACTTCCAGCCCCCCCGGATCGACGAGCATCCCCTGCCCGCCATGGGCGACAAGGTACTCATTGGTATCGACGAGATAGTCGGGCCGGGCCGGATCGCGGACGATGGCAATCCATTTGTGGTCGCCGTTCTGGAAGATGGTTTGCGTTATTTTCATTGCCGTACTCTGAAGAAATTCGATTTGCGCAGGATTTCGAGCGAACCGCGAATCTCTTCGACGATGCCGTCGAATTCGCCGGACACCTGTGCCAGCGAAGCAGAAAACCCGGCGCCATAAGCAGCCTCGATCTTGGCCGACTTGGCCAAAACGCCTCCCAGCTCAACCAGGCGACACGCATCGTCAACCGACGAGCGCAAGGAGCGCCGCAAGGCCGAAAGTTTGCCCCGGTAATTTTCCGTCCGTTGCTCGCGGCGTTCGATCACCGCGTGCAGCGGGCTGGTCGATGACACAAGCGCTGCGGCAGATTGCAGCACCACGTTGTAACGCGAGTCCTGTAGCAGGACGGAGACTTCCTCGACCGAAGAATGAATCAAGCCGTTGAGCGAAAGCATGGTCTCGCGCAACTCGCTCGAGAAACTGCGCAGTTCGTTGGAAAGCACGCCAAAACCCAGCGCGGCCGTACCTGCGCGCTTGGCGAGAAATATGGCATTGAGCGCCATGATGTTGATTTTGAAGGCAACTGCGATGACGGCCTTGATCTCCTCGTTGATTCGCACGATGTGCAGGAGGTCAAGCGCAGCCCCTTTGGCTTCCTTCATGGAAACGACAGGCAGTTGATCGGTCATGAATACAACACTTTGATTTGGCCTATCGGCAGACGAACGGGGGGCACGGCTTTTTGCAAGAACAGCACTCTAACAAACAATCAACCGGCATTGCACCCGCCTGAAAAAAACAAAAATATTATTTTTCGAAAACATAGCTTCCCGGCGCCGGACCCAGATCAGGATAGCTCTTGGCCGTCACGTCCGGCGGCGCGACCATCGGTCCGCACTGTGGTGCAAGCCAGTCCAGCCAGTCCTCCCACCATGACCCCGGCTTCTTTTCGGCGCGCGCGAACCAGTGCTCGTAATGCTCGTTGCGTTCGGGTTCGGCCACCCAGAAGCTGCGCTTCGGCGGATTGACGACCGGATTGACGATACCGAGGATATGACCCGAGGTCGACAGGACGAAACGGACCGGCGCCTTGACGTTGATGTACTTGCGGATACGGTAGGACTGACGCCAGGGAACGATGTGGTCGTCTTCGGCACCCACCGCGTAAAGCGGCTGGGTGATGCAGTCGAGGTCGATCGACTGGCCGGCGATGGTCAGCGCATCGCGCTTCATCAGGTTGTTGTGCAGGTACATCTCGCGCAGGTAGAACGAGTGCATGGCAGCCGGCATGCGTGTCATGTCCATGTTCCAGAACAGCACGTCAAAAACCGGCAGCGGTTCGCCAAACAGGTAGCTATGCTCGAAGTAGTGCCAGACCAAGGTGTTCGAGCGCAACAGGCGGAAACTCGACGCCATGTCGTTGCCGTCAAGGTAGCCGGTCTTTGCCATTTTCTCCTCAAGCGCGCGAATGGCGCCCTCGTCGATGAAAACATCGATGTCGCCGGGCTTCGAGAAATCGGTCAGCGTGGTAAACAGGGTCCAGTGTGCCACCGGCATCTTCTTCTCGCCGTAGTGGCGAGTCGCCCAGGCCATGTAGGTGCTGACCAGCGTGCCGCCGATGCAGTAACCGGTCAGATGCACCTGCGGCACCTTGCAGAGCTTGCAGACCGTATCGACGACCTGATCGACGCCTTCGCGCAGATAATCGTCGAAGTTCACGTCGGCCATCTCGGCGGTCGGATTCTTCCAGCTCGTGATGAAAACGCTGTAACCTCGGTCGGTCAGGTACTTGACGAGACTCTTGCGCGGCGTCAGATCGAGGATGTAGAACTTGTTGATCCACGGCGTGATGATGACGATCGGCGTCTTATGCACCTGCGCCGTGGTCGGCGTGTAATGGATCAGTTCAACCAGGCGGTTGCGGAAAACCACGTGCCCCGGCGTCGTCGCCAGATCGGTGCCGACCGTGAAGGCATCCGCTTCGACCATGCGGATGTTTTTCGCCTGCACGTCGCGCATCAGGTACTTGAATCCCTTTTTCAGACTCTCACCGTTCGTCTCGACGAACTTGCGCATGGCGAGCGGGTTGGTCAGGAAAAAATTGGTCGGCGCCATCGCGTTGAGCCAATTTCTCACCCAGAAAGCCGCCCGCCGGCGCTCCTCGTCCGACAGTCCCGGGGTTTCGAAAAGCATGTCCTCGAGCCGGTGGGTATAGGCTAGGTAGGATTCCTTGATGATGTCCCAAGTCGGCGCATCGCTCCATACCGGATCGGCAAAACGTGCATCATCCGCCTGCGGCTTGACCACATCCTCGCTGGCCATGCCCAGGGCGCGGCGGACAAGATGCGTCTGCAAGGCCAGCACATCAGTCGACATGCAACTGATCGCGCGCGCCAACTCCTGCGGATGCATCAGCCATGCGGTATATGCATTGAGCACCGAGGTCATCATCCCGAACGGGTCGATACGCTGCTGCAGGGAGGTCATCATACCCTCGACCGTGCTGGTCGCCGTCAAGTCAACGCAGTGATTCTGTTTCAAGTTGTTGCTCATCGATTTCTCCGCGAAGGAACGTTGCGAGGTCTATGTCGAGGGCTATGTATATCACAGGACGATGGTGTCCTTGTAAGCGGGCTGCATCACGTTGGACCAGCCGAGGCGCTCACGCACCAGATCGGCAAAAACGCTGGCCGTCCCGATCTCGCCATGAACGACGAAGGTACGTAGCGGCGGCCGGCGAAAAGCCTGCAGCCAGCCGAGCAAAGCGGCCTGATCGGCATGCGCCGAAAGACCGCCGATGGTGAAAATATCGGCGCGCACCGGCGTCGGCTGGCCGAACAGGCGAACGCTTCTCGCCCCGTCGACCAGCCGCCGCCCGAGCGTTCCGGCCGCCTGAAAGCCGGTGATCAGCACCGAACTCTCGGGGCGCGACAGGTTGTTCTGCAGGTGGTACTTGATCCGTCCGGCGTCGCACATGCCGCTCGCCGAGAGGATCACCGCGCCGTGGCGGAGGTCGTTGAGACGCATCGACGCTTCGACGTCGGCGACGAACTCGATGCGCATCTTGTCGGGGTTGCGCTGCTGCCAGGCGATCAGTTCGCGCGTCTCGCCGGAGAGCAGCGACTGGTGACGCATCGTGATCTGCGTTGCCGTGCTCGCCATCGGCGAATCGACATAGACCGTGAGCGGCGCCATGCGGCCGCGGCGAACCAGATCGGTCAGCACGTAAAGCATCTCCTGCGTCCGTCCGACGGCAAAGGCCGGAATGATCAGGTTGCCGCGTTTTTTGTGCAGCGTGTAATGGAAAGCCTCGACGATTTCGTCGAGCGTCTCGTCCATCCCCTTGTGCAGGCGGTTGCCGTAGGTCGACTCGACGAACAGGAGATCCGCTTCGTCGATCAGCGCCGGATTGCGCAACACCGGCCGGTTGGGCTGCCCGAGGTCGCCGGAAAAAACCAGCTTGCGGGTTTTCCCGCCCTCCTCCAGCCACAGCTCGATGATCGCCGAACCGAGGATATGGCCGGCATCGCGCAGGCAGAAATGGACGCCCGGCACCGGCGAAAAGCGCTCGTCGGCACGCAGGCCGGCCTTCTCGGCATAGGGAACCGCGTGCAACTGCTTCAGACAGGCCTCGGCCTGCGTCACGGTATACAGCGGGGTCGGCGTACCGCGCACCGAAACGCCCCGACGATGGCGGTGACGCAGGATCCACTCGCTCTCCTTCTCCTGGATGTGGGCGCTGTCGAGCAGCAACACCTGCAGAAGATCGGCGCTGGCCGCTGTCGTATAGATCGGCCCCTTGTAGCCGAGCACCGTCAGACGCGGCAACAAGCCTGAATGATCGATGTGGGCATGCGTGAGCAGCACGAAATCGAGCTGCCGGACATCGAACGGCAAGGCATGCAGATTTTTCTGGTAAGCATCGCGCCCACCCTGAAACATCCCGCAATCGACAAGGAAACACGCCGCCTCGCTCTCGATCAGGAAGCAGGAGCCGGTAACTTCACCAGCCGCACCGAAAAAACTGATTTTCATAAATTCCAGTTTCGGCCTGCCGGGCGCAGGGCGTTTTGACTTCGGTCAATACTCACGTAGGATTGATTGCCTATAGTGGATTCATCGTACAAGGAAGGAAACGCCATGTTCAAGCATATCCTCGTTCCAACCGACGGCTCCGAGCTTTCGCAGGAAACTTCCCGCCGCGCCGTCTCGTTTGCCAAGGAAGCCGGCGCGCAAATCACTGCCTTCTTCGCCAAACCCGAATACCCGGTGACCTACTACGGCGAAGGCGCACTGATCGACCCGACAACCCCGGAAAAATTCGCCGAACTCGCTGAAGAGCAGGCGCAAAAGAATCTGTGCTTCGTCGAAGCGCTTTGCCAGGAGGCCGGCGTATCGTTCGGAAAACTGTCGCTGACCAGCGACATCCCCTACGAGGCCATCATCGATGCCGCCACGCAATCGGGTTGCGACCTGATCTTCATGGCCTCGCACGGCCGCCGCGGATTCAGCGGTTTCCTGCTCGGCAGCGAAACCAACAAGGTGCTGACGCACTCGAAAATTCCGGTACTGGTCTACCGCTAGCTCCAGTGATTGCTTCAAAAAAACGGCGCTTCAGGGCGTACCCCAAGAGGAGCCATAGGCCCTTTCATACTTCTTCGTGCGCACTGAGTGCGTCACTCAGGGCGCCGTTTTCCGTTGCAGCCGCGCCAATACGCGCCCGCTGTCGGCATCGACAAACCACACCGCCTCCAGCCGCCCGATCAGGTAACGCTTTTTCAGCGTGAAATCGGTCGGCTTGCCGTAAGTCGCCTTCCAGAAAGTCGTGCTCTCCGAGACATAAGGCTCGCCCAGGCTGGCCAGGGCCAGCATGCGGACCTTTGCCTCCCCCTGCTCGCCCGGCCCGGCGACCGGCAGGCTGGCGACAAAGCCGGCATCGTCGTCGATCCCGCGCGGATAAAAATCGTAGAGGTTCTCAAACGACAGGAAGTAATCGTAGCGCCACGTCACCTTCATGCGCTGGGTTTCGCCGATCTTGTCCTGATGATCGTACTCGCCGCGCTCGACCGTCACCGACTTGAGTGGCAGAAACTTCGCGCGGTAGTAATCCTCATGCTGCGGATCGGCCTGCGGATACCAGTTCCAGCCTTCGGCAACGTTATTGAAAGCCATGCGGTAGCGTGCTTCCAGACGGCCATCGACGGTCCCGCTGCTAAAGCCTGGACTATTGCCCAGATCGACCTCCAGCGCGACCAGGCGGCTCTTGGCCGACTCGCGTTCACCTGTCGGCAACGCGGCAAGCGCCTCGAAAGCGGTCTGAGCATCGACCTGCGCCGGCGCTGCCGAGCCGAATGAATCGATGGGCGGAAAAAAGGAAAGATCGGCCGCGTAAGCCGACGGCAAACACCAGAGAACAGCGGCCAAAGCCACCGGACAGAAACGCTTGCAGAGAAAAAACATCGTTTTTACCGATCCGGTGAGCACAAGAAACCCATACTAAACACGACGCGCAAGCACACCTATGACTTCCATCAAAAAGGCGGCTACAGCGTCTGTAGCATGGCATCAAAATCGACGCGACGCTCGACAACCGAGTCACGGGGAAAAGACACCAGAAACGCCACGCGGCGTGGCCGGTGCGGGCTGGCAGAGGAAAACTCGATCAGTTCGATGGTCGACGCATCGGCCACTTCCGGCCCCACCACGATGTTCATCGAATTCAGACGCAGCGAGATCAGCACGGGCTGGATGACCGATTCGGCATTGTGCAGCGCCTCGACAACCTGCCCGACCACGGCGTCGAAGCCAAAGCCTGCGAATTTCAGCGTACTCAGTTCGGCCTCGTTTTTAGCCAGTTCGTGGCGCATCCGGCCGATATCGCGCCCCTCACGAGAAAGGCTATCGATCAGCGAATCCATGCCGGCCCCGCTCTGCTCCATCAGACGCAAACGGGTCAGCAGCAGTTGCCGGTAAGCCTCCAGCTGATCGCTGCGCTGCTTGTTGTCGGCCAGGTTACGCAGCGCCGCGAGGACCAGCCCTTCAAGAACGATTTCCTCGATCCGTTCGCGCAGCAAGGCTTCGCTCACGGAAAAGCCGACCAGGCGAAAATCGGTGAAGCCGACGGTTTTCTGGGCAATATCCTGGCGCAGCACATCGCCCTCCATCGCCGTACCGAATACGGTGCGTTCGACGCGCGTTGCGCTGACCACGCAGTAAACCCTTTCCATCCCGATCGCCTGCGAGGAAGCAAGAAACTCGCGCAAATCGACGCTGTTGGAGAGTGTATTGGCCACATCTGCCGGACGGACGAACAGCGCGCACAGGATCGGGCTGTGCGTCCAGTTTTCCGGCGTCATATCGATCGCCGGCGGCAGCAGCCCGACAAACCGCCGGGTGTAGTCCAGCGCATGGGCGACCGCCGGTGAAAGGCGTTCGTGGACATTGCCCAAGGCCCTGAGCCGGGGGTCGGTACCGTCGATGACCCGCTCGATCGCCGCCTTCAGACGCTCATCGCCTTCATCGCTCACCCTGCCGCCAAACAGCCAGTCAAAAAAAATCATTGAAATAATGCCCTGTTCAAAACATCCCGATCGCCCGGAAACCGGTGCAGGAAAAACGGCTTGCAACCAGGAAAACCCTTCGCTCCCGATGCGCAATAACCTCATTTTTCATGTGGTTGATTACTTACCCACATTTTCTGTGGATAAGTCTGTGGAAAAACCCCTGGCGCACGGGCTGAACGCCTGCCGGTGCGGGGTTTTTTCCTACATTGCCGGATTTTTACGCAAACACACAACCCATTGTTCCATAACGATTATTTTAATTTCACTGCAACAATGACCGACTAAGCCCTTGATGCAATATATGAAACAACTGAAAACCAAACTTTGTGAACAAGTCAAGTCTTGACAACGATTTTTTTGCACTCCGAAGCGACGGAACGAGTCGCTGATGAGCATCAGCCTGCTTGAAACGGGATAGCAAACGACATGACCGACCGACCCGTCAGCCACCCGGCCTGATCATCTCCTCGGCCTCCCAAGCCTTTAGCTGCGGGCTGCGACAAAGGCGCTGGAGCAAGGAGAAAGCGGCATCGGCGTGACCTTGCGCCGTATCGCCCAGGCCTTCGCCGAGCTCGAAACGCTCGCCCCGTACGCAGAGGACGAAGGCCGGCGGCGGCGCCTGTGCGCTGACGCGCGGCAAGACGGCAAGAACCGATTCGGGCGGCAAGGCGTGCGTGCTGTGTGCCGCACCGGCCTGGGCAAGCGTTTTGCGGAAGACAAAAGGCGCCAGTGTCGCGCTGCCGGCATCGATGAAAAGCGCCAGCCGGCGCCCGACCAGGTCGAGCGCGTGTTCAATCTGCAACTGGAAATCGCCGATCAGCTCGAAGCCGTCGGCCAGCCCCTCGGCATCAAGCCAATCCTGCAGGCGATCAAGCAGGATCGGCCCGAGCGCGTCGTCGCCGCGACTCGGGTTGCCGCAGGCGAGAATGACGACCGGCGCGATCACCGACTCATTCGCCGCTCTGCCGCCGATCGACGACCTGCCCCGCAGCATCGAGCAGTTCGACCTGCAGCGGCATCTTGCCGAGCGCATGCGTCGCGCAGGAAAGACAGGGATCGAAGGCGCGAATCGCCACTTCGATGTGGTTGAGCAGGCCTTCGGTCAGCGTACGGCCGCTCAGATAGCGCTTGGCGACGCGCCGTACGGCCTCGTTCATCGGCTGGTTGTTGTGCGTCGTCGACACGATCAGGTTGCACATGGTCACCAGATCGTCGTCGTCGACCTGATAGTGGTGGATCAGCGTGCCGCGCGGCGCCTCGATGACGCCGACGCCCTCGCGGCGGCGCGGTCCCGAGGCCATCAGATCGCTGCCCGAGACATCGTCGTCGCACAACAGCCCCTTGATCATCTCGGCGGCGTGCAGCATCTCGATCATGCGCGCCCAATGGTAGGCCAGCGAGGCATGAACGAGCCCGCCCTGCCCGTGCGCGACGAATTCCCGGCGCTCGATTTCGGCCAGCGGGCTCGGGATGAAGTCGCAGTTCTGCACGCGCGCCAGCGGGCCGACCTTGTACCAGCCGGCTTCCGGCCCGAGCGCGCTGAGGAACGGGAACTTCATGTAGCTCCACGGCTTGACCTCTTCATGAATCAGCTCGTGGTAGTTCTGCACGTCGAAGCCATCGACGAAAATCTTGCCGTCGGCGTCACGCACGCGCAGCGCGCCGTCGTACAGATCGAGCGCTCCATCGGCGCCGACAATCGACATGATGTTCGAGCGGAAGGTGCCGAAGACGTCGTAAAGCGCCGGATCGGACTTGTGCAGGCGCTTGGCGAGCTGAACCGCATCGCCGCTCCAGGCGACGATCCGGTCGACGTCGGCGAGCAATCCATCGCGCTCGTCGCGGCTCAGCGAGCGATTGACGCCGCCCGGAACCGCGCCGGTGCCATGCACGCGCTTGCCGGCGGTCAGGCGGATCACCTCCTGACCGAACTTGCGCAGCAAAATGCCCTGCTTGGCGACCTCGGGGTAGGCGGCGGCGACGCCGACGATATTGCGCTTGCCGACCTCGCTCTCGAAACCGAACAGCAGGTCGGGCGACGACAGGTGGAAGAAATGCAGCGCGTGCGACTGCAATATCTGGCCGTAGTGCATCAGGCGGCGCAGCTTCTCGGCGGCCGGCGTCAGGCGCGGCGCGCCAACCACCAGGTCGAGCGCCTTGGCGGCGGCCAGGTGGTGCGAGACCGGGCAGATGCCGCACAGGCGCTGCACCATCACCGGCACTTCCCAGTACGGCCGGCCCTGGATGAATTTCTCGAAGCCGCGGAACTCGACGATATGCAGACGCACCTGCTGCACCTCGTCGTTCTCGTCGAGCAGCAAGGTGACCTTGCCGTGCCCCTCGACACGCGACACCGGGTCGATGGCAACGCGGCGCAGATTGGCCGCGTCGGCGAGGGCAGTTTCCAGTTCAAAGCTCATGGTTATCCTTAAAAACAGCTCACCACAACGAGCACGACGAACACAACGAAAAGCAGAAACAAAACAAAGGTCTTCGTTGTGCCCGTTGCGCCCGTTGTGGTGATAACTACAGTTTTCTCACAAGCACTCAATCGAAATGCAGCATCGGATGACCGAGGCGCGGCGTCCGGCCTTCGATCAGATCGGTCAGGAACTTCCAGATCGCGTCGCCCGACGGCGGACAGCCCGGAATGAAGTAGTCGATGCGGACGATCTCGTGGATCGGATGCACCTTGTCGAGCGGCAGCGGCAGTTCCGGATCGTTCGGAATCTGCCCGTTGAGCAGGCCCTCGCCGGTCAGATAGACTTCCTGCATGCACTGGCCGAGGTCGATGTGGTTGCGCTGTGCCGGCAGGCCGCCATTGACCGCGCAGGCGCCGATGGCGATCAGCACCTTGCAGTTGGCGCGAAACTCGCGCAGCACGTGGATGTTCTCGGCGTTGCAGATGCCGCCTTCGATCAGGCCGATGTCGCAAGGGCCGCAATGCTTGATGTCGGTGAGCGGCGAGCGGTCGAACTCGACGAGTTCGACGAGATCGAGCAGCCGCTCGTCGATGTCGAGAAACGACATGTGGCAACCGAAACAGCCGGCCAGCGACGTGGTCGCCAGACGCAGCTTCTTCTTTTCGAGGACGGCGTTCATCCTAGCCCTCCACTTTCGTCGTGCGCGTCGCCAGATGCTCGACCTGCAGGCCGATCGGCTTCTCGTCGTACAACCGCTTGCCGATCGGCACGGCAAAACCCTTGCGCTTCTCGAGAATGACGCCGACCGGACAGACGTGTGCTGCACGATCGAGCAGCGAAAAATCGGTATCGGCCAGCCGGCCGGATTCGGCATTGACGATCAGATGCTTGCTAATGCCGCGTCCGGACAACGCGAAGACGCTCTTGCCATCGACGTCGCGACTGGCGCGAACGCACAGTTCGCAAAGGATGCAGCGGTTGAAGTCGAGCAGCACGTCGGGGTGCGACGCATCGAGCGGCCGGTTCGGATAGAACTGGTCGAAATGCGGGCTCAGCATCTCGAGTTCGTAAGCGAGCGCCTGCAGCATGCAGTTGCCGCTCTTCTCGCACGACGGACAGAAGTGGTTGCCTTCGACGAAGAGCATCTGCAGCATCGTGCGCCGCTTGTCGTTGAGTTCCGGCGTGTTGTTCTCGACCTCCATGCCATCCTTGGCCTGCATCGTGCAGGACGAGACGTGGCGACCGTTGGCCTTGACCGTGCACAGCTTGCAGCTGCCCTGCGGCGTGAACTCGGGATGGTGGCAAAGATGCGGGATGAAAACGTCGGCAGCCATCGCCGCGTCCATGATCGTCTGCCCCTCTTCAAAAGCGACGGGCATGCCGTCGAGCAAAATCTGTTGTTTCATTCATTTACTCCCGGCACTTTGGCCTGCAGTCCGAAATGGGCGCCCGGATCGTCGCGCCCGGTCATCTGGCGAGCCGCCGCCAGCGCCTGATCGAGATCGAAGGCCGGCTCGAAATCGAGCGAGCGCAGGCGCCGCT
>JBAQRB010000103.1:0-5971 GCA_049295655.1 Rhodocyclaceae bacterium
AACTGCAGCGTACGATGCAAAAGCACTGCGGCGTTTTCCGCTTCAAGGACATGCTGGTCGACGGCGTATCGAAGATTCTCGAAGTCGAAAAGCTGGTCGCCAAAACCCAGATCAAGGACAAGTCCAAGGTCTGGAATACGGCTCGCGTCGAAGCGCTGGAACTCGACAACCTGATCGAAGTGGCCAAGGCCACGATGATTTCGGCCGAAGCCCGCAAGGAATCGCGCGGCGCGCACGTGCGCGACGACGCGCCGGATACCGCGGCCAATCCGAACGGTCGCGACGACGCGGTGTGGCACAAGCACACGCTGTGGCATCGCGAGGGCAACAAGCTCTCGTACAAGCCGGTGAATATGGCCCCGCTGTCCGTCGAAACCATCGCGCTGAAGACGCGTTCCTACTGATCGCGCCAAGGAGTCAATGAATATGGCCCGCACCATGCAATTCAAGATTTACCGCTACGATCCGGACAAGGATAACGCGCCCTACATGCAGGACATCTCGGTCGAGGTCGACGACGCTGTCGATCGCAAGCTGCTCGATGTGCTGACCAAGCTCAAGGCCAAGGACGATAGTCTGTCGTACCGCCGCTCGTGCCGCGAAGGCATCTGCGGTTCCGACGCGATGAACATCAACGGCAAGAACGGTCTGGCCTGCCTGACCGAGATCAAGGATCTCAAGCAGCCGGTCGTCCTGCGTCCGCTGCCCGGCCTGCCGGTTGTCCGCGATCTGATCGTCGATATGACGCAGTTCTTCAAGCAGTACCACTCGATCAAGCCTTATCTGATCAACGACACGCCGCCGCCGGACCGCGAGCGCCTGCAGTCGCCGGAAGACCGCGAAGAACTCAACGGTCTCTACGAGTGCATCCTGTGTGCCTGCTGTTCGACCTCGTGCCCGTCGTTCTGGTGGAACCCCGACAAGTTTGTCGGCCCGGCCGGTTTGCTCAATGCCTATCGCTTCATTGCCGATACGCGCGACGAGGCGACCAATGCGCGCCTGGACGACCTCGAGGATCCCTACCGCCTGTTCCGCTGCCACACGATCATGAACTGTGTCGACGTCTGTCCGAAGGGTCTCAATCCGACGCAGGCGATCGGCAAGATCAAGGAAATGATGGTTCGCCGCGCGATCTGATGGAGGCGAGCGAAGCACTCAATCGCCTGCGCTGGCGTTGCACGCGCCGTGCGATGCTGGAAATGGATCTGCTGCTGGGGGAGTTTCTTGACCGGATTTTTCCCAGCCTGACTCCGGAGCAGGCAGCCGCCTTTGTCATCATGGCGGATATGGAAGACCTCGAGTTGTGGCCGCTGGTGAACGGCAGCCGCGAATGCGAGGATGCGTCTCAGGCGGAAGTGGTCGCCATGTTGCGCGCCGTAAGAGTTAAGTAAGGAAGCTGTCCTAATGTGGCGGCTTCCTGCTGGAAACTGTGACATCACAAACCTGAACAGGGATTAAAACATGACGACCGAACGCAAGGCAGTACTGACCATCGAAGGGCAAGCCCCCGTCGAATTTCCGATCATGTCGCCGACCCATGGCAACGATTGTGTCGATGTCCGCACCCTTGGTGCCAAGACCGGTCTGTTTACCTATGACTCCGGCTTTCTTTCGACGGCGAGCTGCAAGTCGAAGGTTACCTTCATCGACGGCGACAAGGGTGAACTGCTCTATCGCGGTTACCCGATCGAGCAGCTGGCAGAACAGTGCAACTTCCTCGAAGTCACCTACCTGCTGAAGAACGGCGAACTGCCGAACGCCGCGCAGAAGACCGAATTCGAAGGCACCATCAAGAACCACACCATGGTTCACGAACAGATGGTCAAGTTCTTCCAGGGCTTCCGTCGCGACGCGCACCCGATGGCCGTGATGGTCGGTGTGGTTGGCGCCTTGTCGGCGTTCTACCATGAAGCGATGGACATGTCCGACGCCGAACACCGCAGCGTCAGCTTCAACCGCATTGTCGCCAAGATGCCGACGATCGTCGCGATGGCGTACAAGTACTCGATGGGCCAGCCCTTCATGTACCCGCGCAACGATCTCGATTACACCGCCAACTTCATGCAGATGATGTTCGGCACGCCGTGCGAAGAGTACAAGCCGAACCCGGTGCTGGTCCGCGCGCTCGACATCATCTTCACGCTGCATGCCGACCACGAACAGAACGCATCGACCTCGACGGTCCGTCTGGCTGGTTCGTCCGGTGCCAATCCGTACGCCTGTATTTCGGCCGGCATCGCCTGCCTGTGGGGCCCGGCGCACGGCGGCGCGAACGAAGCCTGTCTGCAGATGCTCGAGGAAATCGGCGACGTCTCACGCGTCCATGAGTACATCGCCCGCGCCAAGGACAAGAACGATTCGTTCAAGCTGATGGGCTTTGGCCACCGCGTCTACAAGAACTTCGATCCGCGCGCCAAGCTGATGCGCAAGGTGTGCATGGACGTTCTCAAGGAACTCGGTCTGGAAAACGATCGCCTGTTCAAGCTGGCGATGGAGCTCGAGAAAATTGCACTGGAAGATCCGTACTTCGTCGAGAAGAAGCTCTACCCGAACGTCGACTTCTACTCGGGTATCGTGCAGAAGGCACTCGGCATTCCGACCTCGATGTTCACCTGCATCTTCGCGCTGGCCCGCACGGTCGGCTGGATGACGCAGTGGGAAGAAATGCTGACCGATCCGGAGTACAAGATCGGCCGCCCGCGCCAGCTCTATGTCGGCGCCGCCAACCGCAACGTTGTGCCCCTCAAGCAGCGCTAAGCAGACCAGAAGGGCGGCCGGCAACAGCCGCCCTTTTTTGTATGGCCGGTCAACGCGACCGGCTTCCAGTCCATGCCCCAGAAACCCTGACTACAGGTAACTGCCATGATGAATCAGCTGTTCGGCACCTCCCATCTCTTCGGCGGCAACGCACCATTCGTCGAAGAACTCTACGAAAACTATCTCGCAAACCCCGCTTCCGTTTCTGACGAATGGCGCGACTATTTCGACAAGCTGGCGCAACTGCCCGGTTCGGTCGCTCGCGACGTACCGCATCTGCCGGTCATCCAGGCCTTTGCCGAGCAGGCGAAGAAGGGCGGCTATCGCGCCGCCGCCGCCGCGCCGGCCGACGACAAGAAGCAGGTCGGCATCGTCCAGCTGATCAACGCCTACCGCTTCATCGGTGACCGCTGGGCCAACCTCGACCCGCTCAAGCGCCAGCCGCGTCCCGTTTTGCCCGAGCTCGATCCGGCCACCTACGGCCTGTCGAGCGCCGACAACAACACCACCTTTCATGCCGGTTCGTTCAAGGGCGTCGCCGAGCACGCGACCTTCGGCCAGATCATCGATGCGCTGAAGGAAACCTACTGCAGCTCGGTTGGCGTCGAGTACATGTACATGAGCGAGACGGACGAGAAGCGCTGGATTCAAGAGCGCCTCGAGCCGATCCGCGGCAAGGCCAGCTGCACACCGGAGCAGAAGAAGCGTCTGCTCGAGCGTCTGACCGCTGCCGAAACGCTCGAGCGTTATCTGCATACCAAATACGTCGGCCAGAAGCGCTTCTCGCTCGAAGGCGGCGAGTCGCTGATCGTGGCGATGGACGAGCTGATCCGCGTTGCCGGTGCCGGCGGCGTCGATGAAATCGTCGTTGGCATGGCCCACCGCGGTCGTCTCAACGTGCTGGTCAATACCCTCGGCAAGGCGCCGTCGATGCTCTTCGACGAGTTCGAAGGCAAGAAGGCGCAGGATCTGTCGGCCGGCGACGTCAAATACCACATGGGTTACTCGTCCGATGTGGCAACGCCTGGCGGCCCGTGCCACCTGACGCTGTCGTTCAACCCGTCACACCTCGAGATCGTGAACCCGGTCGTCGTCGGCTCGGTCTATTCGCGCCAGCGCCGGCGCGGCGCCGACGGCAAGGACAAGGTCCTGCCGGTGCTGATTCACGGCGACGCCGCCGTGGCCGGTCAGGGCGTCAACCAGGAAATGCTCAACTTCGCACAAACCCGCGGCTACGGCACGGGCGGCACGGTGCATATCGTCGTGAATAACCAGATCGGTTTCACGACCTCCGACCCGCGCGACTACCGCTCGTCGCTGTATTGCACCGACATCTTCAAGATGGCCGACGCACCGATCTTCCACGTCAATGGCGACGATCCGGAAGCGGTCGCGCTGGTCACCAAGCTGGCGATGGAATTCCGCAAGACCTTCAAGAAGGATGTCGTCGTCGATATCCTTTGCTATCGCAAGCTCGGCCACAACGAGCAGGACGAGCCGATGGTCACGCAACCGCTGATGTACAAGAAGGTTCAGGCGCACCCCGGCACACGCAAGCTCTACGCCGACAAGCTGATCGCCGAAGGCGTGCTGGCAGCCGAAGGCCCGGACGAGATGATCAAAGATTATCGCGCCCACCTCGATCGCGGCGAATTGCTGTACAACCCGGTGATCGCCGGTTATGCGCATCCGATGACCATCGACTGGACGCCCTTCCTCGGCAAGAAGTACATCGAGACCTGCGACACCACGGTGCCGGTCAAGGAAATCAAGCGCCTTTCCGAGCGTCTGTCGACGATTCCGGAAAACTTCACCCTGCATAACCGGGTCAAGAAAATCATCGACGACCGCCGTGCGATGGGTGAAGGCAAGCTTGCTTTCGACTGGGGCATGGCCGAGAACCTGGCCTACGCCTCGCTGCTCGTGTCGGGGCATGGTGTGCGCATTTCGGGCGAGGACGTCGGTCGCAGTACCTTCTTCCACCGCCATGCCGCGCTGCACGATCAGAACCGCGAGAGCTGGGACGAGGGGACTTACTATCCGCTTGCCCACCTGCAGGAAAAGCAGGCCGGCTTCCAGTGTTTCGATTCGGTGCTCTCCGAAGAAGCCGTGCTGGCCTTCGACTACGGTTACGCTTCGGCCAACCCCTACGAACTCGTGGTCTGGGAAGGCCAGTTCGGCGACTTCGTGAACGGTGCGCAGGTCGTCATCGACCAGTTCATCGCTTCCGGCGAAGCCAAGTGGGGCCGCGCCTGCGGTCTGGTCATGCTGTTGCCGCACGGCTACGAAGGTCAGGGACCGGAGCACTCGTCGGCACGCATCGAGCGCTTCATGACCTTGTGCGCCGAGATGAATATGGAGGTCTGCCAGCCGACCACGCCGGCCCAGGTCTTCCACATGCTGCGCCGCCAGGCGGTGCGCAAGCAGCGCAAGCCGCTCGTGGTGTTCTCGCCGAAGTCCCTGCTGCGTCACAAGGATGCGACGTCGACCATGGACGAACTGTCCAAGGGTGAGTTCCAGCGTGTGATCGGTGAAGTCGATCAACTCGACGCCAAGAAGGTGACCCGCGTCATCTTCTGCTCGGGCAAGATCTATTACGACCTCGTCGCTGCCCGTCGTGAGCGGAAGATCACCAATATCGCCATTGCCCGTCTCGAGCAGCTCTATCCGTTCCCGGAAGAGTCGTTCAAGGCCGAACTTGCCAAGTACCCGAAAATGACCGAGGTCGTCTGGTGTCAGGACGAGCCGCGCAATCAGGGGGCATGGTACTGGATTGCTTCGCGTCAGCACCTCGCCCGTTCGCTCAATGACAAGCAGAAACTGCTGCTCGTTTCGCGTCCGGCATCGGCTTCGCCGGCAGTGGGTTATGCCAGCAAGCATCTCGCTCAACAGAAAGACCTGATCGAGTCCGCTCTGGGCAAGATCGAGTACTAATCCAGCATAGAATCGGAGTGAACATGATTATCGACGTCAAAGTTCCGCAGCTGTCTGAGTCCGTCGCCGAAGCGACGCTCGTCTCCTGGCACAAAAAGCCGGGCGCAGCCGTCTCGCGTGATGAAAACCTGATCGACATCGAGACCGACAAGGTCGTTCTCGAACTGCCGGCACCCGATGGCGGCGTGCTGGTTGAAGTCCTCAAGGGCGACGGTGATACCGTCGTTTCCGGCGAGGTGATTGCGCGTATCGACACCGCAGCCACGGCTTCCGCCGGCGC
>JBAQRB010000104.1:0-6411 GCA_049295655.1 Rhodocyclaceae bacterium
ATTTATCACAACGAGAACGGCGAGGTCAGCGGCGCCATTTTGCTCGGCGCCGACGTCTCCGAGCGCATTGCCACCCAGCAGCGTCTGCAGCAAACGAAAGAGATGGCTGAACAATTGCAGGCCGACCAGCGGCAGCTGCTCAGCATGGTGTCGCACGAGTTCCGGGCGCCGCTGGCGGTGATCGATTCGGCAGCGCAATTGCTGCAACTGCGTTGCGCGCCCGAGTGCGGTTCCGCCGAAGTGATCGAGCGGGTGCGGCGCGGCGTGAAGCGACTGTCGGCATTGATCGAGAACTGCCTGGCCGAGGACCGGCTCAAGCGCATCGAAACCGAGGGTTTGCAACGGATGGACGACGCGATCGATCTGCCGGCCTTTCTGGCTTCCGCGCTCGACGAGGCGAGCCAGGGCTCGCCCCAGCATGCGCTGCAACTCGACTGCGCTGCGGATATGGGTTCCTGTCGCGGCGACGCCCAATTGCTGCTGATCGTGCTCCACAACCTGCTCGGCAACGCATGCAAGTATTCGCCGGTCGGCAGCACGGTGCATCTGCGCGCCCGGAAGGAAGCGAGCGGCGAGCTTGTGTTGGCGATCGAGGATGCCGGCGCTGGCATCGCCCCGGACGAACTGGACAAGGTCTGCCAGCGCTATTTTCGCGGCACGAATCGGGGGCAATCGAGCGGTGCCGGGCTGGGATTGTTCCTTGTCGAGCGCATCGTCGAGCTGCACCGCGGCAAGCTCCAGATAGACAGCAAGGTCGGCGCGGGCACGACCGTCACGGTACGTTTGCCGCCATCGGCGGCAAACCGTTGAAGCGATGTCGTTTCCCGGCACGACGTCCAAGCCCCGCATCGCCGTTGTCGAGGACGATGCCGACCTGCGCGACAACACCGTCGAGTTCCTGGCCGAACTCGGCTACCCGGCATGGGGTGCCGATTGCGGCGAGGACTTCTTCCGCCGCCTCGCCGAAGCGCCCGTCGATGTCGTGGTGCTCGACGTCGAACTCCCCGATACGGACGGCTTTACCATCGCCGAGCGGCTGCATGCGACGCAGGACATCGCGATCGTCATGGCGACCGCGCGTAGCGACGTCGACGACCGCATCACTGGGTTGGCGTGCGGTGCCGACACCTATCTCGTCAAGCCGGTGGATTTACGCGAATTGGTGGCTAATCTCGACGCACTGGCGCGGCGCATCGCTCGCCGCGCCCCGGTCGCCGGGGCGCGGATTTCGTGGCGGCTCGATGCGGAAAACTGGCAATGGAGCGCACCGAACGGCACCAGCCTGAAACTGACCGCCAAGGAATATCTGCTCGTTCGCGCCCTGACCGATGCGGGCGGCGCCACGGTGACCAAGACCCAGTTGTCGGCACGGCTCGACAGCCGTGCCACGCATTCGGGTTTCAACCGCATCGACGTACTGCTTTCGCGGCTGCGTAAGAAAGGGGAGCTAGCCTTCGGTCAGCAGATTCCGATCAAGGCGATTACGGCAATCGGCTATGCCATGACGGCGCAGTGCACCCTGACCTGATCGTTTGCCGCATTCGGAGTTGGAATCCGGTGCGAATCCGGGATGAAAAAAACCGACAAAAAAAGCGGCCTTCGCCGCTTTTTTCGGGAAGCTGGAACTCAGTTGCGTTCGCCGCCGAATGCCATCAATACCTTGTGCTGCTGCAAGGCCATTTCGTGGGCCGCCGGACCTGTCATCTGGAATTGCGATTGCATCGCCTCATCCTCCTTTTGTGATTTCATAAAATGCAGATACGAACATTGGGCCGGAGATCCTGGCGAAAATTTCAGACTTGGCACGCCGGCAATCGCTCAAGCGCCTATGGTATCATTCGGGTCGAAAAAAAATGATGATCGGAACGATGGGAAACGGTGCCGGAATGCACTGTATCCACCGGCAGCATTTCAGAATTCAACGGCGATTTCGACCGTTCCCGTTGAGGTACGCGTAGGAAGCTTGGCAGAGTGGTCGATTGCACCGGTCTTGAAAACCGGCAACCTGAAAGGGTTCCAGGGTTCGAATCCCTGAGCTTCCGCCAGAACATCTTGAGTATCCGCAAGCCTGACGGGCTTGCGGATTTTTTATTGTCCGGCTCCGCCATGGCCCCGATGGCGGATCAACTGCCCGCGTACTCGCGCAGACTCAACGACCGTTGAATTTCGGCTTGCGCTTTTCCTTGAAGGCACGAATCCCTTCCGAATAATCGGCGCTGTTATAGACGACCCGGCGCAAGCCCTGGATGCGTTCAAAATCCTGCGGCGACATGGTGTGTGCCCCCGCCAGGATACGCAGTTGCTCCTTCATCACCGAAATCGACAGCGGTGCGTTCTGGGCAATCATGCGTGCGGTGGCGTAGGTGAATTCTTCGATATCGTCGGCAGGCGTTACGTGGTTGATGATCCCCATGCGTTCGAGCCGGCAGGCCGGAATCGACTGGGCCGTAAACAGCATTTCCTTGGCGATGTGGATATGCGCAGCGTTCAGGAAGGTAAGCAGGCCGGAAACGTTGTACGGAACGCTGTGCTTGGCGGGCGTTGCGGCAAAGCTGGCTTCCGGTGTGGCGACGATCAGGTCGCACGCCAACACTGTTTCGCAAGCACCGCCCCAGACGCTGCCTTCGATCAGGGCGATGACCGGGGCCGGAAAGTTTTCCAGCTCCCGAATCAGCTGACGCAGCGGATCGCGCCAGCCCAGCGGGTCGTGCCCGCCTTCAGGCAATTCAGACACATCGTGACCGGCCGACCAGACCTTGACGCCAGGCGCAGCACGCAATATCGCGCAGCGCACTTCGCGGGCAGCGAACTCAGCGAGTGCAGCAATAATTTGACCGACCAGATTTTCAGAAAGCGCATTGCGCTTGGCTTCGTGATTCAGCGTGATCGTGCCGACGGCACCCTCGATCTGGCTGACAATCAGCTGCGGCGTGCTTGTGCTCATTCGGCACGCAGGGCGTCGGCCCAGCAATTAGGCGTTTCGTAGAGCCTGACCTGTTGCAGGCGCAGGTCGTTGCCATAGGTGTCCCGATAGACGGCATCGAGGATCCGGAAAGCCAGCTGCGCAAGATTTTCTGCCGTCGGGACGCAATCGAGCAGCACGGTCTTGTGATCCGGCAACGACCGCAGGAACTGCACCACGGCGCTATCGCCGGCATAGGCGAGAAAGGCGTGATCCCAGAGGTCGACCAGATGCGTATTGGCCAGTATCTTTACATCCGAGAAATCCATCACCATGCCGTTGGCAGCATCGCCATCGCGCCGGATGATCCCGCCGGCAAGCGTGATCTCGATCGCATAGCGGTGCCCGTGCAAGTGGCGGCACTGGCTTTTGTGGTCGGGAATACGGTGACCGGCATCGAACTCAAGGCGGCGGGTAATAAGCATCGCGAAAATCGGCAAAATATCGGGGTCTGATTATATCATTGCCGAATCGGACGCCTTGCCGTACCCAACGCACCGCCTAAAGCCGCTACGAAAGCAATGTTGACCCCTAACAACCACAGCCGAGACAGCGCAGGACTCACTTACGTCTATCCCGTCATCTCACGGCGCGCAGGCGGCGTCTCGATCGGCATCAATCTGAATATCAACAACGCATGCAACTGGGCCTGTGTCTATTGCCAGGTCCCCGATCTGCAGCGCGGTGGTCCGCCCCCCATCGATCTGCAGCAGCTTGGCAGCGAACTTCGCACCTTCCTGCGCGATGCCACGCAAGGTGATTTCCTCGTGCGCCAAGCACCGCCGGAAGCGCGTCGGCTGATGGATGTCGCTTTCTCCGGAAATGGAGAACCGACCACGGCTACCGAGTTTAGCGAAGCTGTTGCACTGGTTGAAGCAGTCTTGCAGGAATTTGCTCTTCTGGAGAGGCTGAAGCTCCGACTGATCACCAACGGCAGCCAGCTGCATCGTGCCACGGTACGACAAGGGATTGCCCGCATTGGCGCGCTGAATGGCGAAGTATGGTTCAAGGTGGACCGCGCAACGGAAGAAGGAACGCATACCGTCAACGGGATCAGGCAAGTTCCAGAGCGGATCAAAACGGCATTGCTCGCCTGTGCCGAACTCGCGCCAACCTGGGTGCAAACCTGTTACTTCGCAATCGACGGCCAAACGGCCTCGGCAGAAGAGCGATCAGCCTATCTGGAACTGATCAGATCAGTCCGCCAAAGAATAAAGGGCGTGCACCTTTACGGTCTTGCACGCCCTTCACTCCAGCCTGATGCACAACGCCTGTCGAACGTCCCAAGAGAGGACTTCGAGAGTTTTGCTGGAGCAATCTCTGCGCTTGGCGTTGAGGTTGTCGCCAACCCCTAGCCCCGCACAGACAATGCTCAAGCAGCTTTCTTGCTTTTGCTCTTGGCTGACTTTTTCAAAGTCTTGAAAAGCTCGGCCTCTTCACTCTTCAGGTAATCAATGACGTCGATATCCTCGCGCTTGATGCGCTGGATATCGATCTGCTCGACGTGAACCAGACGCAGCAATTCGCGCACCGGCTTCGGCATATTGCGGCCGCTTTCATAGCGCGAACCACCGCTCTGAGTGACACCAATTTTCGACCAGAACTGTTGCTGGTTCAAACCCAGCTTGCGCCGAATTTCACGGGGATCGATTTTTTCTATTGCTTTCACGTTGCTCATAGCTGTCCTCTCAAATAAATATTCTGCACGGCAAAAAGAATGCTTTCAGCCTTTTACCATCAACTGTTATCTATGACTTTAGTCATAATATTCCAAGTATAGAACAGTCACATAAATTTGCAAGCGGCATCGTTAAAGACCATGTAACTAATCCGGTTACTGGCTAGAAAACCTGATGCCCCTTACCTTTCAAACTGACTATGGGCTAAAATTGCTACCTTTTATTCCCTTCCCTTGGATTAAGAATGGCACTGATAGTTCAGAAATTCGGCGGCACGTCGGTCGGCTCGACGGACCGCATCAAAAATGTTGCCAAACGCGTCGCCCGCTGGAAGGCACAAGGACACGACATCATCGTTGTTCCCTCCGCCATGTCCGGAGAGACCAATCGACTGATCGGTCTGGCCAAGGAAGTTTCAGCCTCGCCCAACCCGCGAGAACTCGACGTCATTGCCTCGACCGGCGAACAGGTCACCATCGCCTTGCTGGCCATGGCGATGCACGAAGAGGGCCTCAAAGCAAAAAGCTATACCGGCCCGCAGGTACGCGTCCTGACCGACAGCACCCATACCAAGGCGCGCATTCTCAGCATCGACGACGAGCGCATCCGCAAGGATCTGGCTGATGGTTATGTCGTCGTTGTCGCCGGATTCCAGGGGGCCGATGAGCATGGCAACATCACCACGCTCGGCCGCGGCGGCTCGGATACTTCGGCAGTTGCCTTGGCTGCTGCGCTGAATGCCGATGAGTGCCAGATCTATACCGACGTCGACGGGGTTTACACCACCGACCCGCGCATCGTTCCCGAAGCGCGCAAGCTCGATACCATTACCTTTGAAGAAATGCTGGAAATGGCCAGCCTCGGCTCCAAGGTGCTGCAGATCCGCTCTGTCGAATTTGCCGGCAAATACAAAGTCAAACTGCGTGTGCTTTCCAGCTTCCAGGACGAAGGCGAAGGCACGCTGATTACTGTAGAGGAAGACAAGCAAATGGAACAACCGATCATCTCCGGCATCGCCTTCAATCGCGATGAAGCCAAACTTACTGTTCTCGGCGTTCCCGACCGTCCGGGCATCGCCTACCAGATCCTCGGCCCGATCGCCGACGCCAATATCGACGTCGACATGATCATCCAGAACGTCGGCCATGACGGCACGACCGATTTTTCATTCACGGTGAACCGCAGCGAGTTCAACAAGGCCCTTGAGGTTCTGGAGACGGTAAAAACCAGCGTTGGTGCCCGCGAAATCGTTGGCGACAACAAGAACTGCAAGGTTTCTGCCGTCGGCGTCGGCATGCGCTCGCACCCAGGGGTGGCCAGCCAGATGTTCCGCGCACTGGCCGAAGAAGGCATCAACATCCAGATGACCTCCACCTCGGAAATCAAGATCTCGGTGGTGATTGACGAGAAGTATCTTGAACTGGCGGTACGTGTCCTGCACAAGGCTTTCGGCCTCGACAAAGCAGTCTAGTCGATTCGGGTTTGACCGGGCGTGATGAAACCGCTATCATCGCGCCCTTCTGGGAGACGTGGCCGAGAGGTCGAAGGCACTCCCCTGCTAAGGGAGCATCCGGGCAAAACCTGGATCAAGGGTTCGAATCCCTTCGTCTCCGCCAGCACCCCTGAAACCCGCACTGCCACAAGGCTTTGCGGGTTTTTTGTATTTTCGTTCGATATTTTATGCCCGGTGGCCCATGTCGAGTATTGTTCGTTTTCCACGCTTACGAAAGAGGCCCCCTGAGTCAAGACAGTAATGCGGTCAGTTTAAGC
>JBAQRB010000105.1:0-29989 GCA_049295655.1 Rhodocyclaceae bacterium
CCCTTGGCCCAGGCATAGACGTAGCCAACGACCAGGATGGCGATAAAAACCATCATCTCGACAAAACCAAAGAATTTCACCGACTCGGTCTGCACGATCTCCTTGAAGATCGTTGCCCAAGGCAAAAGGAATGCAACCTCGAGATCAAACAGAATAAAGATGATGGCGATCAGGTAGTACCGCACATCGAACTTCATGCGGGCGTCTTCAAAAGCTTCGAAGCCGCACTCGTAAGGAGAGAGTTTTTCGCTGTCCGGCCGATGAGGCGCAGCGATCAAACCAAGAGCAACTGGCGCGATACCAAAGGCAACGCCAATCAGAATAAAGACAAATACCGGGAAATAGTTTTCCAGCATGATCCGCCGCACTATCGCTGTATTTTTCGATTAGAGCCACCCCCCGGATGACTCCACTTGGTGCCGACGATGAGACTCGAACTCATACGACCTAAGTCACTACCCCCTCAAGATAGCGTGTCTACCAATTTCACCACGTCGGCACTGCTACAGTCAGACTACGGGTCAATCGAGGAATACCACATCCCCGCGTCTGTCTTTTACCCAATTACTTGGGAATATCTTTTGCTTTTGATCCAGCATCTGCGGCACCTGCAGCCGACTCACCAGCCGTCGAAGCAGGCACTGGAACAGCCTGCAAGTTTACCGCATCTTGCATCACACTGCCAGACGTTTTTGGCTTGTTTGAAGCAATATATGCAAGCGAAAGGCTTGTCACGAAGAAAACGGCAGCCAGCACCGACGTGGCACGGCTTAGAAAGTTGGCCGAACCCGTGGCACCGAACAGACTGCCCGAAGCACCGCTGCCGAATGCCGCCCCCATATCGGCGCCCTTGCCATGCTGAACCAGGACAAGCCCGATTACGCCAAGTGCCGCCAGAATATGAACCGCCAAAACCACTGAGAACAAATAATCCATATTGCCTCTTTATCGACCCGCCGCATGGCAAATCGCCAAAAAATCCTCTACCACCAAAGACGCGCCGCCAATCAGGCCACCGTCAATATCGGGCATTTCAAACAGCTCCGCCGCACTTTGCGGCTTGACGCTTCCGCCATAGAGAATCTGCACCCCTGCCGCCACTTGCGGATCAGCGCAAGCGATCCTGGCCCGAATCGCTTCGTGCATCTCCTGCGCCTGCCCGGGCGAGGCAGTTCGCCCCGTACCGATCGCCCAGACCGGCTCGTACGCAATCACGGCACCGGCAAAAGCCGCCACGCCAACGCGCTGCAAAACGACATCCAGCTGCGCAACCACGACCGCCACAGCCTGCCCGAGATCCCGTTGCGCCAGTGTTTCGCCAACGCACAAAACCGGAGACAAACCACCGGCCAGCGCCGCCGCGAACTTCTCTGCCACCGACGCATCGGCCTCGGCAAAAATCGCACGACGCTCCGAATGCCCGACAATCACATAACGGCAAGCAAAGTCGCGCAACATCGCAACACTGACTTCACCGGTATAAGCGCCGTTTGCATGCTCGGAAACAGTCTGCGCCCCCCAGAAAACCGAGGTTCCGCCAAGCAATGACTGAGTCTGCTGCAGATACGGGAAAGGCACACAAACAGCCACGTCGGCAGCTGAAAAACCAGCCATGCCATCGACAACACCCTGCAACAACAGCCCGTTTGACGCGAGTCCGCCGTGCATTTTCCAGTTGCCTACTACCAGCTGACGACGCACTATTGGAAGCCCCGTACAAAACCCGTCAATTATAGCGACGATGCTCCGGATCGGTCAATCGAAAGCCGGCTTTTCGTTGATTTCCCGGCTCGCCCGAAGCGGCCGGACTCAGCCAAAACGACCGGTAATGTAGTCTTCCGTCGCTTTTTTCTGCGGCTTGATGAAAATCTGGTCAGTCACACCGAATTCGATCAATTCGCCGAGATACATGTAAGCCGTGTGATCCGAAATCCGGGCAGCCTGCTGCATGTTGTGGGTGACGATCAGAATCGTTACCCGCTCCTTCAACTCTGAAACCAGCTCCTCGATACTGGCCGTGGCGATCGGATCAAGCGCAGAAGTCGGCTCGTCGAAAAGCATCAGCTCGGGATCGGTCGCCAGCGCGCGGGCGATACACAGGCGCTGCTGCTGGCCGCCGGAAAGATTGAAGGCCAGCTCGCCCAGACGATCCTTGACCTCACCCCACAGCGCAGCGCTGCGCAAAGCGTCCTCGACTTTCTCATCGACCACTGCGCGCCGGTTTTCGCCGCGTACGCGTAAGCCATAGGCGACATTCTCGTAAATCGACTTGGGAAACGGATTCGGTTTCTGAAACACCATGCTGATGCGCATGCGCACCTCGATCGGATCGACCTTGCCCGACAGCAGGTTGGTGTTGTCCGGATGAAAATTGATCGCACCCTCGTAACGGTTGCCCGGATAGAGGTCGTGCATCCGGTTGAAGCAGCGCAGAAAGGTCGATTTGCCGCAACCGGAGGGGCCGATCAGTGCCGTGACCTTTTTGTCGTAAACCGGCATGTTCAGGCCCTTGAGGGCATGGAAATTGCCGTAATAGAAATTCAGATCCTGCGCTTCAGCCTTGATCAGGGGGGTATCGGTATGCATTGTATTTACCACTTGATGTTTTTGCGCAGACGATAGCGGATGTAGATGGCGATGGCATTCATCGACAACGTCATCAGCACGAGAATGAAGCCGGCAGCAGCAGCGTTGTGTTGAAACTCGGCCTCAGGACGCGAAGTCCAGTTGAACATCTGGATCGGCATGACGGTAAATGGTGCGCTCAGCCAGTCCATATTCACGAAAGGAAACACCTCCTGGACCGGCGCGGGCGGCAAAAAGGCAATGAAGGTCAGCGCACCGATGGTGATGATCGGCGCCGTTTCGCCAATCGCGCGCGCCAGACCGATGATCACGCCAGTGAGAATCCCGGGCAACGAATAGGGCAGGATATGGTGGCGCACCGTCTGCCACTGCGTCGCACCGCAGGCATACGAGCCCTCGCGGATGTAGCCGGGGATCGAACGGATGGCTTCGCGCGTCGCCACGATGACAATCGGCAGAATCAGCAGCGCCAGGGTCAGTCCGGCCGAGAGGATGCTCTGCCCGAAACCGAATTGATAGACAAAGATACCGAGCGCCAGCAGGCCATAGACAATCGACGGGACACCGGCCAGATTCGTCACGTTGATCTCGATGATGTCGGTGAGCAGATTCTTCGGCGCGTATTCTTCAAGATAGACGCCCGAGGCCACACCGAGCGGAACGGCGGCAAATGCCGTCACCAGCATGACCAGAACGGAGCCGACCCAAGCCGAAAGGATGCCGGCATGCTCGGCACGGCGCGACGGGAAGGAGGTGAAAAATTCGAGCGCAAAGCGCGGCGCACCGTCGATCAGCATCTGGCCGAACAGCGAACTGAAGACCAGCACGCCGAGCATCAGGCAGAGTACGCCAACCAGCGAGAAGGCGAGATCAAAACGCTTGGCGCGGCCAATGATCCGGCGAATGTGCTGCAGTTTTTGTTCCGTATTCATCTCAATAGGCCTCGCGATAGCGCTTGCGCATGACGTGACCGATGATGTTGAAGACAAGCGTAATCAACATCAGCGTCAGGCCGGCGGCAAAGATTGTCTGGTAGCCGACCGAGCCGTGCGGCAGGTCGCCGAGTGCAACCTGGACGATGTAGGCGGTAATCGTCGCCGCCGGCTCGAGCGGGTTCCACGTCAGGTTCGGCTGCATGCCCGCCGCTACGGCGAGAATCATCGTTTCCCCGACCGCCCGCGAGATACCCAGAATGTAGGCGGCCGCCAGACCGGACATCGCGGCCGGCGTGACCACCTTGATTGCCGTCTGAAAGCGCGTCGCACCCATGGCATAGGAGCCTTCGCGCAGGCTCATCGGTACGGCACGCATGGCGTCCTCGGCAATCGAGCTGACGTAGGGAACGATCATGATGCCCATCACCAGGCCGGCAGAAAGCAGGCTGAAGCCCGGCAGATCGGGAATCAACGACTGCAGCAAGGGGGTCACGACGAGCAGCGCAAAGTAGCCGTAAACGATAGTCGGCACGCCACCGAGCAGTTCAAGGAAGGGCTTGGCGACTTCACGCACCTTGTGTGGTGCGAACTCGGAAAGATAGATCGCGATGACCGTGCCGAGCGGAATCGCAACCAGCAGACCGACCAGCGAACTGGTCAGGGTACCCGACACCAGCACCATGATGCCGTAGTGGGCATCATCGAACAGCGGCGTCCATTGGGTATCGGTCAGAAAATCGTAAAAGGAGACATGCTCGAAAAAGACCAGCGATTCCTTGACCAGGATGAAGACGATACCGACCGTCGTCGCAACCGAAACCAGCGCCGCACAGAGCAACACCGTCTCGATCGCCTTCTCGCGCAGGTTGCGGGTGTGCCGCCGGGCCAGCCGATCGCTGACAGAATCATTGGACATCATGGGTTGGGGCTGTTCGCTCAAAACGATCGCAGACATGGAGTAGAGGCCGAGGACTGTTGTACAAAATCGAAACTGCCGGCCAACCTGCTTGCAATGGCGACCGGCAGCTTGCGGCGATTACATCTTGGCTTCGCGCTTGAGCAAGTCTTCGATTTTCAGGCCGACCTCTTCCTTGCCGCCGAAAACGGTACCGAGTTTTTTATGCTTGAAGTGCTCGAACGCGATGTCGTAGGCTTTCTGTGGCAGCGGAACGTACTTCACCTCCTTGACCAGCTTCGGCGCATTCTTCAGATAGAACTCGACGAACTCCCTGATCTCGGGCTTATCCATCGATTTAGCATTGACGTAAATGAAGATCGGGCGCGACAGCGGCGCATAGCTGCCGTTTTCCACCGATTCCGGCGAGGGGATCACCGGCCCCTTGCCGCCATCGATACCGACGGCCTTCAGCTTTTTCTGGTTTTCGAGATAGTAAGCAAAGCCAAAGTAAGCAAGCCCCCCCTTGTCGCGCGAAACCCCTTGCACCAGCACGTTGTCGTCTTCGGACGCCGTATAGTCACCGCGCGATGACTTCGATTTGCCGACCACGGCTTCGGTGAAGTAATCGAACGTTCCGGAGTCGGCGCCCGGACCATAGAGCTTGAGCGGAACATCCGGGAAGGCGGGATTAACATCCTGCCAGCTCTTCAGTTTGTTCTGCGCACCTGGCTCCCATATCTTCTTGAGTTCGGCGACGGTCAGCGTCTTTGCCCACTCATTTTTCGGATTGACGACGACGGTCAGCGCATCATAGGCGATCGGCAACTCGACATACTGGATGCCGAGTTCCCTGCAGGCGTCCATTTCCTTGGCCAGAATCGGGCGCGAAGCGTCGGAGATATCGGTTTCGCCACGGCAGAATTTTTTGAAGCCGCCACCGGTGCCGGAAATTCCGACCGTTACCTTGATTGCATTCTTCTTGAGCTTCTGGAAGTCCTCGGCCACCGCCTCGGTAATCGGGTAAACCGTGCTCGAGCCGTCAATCTTGACGATCGTATCGGCAAAACTCGACGCGGAGGCTGCAACGCCAGCAAAGGCCAGTGCCAGAAGACCAGCAATTTTCGCGATTTTCATCCAATATTCTCCGGGGTAGACGCTGCATTGCAGCAATGAAATGCAGTCTACCCGGCGAATGTTACGACTCTGTTACATCACGACGAGACGGCCTCTCGTACCGCAACAGCAAGTTTTTCCGCAGCGGCGACGACCATCCCGCCATCCAGCCCCTCGACCATGACGCGCAGCAAAGGCTCGGTCCCCGAAGCGCGCAACAGTACCCTGCCCTGCCCGTCGAGTCCGGCTTCAATTTCACGCAGGGTGGCAGCAATCCCTGGATGGTCTTTCCAGGGAAAACCCTTGACCAGCGGTACATTGATCAGTTTCTGCGGATAGAGCGTCAGGTCGCCGAGCAAGGCTTGCAGACTGCCCCCCGTTTCGCGCAAAGCCGACAGAACCTGCAGTGCGGAGACGATGCCATCGCCGGTACTGTGCTTGTCGAGGCAGAGAATATGCCCGGAATTTTCGCCACCGTAGAGCCAGGCATTTTCCTTCAGCATTTCCATGACATAGCGATCGCCGACGGCAGCGCGCAGAAAAGGCACCTCAAGCCTGGCCATGGCATGCTCGAAGGCAAGATTGGTCATCAGCGTACCGACCACGCCAGCCACCGCTCCCTGGCGCAGCCGGCTGCGCACGACGGCAAACAGGAGCTGATCGCCGTCATAAACGTTGCCGGCTGCATCGACCATCATCACCCGGTCGCCATCGCCGTCGAGTGCGATCCCCAGATCCGCCTGCTGTGCAAGCACGGCTTCGCGCAACGCGCCCGGCGCAGTGGCACCGACCGCATCGTTGATATTCAGACCGTTGGGTTCCGTGCCGACGGTAGCGACTTCGGCACCCAGCTCGTGCAGCACATGCGGCGCGATATGGTAGGCCGCACCGTGTGCGCAATCGACGACAATTTTCAGGCCGCGCAGATCGAAGTCGGTCGGAAAAGTGCTCTTGCAGAATTCGATATAGCGACCGGCCGCATCGTTGATTCGCCGGGCCCGTCCGAGATCCGCCGACTGCACGCAGCCCAGCGGCAGGTCGATGCCGGCCTCGATTTCGGCCTCGATGGCATCCGGCAGCTTGGTGCCGTGCGCCGAAAAAAACTTGATCCCGTTATCGTAATAGGGGTTATGCGATGCAGAAATCACGATTCCGGCCTGCAAGCGCAGCGCCCGTGTCAGGTAAGCCACGGCGGGGGTCGGCATCGGTCCAACCAGACAGACATCGACACCGGCCGCCGAAAACCCGGCCTCCAGCGCGGCTTCAAGCATGTAGCCGGAAATCCGGGTGTCCTTGCCGATCAGCACCGCCGGGCGCTCGCCGGGCTTCAGGCGACCATCGGCCGATTCGTGGGCGACCAGCACCTTGCCCGCCGAATATCCGAGCCGCATCACGAAATCCGGCGTAATCGGCAACTCGCCAACCCGGCCGCGCACCCCGTCAGTACCAAAATATTTTCTCGCCACTTGCACTCTCCCTGACGCCAGCTGGATCGGATTGACGCTAAAAACCGCCATTCTACTGAAAGCGTGGCGGCTTAGCCTGCGTGTACGCCACTCCCGGAATAGCTCCGATGGCCAAAACAGCAAGATCGGAAAGCTGATTATCCGCAGGCAATGCCCGGCAAAACAGTTCAGCCGCGGTCGATAACAGCCAGGACAGCCAGCGCATCGCGCGTTGCGGCAACGTCGTGCACACGCAGGATGCAGGCGCCGCGTTGCGCCGCAAGCAGCGCGACGGCAAGGCTGGCCGGCAGCCGATCAGCGACGGCACGGCCAGTCAGCGCACCGAGCATCGACTTGCGCGACATCCCGGCAAGGACGGGGAAACCATCGGCAGACAAGCTGGGCAAATGCCGCAGCAATTGCACGTTGTGCTCAATCGCCTTGCCAAAACCGAAGCCCGGATCGAGCAGCAATCGATCGCGACTCACCCCACTGGCAATCGCTGCAGCCGCTCTGGCCGCAAGGAAACTGCGCACCTCGGCAACAACGTCCTGATACCCGGGCGTCTGCTGCATCGTCAACGGCTCACCCTGCATGTGCATCAGGCATACCGCGCAGTCGCTCGACGCAACCGCTGCCAGCGCGCCAGGCATGCGCAGAGCGTAAATATCGTTAATCATTGCGGCACCAGCGGCAATCGCCGCGCGCATGACCTCGGGCTTGTAGGTATCGACCGAGATCGGAATGCCGCAATCGGCAAGTGCCGAAAGTACCGGCAACAAGCGATCGAGCTCCTCTGCCAGTGGCGTCGGAATGGCGCCCGGCCGGGATGATTCGGCGCCCAGATCCAGCAGGTCGGCACCGGCCTCGATCTGCGCATGGGCGTGCGCAACCGCCCGCGCCGTATCGGACGCCAGCCCGTCGCCGGAAAAGGAATCCGGCGTCAGGTTGACGATGCCCATCAGCAGAGGGCGATCGAGGGTCAGTTCAAATTTTCCGCAACGAAGCATAAATATCCGATGCCCGAAGTAAATCCCCTTGGGGGACGTCCGAAGCAAGGCCCCTGCGCGAAGCCGCGCAAAGCCCACCCGAAGGGGTGTGGTCCGGGCCATGGGGGACGTAAAAAAACCGGGAAAGCAAGGCTTCCCCGGTCTGCTTTGATTTGATCCCGATCAGGCCGGTGCCGTAGCGCTGGGCGCAGCGTCAGGCGGCGTGCTGTCGGGCTTGCTGGCCGCCTTTATCTGCGGCTGTTTCGGCGGGCGTGGCGGTTTGCCTTCCATGATATCGTTGATCTGGTCGGCATCAATCGTCTCCAGTTCGAGCAGCGCGGCAGTCATCGCCTCGACCTTGTCTCGATTTTCCTCGAGTACCTTGCGCGCCAATGCGTACTGCTGATCGATGATGCGGCGAATTTCCGCGTCGACCTGCTGCATTGTCGTCTCGGACATGTTTTTATGCGTGGTCACCGAGCGGCCAAGAAAGACCTCGCCTTCGTTCTCGCCATAAACCATCGGGCCGAGCGCATCGGACATGCCGTAGCGCGTCACCATGTCACGCGCCATTTGCGTGGCACGTTCAAAGTCGTTCGAGGCGCCGGTCGTCATCTGGTTCATGAACAGCTCTTCGGCAATACGTCCGCCAAACAGTACCGCGATCCGGCTCATCAGGTAGACGCGGTCATAAGCGTAGCGGTCTTCCTCGGGCAACTGCATGGTCAGCCCCAGCGCACGGCCGCGCGGAATGATCGTCACCTTGTGCACCGGATCGGACTTCGGCATCAGCTTGGCGACCACAGCATGACCCGATTCGTGATACGCGGTATTGCGCCGCTCTTCCTCGTTCATCACCATACTGCGGCGCTCGGCGCCCATCAGGATCTTGTCCTTGGCTTTTTCGAAATCGTCCATATCGACCAGGCGCTTGTTGCCGCGGGCGGCAAACAAGGCGGCTTCGTTCACCAGGTTGGCCAGATCGGCACCGGACATGCCCGGCGTGCCGCGTGCGAGAACGTCAGCCCGAACGTCGGGCGAGATGGGCACCTTGCGCATGTGAACGATGAGGATTTGCTCGCGCCCACGGATATCGGGCAACGGCACAACCACCTGACGATCGAAGCGGCCCGGCCGCATCAACGCCGGATCGAGAACATCCGGACGGTTGGTCGCAGCGATGACGATCACGCCAACACTGCCTTCGAAACCGTCCATCTCGACGAGCATCTGGTTCAGCGTCTGCTCACGCTCGTCATTGCCACCGCCGAGGCCGGCGCCACGCTGGCGACCAACCGCGTCAAGCTCATCAATGAAGATGATGCACGGCGCGTGCTTCTTGGCATTTTCGAACATGTCACGAACGCGGGCCGCGCCAACCCCGACAAACATTTCAACGAAGTCGGAACCCGAAATCGAGAAGAAAGGCACTTTCGCCTCGCCGGCAATCGCCTTGGCGAGCAGCGTCTTACCGGTACCCGGATTGCCGACCAGCAAAACGCCTTTGGGAATGCGCCCACCGAGCTTCTGGAACTTGGATGGATCGCGCAGGAATTCGACGAGTTCGGAAACCTCTTCCTTGGCTTCGTCGCAACCGGCGACATCGGCAAAGGTGATCGTATTGGTCGACTCGTCGAGCAGACGCGCCTTGCTCTTGCCGAACGAAAAAGCACCACCGCGTCCGCCACCCTGCATCTGGCGCATGAAGAATACCCAGACGCCGATCAGCAGCAGCATCGGGAACCAACTGACAAAGAGGTTCATCAGGAATGAGGGTTCATCCTCCGGCCGCGCCTCGATCTTGACTCCGTACTTAAGCAGATCGGAAACCATCCACAGATCGGGCGGCGCGTAGGAAGTGATTTTCTTGCCTTCGCCGGTGGTCGCCTTGAGAACGCGGCCTTCGATCACCACCTTGGCAATGTGCCCCTGCTTCACTTCTTCGATGAACTGCGAATACTCCATCGCCGCCTGGGTCGCCTGACGGCCATTAAACTGGTTGAAGACCGTCATCAGCACGAGGCCGATAACCAGCCACACCGCCAGATTCTTGAACATGTTATTCAATGCTGCACCTCTTCGTCGTTGCGAACCCGGGGAACTCCCGGCACTGCACAAGTTTGCTACAAACGCCAATTCTAAACCGATTCACGCCTTCCAATCCAAGCTGCGCAAAATCAACCCTTCAAACCCCGGCCAAGCAGATAAACCTCCGCGCTGCGATCGCGGGAAGCATCGGGCTTGCGCGAGGAAACGGTCTTGAACACCGTCCGCATTTCCTGCATGAACTCGGTAAAGCCATGCCCTTGGAACACTTTGACCAGAAAGGCGCCGTCGGGTTTCAACCAATTACACGAAAACTCAAGACCCAGCTCGGCCAGATGCATCACCCGTGCCTGATCGGACACCGGGATGCCCGACATGTTGGGGGCCATATCGGACAGCACGAGTGCTACCTTATCTCCCGCCAGCATGGTTTCCAGACGGGCAAGCACATCATCTTCACGAAAATCGCCCTGAATGAAATCAACGCCGAACAAGGGGTCCATCTCGAGCAGATCGAGCGCAATGACCCGCCCCTTGCCGTTCATCCGCTTGGCGGCGACCTGCGACCAGCCGCCGGGAGTCGCCCCCAAGTCAACGACCACTTCGCCGGGACGAATCAGCCGGTCCTTGTCGTCGATTTCCATCAGTTTGAACGAGGCGCGCGAACGATAACCCTCAGCCTTGGCGCGCTGTACAAAAGGATCGTTCACATGTTCGCGCAGCCAATCATTACTGGATCTGGTTCGTTTCATCGCCTGAATTTCGGTAAAATGCGTTCTTTGAAAAGGTTTAACTCATGCTCACTCTTACCACCGACGAACGCCGCGCCCTGCGCGCCCGTGCCCACGCCCTGAATCCCGTCGTTTCAGTCAGCCAGAGCGGCCTGTCCGAATCCGTACTCAATGAAATCGGCGCCAGCCTCTCGCATCATGAGTTGATCAAAATTCGCGTTTATAACGACGAGCGGGAAGTCCGCGAACAGTTTCTGGCCATCATCTGCGAGAAGCTCGAAGCGGCGCCAGTGCAGCATATCGGAAAGGTACTCGTCGTCTGGCGCCCGTCACCGGAAGCACAAGCTGCCAAAACCCGCCGCACACGCGCCGAACCCCGCCGGACAAAACGCAGTTTCCAGGGCGGTTCGCGCAGCTGACCGGAATCTGGCTACGTCCAGGTACGCAATGGCTGCCCGCCTAGCGCAGCCCGCGACCAGCCCCCAGTACGACCAGCAAACCGAACAGGCTCTGCAGCAGATAGAGAATGCTTGAAATGCCGTGCCAAGTCGCGAACCGGTCGCGCAGGACACCCTCCATGACTTCCCGTGGCAAGGCATCGGCCTTCAGCTGCATGAGCAGCGGCTGAATACCGAACAGGCTGACCGCCGTCAGCAGCGCCATCAGGAAAACCAGCCAGAAAACCCCGCGCTTGAGCGCCGCGCTGCCGACCCGCAGCAACATGAAGATCAGCAGGTAGGCGGCGCAGCCCAAACCGATCCAGCCAATCAACGCAAACAGTTTGCCGGCCAGCGCACCGGCGAGCTGCCGGTCGGCCAGCGTGGAAAAAATCGTCGGTGCGACAATGTAGCCAATCGCCCACAAGCCGCCTACCCACAGCGTCAGGGCAGTGAAATAAAGCGCGTCGGCGAAACGTCGCACGCCGTTCCTACTCGTAACGAACGGCGAGCACTTCGTATTCACGGACGCCGCCCGGCGCCTGCACCATGGCGATGTCACCGGCAAACTTGCCGATCAGTGCACGGGCAATCGGCGAATTGATCGAAATCTTGCTGGCCTTGATATCGGCCTCGTCCTCGCCGACGATCTGATAGCTCACCAGATTGCCGCTGTCCTGATCCTCGAGATCGAGCGTTGCGCCAAAAACACAGCGCCCATCGGCGTCAAGCAGCTTGGGGTCGATGATCTGGGCGTGAGAGAGCTTGCCTTCAACCTCCTGGATACGGCCCTCGACAAACCCCTGGCGCTCCTTGGCAGCATCGTACTCGGCATTTTCCGACAGATCGCCGTGCGAGCGCGCCTCGGCAATGGCGGCAATCACCGCAGGACGCTCAACCGCTTTCAGTTGATGCAGTTCGATGCGGAGCTTCTCGGCACCGTTAACAGTCAGAGGAACTTTGCTCATGATCTTTACTCACTTCATTCGCTACCAAAGCAAAACCGCCGGCCCCCGCAAAGCAGGTGTTCCCGGCGGTTTCGGGCTTGATCAGCCAAGTTGTTTGTGGAGTTCCTGGATCGAGTACACCACCAGCTCACCACGATTCTTGATCCCGACTGCAGCCGCCTCGGCACCCCAGATCGTCGTGTAGCTCGTGACCCGCGCCGCAAGGCCCGAGGTACGGATCGAACGCGAATCGTTGATCGCCTGCCGCTTTTCATCGACCGTGTTGATGATCAGGACAATTTCATTGTTCTTGATCATATCGACGATGTGCGGCCGACCTTCGGTCACCTTGTTCACCGGTGTCACGGCGATTCCGGCTGCTTCGATCGCCGCAGCGGTGCCCCGCGTGGCGAGGATGGTGAAGCCGGCATCGTGCAGATCACGCGCCACGTCGACGGCTTTGGGCTTGTCGGAATGCTTGACGCTGATAAAGACCTTGCCCGTACTCGGCAGCTTGACGCTGGCCGCCATCTGGCTCTTGATGAACGCTTCGGCAAAGGTCATGCCGACGCCCATCACCTCGCCGGTGGATTTCATTTCCGGGCCGAGAATGGTATCGACGCCGGGGAACTTGGCGAACGGGAAGACCGCTTCCTTGACCGAGAAATACGGTGGGATGATTTCCTTCGTGACGCCCTGGCTGGCAAGCGACTGCCCGGCCATGCAGCGTGCAGCAATCTTCGCCAGTTGCAGACCGGTCGCCTTGGAAACGAAGGGAACGGTGCGCGAAGCGCGCGGATTCACTTCGAGGACGTAGACGATGTCGTGCTGGATGGCGAACTGCACGTTCATCAGGCCGCAGACATTGAGCCCCTTGGCCATCAGCTTGGTCTGCCGACGCAGCTCGTCCTGGACTTCCTTCGACAGCGAATACGGCGGCAGCGAGCAGGCCGAATCGCCGGAGTGCACGCCGGCCTGTTCAATATGCTCCATGACGCCGCCGATGATCACTTCGTCGCCGTCGGACAGCGCATCGACATCCACTTCGACGGCGTCGTTGAGGAAGCGGTCGAGCAGCACCGGCGAATCGTTCGAAACCTTCACCGCTTCGCGCATGTAGCGCTCAAGGTCGCGCGGCTCGTGCACGATTTCCATCGCCCGGCCGCCCAGCACGTAGGATGGACGTACAACCAGCGGATAACCGATCTCGGTCGCCAGGCGCAGCGCATCTTCCTCGGTGCGCGCCGTACGGTTCGGCGGCTGCTTGAGGCCGAGATCCTGCAGCAGTTTCTGGAAGCGCTCGCGGTCTTCCGCAGCGTCGATCATGTCCGGGCTGGTGCCGATGATCGGCACGCCGTTGGCTTCGAGGTCGCGCGCCAGCTTGAGCGGCGTCTGGCCGCCGTACTGGACGATGACGCCGACCGGTTTTTCGATGGCGACGATCTCGAGCACGTCTTCAAGCGTCAACGGCTCGAAATACAGGCGATCCGAGGTGTCGTAGTCGGTCGACACGGTCTCCGGATTGCAATTGACCATAATCGTCTCGTAACCGTCCTCGCGCATGGCGAGTGCGGCATGGACGCAGCAGTAGTCGAATTCGATGCCCTGGCCGATGCGGTTCGGACCGCCGCCGAGAACCATGATCTTCTTCCGATCGCTCGGGTTCGACTCGCACTCTTCCTCGTAGGTCGAGTACATGTAGGCGGTGTCGGTCGAAAACTCGGCGGCACAGGTGTCGACGCGCTTGTACACCGGGCGTACGTTCAATGCGTGGCGACGCTCGCGCACCGCCCCTTGCGAGGTGTTCATCAGCGTGGCCAGGCGCTTGTCGGAGAAACCGGCACGCTTCAGATGCCACAACTCGTCGCGCGAAAGACCATCGAGCGGCTTGCCGCGAATCAGCTCGGCCTTCTTGTAGAGGTCCTCGATCTGCGCCAGGAACCACGGGTCGATGAAGGTGTGGCGCTGGATATCTTCAAGCGAAAGGCCGATGCGGAAGGCGTCGGCGATGTACCAGATACGCTCGGGACCTGGCTCGGCAAGCGCGGTTTCAATCTCTTCGCGATCGACCGTTTTTTCGTCGAAACCGTCAACACCGACTTCCAGACCGCGCAGCGCCTTCTGCAAGGACTCCTGGAAGGTGCGGCCGATGGCCATCACTTCGCCGACCGATTTCATCTGCGTCGTCAGGCGCGAATCGGCTTGCGGGAATTTCTCGAAGGCAAAACGCGGCACCTTGGTGACCACGTAGTCGATCGACGGTTCGAACGACGCCGGCGTCTTGCCGCCGGTAATTTCGTTGGCCAACTCGTCGAGCGTGTAGCCGACGGCCAGCTTGGCCGCCACCTTGGCGATCGGGAAGCCGGTCGCCTTGGAAGCGAGCGCCGAAGAACGCGAAACGCGCGGGTTCATTTCGATGACGATCATCCGGCCATCGGTCGGGCAGATCGAGAACTGCACGTTCGAACCGCCGGTATCGACGCCGATCTCGCGCAGCACCGCCACCGAGGCGTCGCGCATGATCTGGTATTCCTTGTCGGTCAGCGTCTGCGCCGGCGCGACGGTGATCGAGTCGCCGGTATGCACGCCCATCGGATCGAGGTTTTCGATCGAGCAGATGATGATGCAGTTGTCGGCCTTGTCGCGGACCACCTCCATCTCGAACTCTTTCCAGCCGATCAGCGATTCCTCGATCAGCAGTTCGCTGGTCGGGCTGGCTTCGAGACCGCGCTTGCAGATCTCGACGAATTCTTCCTGGTTGTAGGCGATACCGCCACCCGAGCCGCCCATCGTGAACGACGGCCGGATGATCGCCGGGAAGCCGATCATCGCCTGCACCTGCTGCGCCTCTTCCATCGAGTGCGCGGCCATCGAGCGCGCCGAAGCCAGGCCGATCTTGGTCATCGCCGCCTTGAATTTCTCGCGGTCCTCGGCCTTGTCGATCGCCTCGCGCGACGCGCCGATCATTTCGACGTTGAACTTCTCGAGAACGCCGTGCTTCGCCAGGTCGAGCGCGCAGTTCAGCGCAGTCTGGCCGCCCATGGTCGGCAGCAGCGCGTCGGGACGCTCCTTCTCGATGATCTTCTCGACGACCTTCCAGGTGATCGGCTCGATGTAGGTCACATCGGCCATCTCGGGATCGGTCATGATCGTTGCCGGATTGGAATTGACCAGGATGACGCGGTAGCCCTCCTCGCGCAACGCCTTGCAGGCCTGTGCGCCGGAGTAGTCGAATTCGCACGCCTGACCGATGACGATCGGGCCGGCGCCAATGATGAGAATGCTCTTTATGTCTGTACGCTTAGGCATGAGTTATTTTCCCTCGGCCTTATTGTCTTGCATCAACTTGAGGAAACGATCGAACAGGTAGGCCACATCGCGCGGACCGGGGCTCGCTTCCGGGTGCCCCTGGAACGAGAAAGCCGGCACATCGGTACGCGCCACACCTTGCAGGGACCCGTCGAACAGCGACACATGCGTTGGCCGCAAATTGGCCGGCAACGTTTCGGCATCGACCGCAAAACCGTGGTTCTGGCTGGTGATCATCACTTGGCCCGTATCGACATCCTTGACCGGATGGTTGGCGCCGTGATGGCCGAACTTCATCTTGACCGTTTTGGCACCGGAAGCCAGCGCCAGCAACTGGTGGCCAAGACAGATGCCATAGATCGGCACACGCTTGGCGAGCAACTCGCGGATCGCGGTGATCGCATAGTCACACGGCGCAGGATCGCCCGGGCCATTCGACAGAAAAACGCCGTCGGGATTGAGAGCCAGCACCTCGGCGGCCGAAGTCTGCGCCGGAACGACCGTCACCTTGCAGCCACGCTCGGCCAGTATGCGCAGAATGTTGTGCTTGATACCGAAATCGTAGGCAACGACGTTGAACTTCGACGCGGCGGCCGGCACATAGCCGTTCAGCGTCCACTCGCCGTCGCTCCAGGTGTAGGGCGAGGCAACCGAAACGACCTTGGCCAGATCCATGCCTGACAAACCGGGGAAAGTGCGCGCTTCGGCAATTGCCTTGGCTTCATCGACCTGCACGGCCATGATGCAACCGGCCTGCGCCCCCTTCTCGCGCAGCAGGCGGGTCAGCTTTCGTGTATCGATCCCGGCAATGGCAACGATGCCGTGCGTCTTCAGGTAGTCGGGCAAGGTTTGCTGCAGTCGCCAGTTTTCGGCGCGGATCGGCAGATCGCGAATGACCAGACCGGCAGCGAAGTTGGCGCGTGATTCGAAGTCTTCGGCATTACAGCCGGTATTGCCGATGTGCGGGTAGGTCAGCGTGACGATCTGGCGGCAGTAGGACGGATCGGTGAGGATCTCCTGGTAGCCGGTCATCGCCGTATTGAACACCACCTCGCCGCTGGTGCTGCCTTCGGCGCCAATGGCGTAACCGCGGAAGACAGTACCATCAGCCAGGGCGAGAATCGCGGGCGGAAGAGTGGGTAACAACGACACGGGAAACTCCTGTTGATCCTGTTGAATGCGTATCTGGGCAAGCCTTAGATACGCAAAAGCGGGACGAGCGCTCAGCTCTCCCGCTTAGATTCTTACGAAGCTTTAATTATACCGGAGCACACCCGCCGGGGCAAATCCCGGAGCGCTCGAAAAGCGAGATTAAACCCTAGCGCAGCCCGAGCACATCCTGCATGTCGAACATCCCGGCCTTTTTCCCGGCAAGGAAACGGGCCGCCCGCAGACTGCCCAGCGCATACGGCATGCGGCTGCCCGCCTTGTGGCTGATCTCGACACGCTCACCGGTCCCGCAATACATGACGGTATGGTCGCCAACGACGTCACCGCCGCGCACGGTGGCAAAACCGATCGTCGATGGGTCGCGCTCGCCGGTCACGCCTTCACGGCCATAGACAGCGCAATCCTGCAGATTGCGGCCGAGCGCCTGCGCCACGACTTCGCCCATGCGCAAGGCGGTTCCCGACGGCGCATCGATCTTGTGCTTGTGATGCGCTTCGACGATCTCGACGTCGTAGCCTTCGTTCATGATGCGCGACGCCATATCGAGCAGCTTGAAAACGACATTGACCCCGACGCTCATGTTCGGCGCGAAAACCACCGGGATTTCAAGCGCAGCATCGGCAATTGCGCGTTTTCCTGCGGCGTCGAAGCCGGTCGTCCCGATGACGATCGCCACCTTGTGCCGGCGGCAGATTTCCAGGTGCTCGAGCGTCCCTTCCGGACGCGTGAAGTCGATCAGGCAGTCGGCAAGGGCAATCCCCGCCTCGACATCGCTCGTGACCAGCACGCCGCAAGGCCGCCCGACCAACTCACCGGCATCCTTGCCGAGCGCAGGAACACCGGGCCGATCGATCGCGGCAACCAGCGTCGCCTCACTGTCGTTCAGCGTCGACTCGATCAGCATCCGCCCCATTCGCCCCGACGCGCCAACAATTGCAATTTTCAATCCACTCATTTCAGAACCCTATTTTTTCCAAGGCTTTGTCAAAGAAACCCTTGTCTTCAACCGGCGGCAAAGGCGTGCTGCCGTCTGCCGGCAACGAACCCAGATCAATCTCGCGCGAGCGCTTTTCCGGTGCTGCGGACTCACCGCCGGTCGCGGCGACGACATCGCCGGCGACACGCAGCAGCTTGCCACCGGCATCGAAAAATACCGAAAACTTGCGCGTCTCGACATCCCCGGTCTTTCCCTTCTGCAGGCGATAGACATAATCCCAACGATCGGAATGGAACATGTCGACCAACATCGGGGTCCCGAGAATGAAACGCACCTGGTCCCTGGACAGACCGGGACGCAACTGGGAAACCATTTCCTGGGTAAGAACATTGCCTTGCTGTACATCGATCCGGTACTCGGGAACGATGCGCGGCACCGAAGAGCAGGCAGAAAGTACGCCAAGCATCAGCATGGCGGTAATGAATCGCGGAAAAATCATGCGCTGGACAGGTCTTGGTGAGTAATCGGCGGGAGACTGAGGATCAACGAAAAAATGCCGCGCAGGCCAATCGAGCAGGGCAAGGATCAAGTCAATTTCTCAAAATCATCTTTGGCGGTATATCATAACCGAAAAAAACATCTCCCTTCGCAGCCGATCAAGGTAAGCCATGAGCAATTCCAGCGACCTCAAGAGCATGGGGCTCAAAGCCACGTTTCCCCGCCTGAAGATTCTCGAACTGTTTGAAAAAAGCGAGGTTCGTCACCTCACGGCCGAAGACGTTTATCGTCTGCTGATCGCCGAGAACATGGATATCGGGCTCGCCACGGTCTATCGCGTGCTGACCCAGTTCGAGCAGGCCGGCCTGCTCGAAAGACACCACTTCGAATCGGGCAAGGCCGTTTTCGAGATGAACGCCGAACAGCACCACGACCATCTGGTGTGCATCAATTGCGGCCGCGTCGAGGAGTTTTACGATGCCGAGATCGAGCGCCGCCAGACGAAGATTGCCAAGGAACGCGGCTTCGCCATCAAGGAACACGCGCTCTACCTCTACGCCGAATGCATAAAACCTGAATGCCCACACCGCGGCAAGCCGCTGAAGGGGTAACGGCCAAGCGACCGGCTGCGGCAAGCCGCCATCAGCGCGGCTGGCCATTCTCAGAATTCTCATGGAAGCATTCGTCACTTCGACGCTGCTTGTCGCGCTGGCGGAAATCGGTGACAAGACGCAACTCCTCTCGTTCGTTCTCGCCGCCCGCCTGCGCCGGCCGATGGCGATCATCGCCGGCACCTTCGTTGCCACCATCCTCAACCATGGACTGGCGTGCTGGGTCGGTACGTGGATAGCGACGTTTTTCACCCCTGCAACCCTGCGCTGGATTGTCGGCGTCGTCTTCATCGTTTTCGGGCTATGGACCCTGCGCCCGGACGAACTTGACGACGACGAAGCCCCGCAGGCCGGCCATGCAAGCGTCTTCATGACCACATTGATCGCCTTCTTTCTTGCCGAGATGGGCGACAAGACGCAATTCGCCACCATCGCACTGGCGGCCCGCTTCGACGCCCTGACCTGGGTTGTTCTTGGCACGACACTGGGCATGATGGCGGCGAACATTCCCGCCGTAATGATCGGCGAAAGGCTCGCCAAGAAATTGCCACTCAAGGCAATCCGCTGGACTGCGGCGGCTGTATTTGCTGCAACCGGTGTATTGACGCTGATCGCACCCGCCTGATCCGGAAACCGAACGCTTCAGGCAAACAGGTCGAACCGACTCCCCACCGCACTTGTCGTGCTGTCGCTCTGCCCGACATCGCGGTAAAGCGCTGCGCCGCTGCTTCCTGCCGGCGAAGCCGCCTCTTCCGCTTCCTGCGCCAAAAGCTCCTGTCGCGCCCGGCTTTCGAGCCGGCCAGCCTGCGCCGCGACACTATGATCCTGCGGTGACGGATCCGCCGGCGCAAGCGCCGTCGCAATGATGTGCTGCGCCTTGGGAATCGTCTCTTCTGGCGTGCGCCCCGGCGAGGTATCAATCGTCACCTCGCCACTCACCGCGTAGCGCTTGTTGTCCGGGCCAGTCGTATAGGAAAAACTCGCACCGCCACGGATCAAGTCGGCGCCAACGGAGATGTGGGCCTGCTCGTGCGCACGGACTTTCTGATCGATCTGTTTGAGCTTGGCAACCGCCTGCTCCTGCTCGGCGGTCAATCCGCTCGCGGCGGGCTCGGCCTTGCTTGCAGGCGCGCTCTGCGGCGCCTTGGGCGACTGCGGCGTAAAGCGCGCCAGCGTCTCGAAACCAAGATTTTTCTGGGCAATAGTATTTGTCGTGCTCTGAATCATGACAAAAAGGCCTCTGAAGCCAACCAGCTATAGTCTCCAGAATAGATTACAAATCAATACATTTCCAGCATTTGGCGCTCAGGAAAGACTGAGCATTTCCGTCGCATGCTGACGGGTAATTGCCGTAATTTCGACACCGCCCAGCATGCGGGCGACCTCCTCGACCCGGGCCGGTGCATCGAGCACCGTCACGCGGCTGCGAATCCCGTCGCCCTCGCCGTTCTTGGCAACCTGCCACTGCCAGTTGGCGCGCGCCGCGACCTGCGGCAGGTGGGTGACACACAAGACCTGCCGTTCGCCTCCCAACTCACGCAAAAGCCGGCCAACCACTTCGGCAACGCCGCCGCCAATGCCGACATCGACCTCGTCAAAGATCAGGGTCGGGACACTGGTCGCCTGGCTGGTTACCACCTGGATCGCCAGACTGATGCGCGAAAGCTCGCCGCCCGAAGCCACCTTGGCCAATGAGCGCGACTCGCTGCCAGCCAGACCGGCAATGCGAAACTCCACCTGTTCGAGCCCGAACGCGCTGCCGCCGGCAATCGCCAGCAATGCAATCTCGAAACACCCGCCACCCAGCGCCAGTTGCTGCATGACGCGGCTGACTTCGACACCCAGGGCCTTGGCCGCCTCGGCCCGTGCGGCAGAAAGACCTTGGGCAAGGGCCTGGTACTGCCGGCCGGCTTCGCTTGCGCGCGCCGCCAGCACGGCGACATCCGCTGCCTCTCCGAGCGCGGCCAGACGTTCGTGCCAGCGAGCCAGCATGGCCGGCAGCTCCTCCGGCGTCGCACGAAACTTGCGTGCACAATCGAGCACGGCCTCAATCCGGCGCTCGATTTCGCCCAGTCGCGACGGATCGAGCTCGACGCGGTCGGCGTAACGACGCAGCGCCGAGATCGCTTCGGCGAGCTCGGCCTGTGCCGACTGCAGCAGCGCCGCCACCTCGGCCAGTGCCGGATCGTATTCGGCCAGCCCATCCAGGCGGCGGGCAACTGTATCGACCTGTGCTTCGCAGGCGGCATCGCCCTCGGCCAGAATTCCCAGCGAAAAACGGGCGCCCTCGACCAGATTTGCGGCGTGCGCCAAGCGTTTGTGCTCGCCATTCAAGGCAGCCCACGCCTCATCCGAAAAGCCGAGCGCCTCCAGTTCGCGAACCTGCCATTCCAGTTGCTCGCGCTCCCGCAGCAACGCTTCGGCACCGCCGGCAGCCGCCTCAAGAGACGCCTCAAGCTCGCGCCAGATGCGCCAGGCACTGCTCACCTGGGCCAGCAAGGGATTGAGTCCGGCATGCGTATCGAGCAGTGCGCGCTGCGCATCGCTGCGCAGCAGCGACTGATGCGCATGCTGGCCGTGAATATCGACCAGCGATTCGGCGACCTCGCGCAATTGCTGGACAGTGGCCGGCGATCCGTTGAGATAGGCGCGTGAGCGACCGTTGCGGTCGAGGACTCGACGCAGCAGCAGGCCGTCGCCGGCATCGAGATCGTGCTCGCGCAACCAGCCGGCGGCGAGCGGCGCAGCATCGAGGTCGAATGCCGCACTGACTTCGGCCCGCTCCGCGCCAGTGCGGATCAGGCCGGCATCGGCACGTTCGCCGAGGACAAAGGCCAGCGCATCGACGAGGATCGACTTGCCGGCACCGGTCTCGCCAGTGAGCGTACCAAAACCCGCCTCGAACTCCAGTTCGAGGCAATCGACCAGTACGAAATCGCGAATCGTCAAACGGCGCAACATGGATAGTCAGTCACTCACAAAAATGCTCAATTGACTTTCGGCTGCTCGCTCCAGTGCAGCTTCTGACGCAGCATCGCAAAATAACTGTAGCCGGGCGGATGGAGAAAACAGATTGAATACTCGGAACGGCGGATGCGCACCGAATCGTCACGCCGCAGATCGACGGTGACCTGACCGTCGAAGTGCGCCCGCGAATCGGTTGCCTGGATGATGCGGACTTCGATTTCCGAGCGGTCGCCGATCAGGATCGGCCGATTGGTCAGCGCATGCGGACACAGCGGCACCAGCGCAATTCCCGCTACCTGCGGATGCATGATCGGGCCATTGGCCGACAGCGAATAAGCCGTAGAGCCGGTCGGCGTTGAAACGATCAGACCGTCCGAACGCAAGCTGTAAATGAACTCGCCCTCGATGAAGAGTCCGAACTCGATCATCCTGCCGATCGCCCCCTTGTCCACCACGATGTCGTTCAGCGCCAGCGTGGAAACGATGCTTTTCCCTTCGCGCAACACTTCGGCATCGAGCAGCATGCGGGTTTCAAGAACGAACTTTCCGTCGAGCAGGTCATCCATGCAACTGAGCATGTCATCGCGCGCAATATCGGTCATGAAGCCGAGACGGCCCTGGTTCACGCCAACCAGCGGTACGCAATAACGCGCCAACTGGCGCGCCGCATTGAGCATCGTGCCATCGCCGCCAAGCACGATGGCGATATCGGCCTGCCCGCCGATCGATGCAAAATCGGCGCTTTCCCAACGCCTCGGCGCAGACTGCATGCCGGCGTTGAGCGCCGTCTCCGCCTCGACCAGCACCGCGATCCCGCGCTCATGCAGATAGTTGGCCAGCAATCGCAAGGACTCGGCGATCTCCGGACTGTGATACTTGCCGATCAGCGCAATGGTCCGCGGCGGACGCGGAACAGCTGACGGGGAATTCAGGACACCATTCATGGGCCGAATTAAACCACAATTAGGGGCTTTTCGAGGAATTGCCGGCCCCCGCGCCGCCCCATTTTTTGTAGAATCGACCCCATGCTTGATGAACGCTCCCGAACCCTGCTCAAAACCCTGATCGAACGCTACATTGCAGAAGGCCAGCCGGTCGGCTCGCGCGCGCTGTCCAAATTTTCCGGACTCGACCTCTCGGCAGCCACCGTGCGCAACGTCATGGCCGACCTCGAGGACTTGGGATTCATTGCCAGCCCGCACACCTCGGCCGGCCGGATTCCAACGTCGCGCGGCTACCGTTTTTTTGTCGACAGCCTGCTCACCATGCAGCCGCTAGAGAAGGACAAGATCAACGCGATCGAGGGGCAACTCCATCCGTCACAGCCGCAGCACCTGATCAGCAGCGCCTCGCACCTGCTCTCCGGACTCACCCATTTCGCCGGCATCGTGCTGACGCCGCGCCGCATGGCGCCGAAGATTCGCCAGATGGAATTTGTCAGCCTGTCCGAAAAGCGCATCCTGCTGATCCTGGTGACCGCCGACGGCGACGTCCAGAACCGGATTCTGTTCACCGAGCGCCCCTACTCGCCATCGGAGCTGACGGCGGCGACCAACTACCTGAACCTGCACTTCGCCGGCCATGATTTCGAGCATATCCGCCAGCGCGTTGAAGAAGAACTGCTCAAGCTGCGCGGCGACCTGCGCGGACTGATGGCCGCCGCACTGGCGGCCGGTGACGACGCAATGAGTAAACCCGACGATCAATACGTGATTTCCGGCGAAAGGAACCTGCTCGAAGTCGAAGAGTTTTCATCCAACATGAAACGGCTGCGCGAACTTTTCGACCTCTTCGAGCAACGCACCTCGCTGATGCAACTGCTCGACGTTTCGCACCGCGCTGACGGCGTGCAGATCTTCATCGGCGGCGAATCCGGACTGGCACCGCTCGACGAATGCAGCGTCGTCACGGCGCCTTACGAAGTTAACGGACAGATCGTCGGCTCGGTCGGCGTCATCGGCCCGACGCGCATGGCCTACGAGCGGGTGATTCCGATCGTCGACATCACCGCCAAGCTCCTTTCCTCAGCGCTTACCTACCAGGCCAACTCGTGATGCCCCGTTTTCTTCCCGAACCGGCGTGCCGTCATGGCACGCAGGCGCAAACTGCCATTCTTCTGATCAACCTCGGGACACCCGAAGCACCGACCACCCCGGCGGTACGCCGCTATCTGAAGGAATTCCTGTCCGACCCGCGCGTGGTCGAAATTCCGCGCCTCGTCTGGTGGCTGATCCTGAACGGCATCATTCTCAATATCCGCCCGAAAAAATCGGCTGAAAAATACGCTTCGGTCTGGATGCCAGAGGGTTCTCCGCTCAAGGTACACACCGAGCGGCAGACTCGTCTGCTGCGCGGTCTGCTCGGTGAGCAGGGACACCGCGTCGTTGTCGATTATGCGATGCGCTACGGACAGCCATCGATTCCGGCAACACTGACGCGCCTCAAGGCCGAAGGCTGCACGCGCATCCTACTGCTGCCGCTCTACCCGCAATACGCGTCGAGCACCTCAGCGACCGCGATTGATGCGGCTTGCACCTGGGCCCAGGCGACGCGCAACCAGCCGGAAATCCGTACCCTGCGCAGCTTCGCCGACCATCCGGGATACATCGATGCGCTCGCTGCCAGCGTTCGCGAGCACTGGCAGCACAATCCACGCCACACTGATTCGTACCGCCTGGTCATGAGTTTTCACGGCGTACCGCGCTATACGCTCGACAAGGGCGACCCCTATCACTGCGAATGCCAGAAGACCGGACGACTGCTCGCCGAAGCACTCGGCCTGGGCAAAGACGATTACCAGATCTGTTTTCAGTCCCGCTTCGGCCGTGCCGAGTGGCTGCAACCCTACACCGCCCCGACGCTGCACGCGCTCGGCAAACAGGGGATCGAACGGGTGGACATGATCTGCCCGGGATTTCCCGCCGACTGTCTTGAAACACTCGAAGAAATCGCGATCGAAGGGAAAACCGAGTTCATTCAGGCAGGCGGCAAGGAATACACCTATATTTCCTGCCTGAACGAGCGTGACGACTGGATTCGCGCGCTAGCCGACATTGCAGTGACCCAGCTGCAAGGCTGGTCAATCGACGGAGCCGATCGGGCCACGCTCGAAATCAGTGCGCTGCGCGCCCGCGCACTCGGCGCCACCGCCTGAGAGTCCCTGCAAGCTCCTCCCGCAAGCCCCCATACCCCCTCAATCCCGACTGTGCGCCGCTACCGGCTTGCCGACCCAAAGATCATGGACCAACTGACCGACCCGCTCACTGAAATACTACCCCGCCAAACGCAGATGGATGCCGCACGGCACGCGCAGGACGGCTTCGCCCATGCTTTCCGGGTGACGCTGGAAACCCCTGCCAGCGAACGACCGCAGGCAATCGCCGAGGCGGCGAAGAAACTGGGCAACTGGATCAACGAGCCGGCCGAACGCGAGCAGTCCGCGCTTCGTGCGGCCATGCTGCTGAGCGGGCTGGATCAATGGGGACTGGCTTACAGCGAGATCTTCGGGGCAGAGGCGATGGCCGGACTGAGCGCGCTGGTCGGCAGGCTGCGGGCTGCGCTGCCGGATGCCGAGGGCAGCGGCGATCCGCTCAGGCAGATCAATGACAGCCAGGCAGCGGCCTTCAGTTTCAAGGCGGAATTGCGCAAGGCGATCCACCTTGCGCTCTGGCATTCGATGATTGCCGAAGAAGACCGGGAAAACGCGACAGGCATTCTGCAGCAGCTGGGCGGCATGATGCTTCGCCTGACCGAATCGATGCCGGATCTGGGCTGGATCATCGTTGCGCATACGCTGGCCGACATCCAGATCCGTTGCCTGGCCCACCAGCTGGCAACGACAGGACTGGCGCAGGAGATGACGCAAGCGCTGTTTGGCGCGCTCAACCTGCAACTCCCCCCCGAACAGCGCAAGAAAATCATGGCCGGCGCCACGCAGACAGTCATTGCCTGGCAGCAATCGAACCGGAGCACGACAACTCACTGACCGCCAGCCCCTTCCCCGGCGCGACAGGCACCCCGCTCACGTGTGCTCGAACAACGCGATGGACTCGACGTGCGAAGTGTTCGGGAACATATTGACCACCCCGGCACCGCTGAAGCGATAGCCCTTCTGGTTGACCAGGATCGCTGCATCGCGCGCCAGCGTTGACGGGCTGCACGACACATAGACAATGCGCTGCGGCCCACGCTGCTGCCCATCTTCGCCGAGCGACCTGACCAGTTCGATCGCGCCGTCGCGCGGTGGGTCGATCAGCATCTTGTCGAAATGACCCAGCGCCGCGACGGTTGCCGGCGTCGCCTCGAAAAGATTGGCGACAGCATACTCGACACGGTCGGCCAGCCCATTGGCTGCCGCGTTCTCAGCCGCCCGGCCAACAAGCTCGGCGCTCCCCTCGATGCCGACCACCGAGGCACCGGAACGTGCGATCGGTAGCGTGAAGTTTCCCAGTCCGCAGAACATGTCGGCAATCCGTTCGCCGGAACGGGGCGCGAGAAGATTCATCGCACGGCGCACCAAGACACGATTGACCGCGTGATTGACCTGGGTGAACTCGGTCGGCGAGAAGAAATGCTCGACGTCGTATTCCGGCAGGCAATACGACAGGGCCGGTGCATCCAGCGGATAAAAGCGATAGGCCGTCGCCGGCCCTTTCGGTTGCAGATAAAAAACCACGCCGTACTGATCGGAGAACGCCCGCAGCAAGCTCTCGTCGGCAGGTTTTAATGGCGCCATATTGCGCAACACCAGCGCAGTGATCCGCTCACCGACAGCAACTTCTATCTGCGGCAGCTGCTCGCGTATTGACAGCTTCCCGATCAGTTGGCGCAGCGGCGGCAGCAGCGCGGAAAGTTGCGGCGGCAGGATACCGCATTGACTCATGTCGGCGATGAAACCGCTTTTCTTTTCATGGAAGCCGACCAGCACGCCGCCTTTTTTGCTGACGAATCTGACGGAAAGGCGTGCCCGATGACGATAGCCCCACGGCACCCCATGGATTGCCGGATACAGCTGCTCGGGCCGCAGCCGACCAAGGTGCCAGAGGTTGTCTTCAAGCACGCGCTGCTTGGCGGCTACCTGGGCGACCGAATCGAGGTGCTGCATGCTGCACCCCCCGCACACGCCGAAGTGCGGGCAAGGCGGCACCACGCGGTCTCCGGAGGCCTTTTCAATGCGCGACACCCGAGCCACTTCGTAACTCGGCTTGCGCCGATAGCTAGCATATTCGACCAGCTCTCCGGGCAAGGCGCCCTCGACGAAAATCGTTTTTCCGTCCAGCCTCGCGATACCCCGACCGTCGTGATCGAGCGATTCGATAATTCCAATCGGCATACAAGCTTCCTGCAAAAAAGTCGGGCCATTGTAGCCTTCAGCCACTTTTTTTCAATGGCGAGCACGACCTGACGCAGTTATTCGCCGACGAACCAGCCCCCGGCGCGGAAAGAAGCAGACTGAGAAACGGACGGGCTGTCCAAGGCGAAAAAAACCCTGTCAGCAACATGCATTTAAAATGCGGCATCGCAGCAAAAAGCTGGCTCGGCTACAAAAGAAATGCTAAAATTCCAAGTTGATCGACGTGCACGCCGGTCACACCAAAATTTTGGCTCGTTGTTACCATTCTTTATCGATAAGGAATTCCCAAATGAAGAACTCGCTCCTCGTTGCTGCTCTGATCGCTGTTGCTCTGTCCGCTTGCGGCAAAAAAGAAGAAGCCAAGCCGGCTGCTGCTCCGGTTGCCGCCCCGGCTGCTGTTGCCCCGGCTGCTGCTCCTGCTGAAGCCGCCAAGCCTGCTGAAGCTGCTCCGGCCGCTCCGGCCGCTGAAGCCGCCAAGCCTGCTGAAGCTGCTCCGGCCGCTCCGGCTGCTGCCCCGGCCAAGTAATACGCTTCAACGAAGCGTAAAAAACCGGCCTGCGGGCCGGTTTTTTTACGCCCCGTCTCCGAGCAGAGGCGCTACTGACGCAATTCGCGCCAGCTGAAACCGGATGCCTGAGACGCCACGCCAATCCACTCAGCGGCGCAGTTCAGCGCCGACGCCAAGGCGTTCACGGCAAGCTCCCGCCGGTTATTCTGTTCACTCAGATGCGCCGCAAGCAGATGCTGCAAGCGGCTTGTATCAATTTGCCGCAGGAGCGACGCAGCCGCTTCGTTATCGAGATGTCCGAAGCGTCCGGAGATCCTTCTTTTCAGGCTGGCCGGATAGTCCGAGGCGGCAAGCAACTCGCGATCATGATTGCATTCGAGCACCAGTGCATCGCAGCAGCGCAGCGTATCGACAATGTGTGAAGTAATCGAACCGGCATCGGTTAAAACGCCAAGATGATGGACTCCGTCGGAGAAAACGTACTGCACTGGCTCCCGCGCATCGTGCGGGACGGGGAAAGGGTGAATTTCGAGGTCGGCAATCGTAAACGGCGTATGGCTGTCAATCAGGCGACACTCGGGCAAGGAGGTGCCGTGCGGCGCAGCAGCGTAGGTGCCGTGCGTCAGAAAGACCGGTAGCGCGTAACGGCGAGCGAATTTGAAGACGCCGGCGATATGATCGCCGTGCTCGTGCGTGACCACCACACCGGCAAGGTCAGCCGGCGCGCAGCCAAGCCGCCCGAGTCTTTCCACCGCCGTCCGGGTAGAAAACCCGCAATCGAGCAGGATGCTCGTATCGCCGGCTTCGACAACCAGAGCATTGCCCTGGCTGCCACTGCCAAGCGACGCAAAACGCATCACTTCAACGGGTCACTTCAACTGCTCGTAGAGCAATCCGAGAATTTTCCTGGATGTATCCGACTGGTCGGCACCGCCCTCGCGCGACAGCACCTGCACCGCGGCAACCTGCCCCTCTTCCTTGACGAAGATGCGGTACTGCGTCTGTGCTTTCGCGTCGCTACTGCCTTTCCAGAAAGTCAGCTTGGAGAGGAAGCCCTCTTCTTTTTTCTGGTTGTCGATCTCGGGATCGACGTAGCGGACAAAGTACAAGCCTTTGGAACGATCCCGATCCTCGACCGTGAAACCGACTCGATCAAGGGCCAACCCGACACGGCGCCACGCGCGATCAAACTTTTCCTGAAGCTCGAGGCTGCTCGCGCCATCGGCACCGCGCGACAGCTTGGCCTTGTCGACCGTTTTTTCCTGCACTGCGGCAACGGCTGCCTTGGCACGCTTCTCGTCGGAACCGAAACGTACCATCAGGCGGCGCAGCATCTCCGCTTCGAGATCGGGGTCGGCCGGGCGCGGTTGCCAACGCGTCTGATCCTTGCCCTCGGAAATGAAGGTTTCGTACATGCCGCGGTGGCTGATGAAAATATCGGTGGTCCCCGGCTCCGAACCCGGCTCCAGTCGCGTACGGAACTTGTCGCGCTCGGCGGTCGAATACAGGGAGTCAAGCACCTTGCCCAACAGGTTGCGCAGCATGTCCTGCGGGATTTTGGCGCGATTCTCCGCCCAGTCGGTCTCCATCACCCCGGCTTCCGGCAACTCGGTCTTGATCAGGAAACCGGTCTCCTGCCAGAAATCCTTGACCATCCCCCAGACCTTGTCCGGCGGTGCGGCAACGACTAGCCAGCGCTGGCTTCCCGAGCGCTCCATGCGCGTTTTATCGACCTGCGGCAGCACGTCGCTTTGCTGCTGTTCCCTGGCTTGCGGCGAACGCTCGGCACTATAGGCCGAGAACGAAGCGCTCCCCTTGCCAACACCATCCGGAACGGCAAAACGATCGTCGCGTGACGGTGCGGTCAGATCCGGCGGAATTTCGAGAGGAGCCGCCTTGCCGGCCGACTTGTAATCGATTTTCTTCGATTCGATCAACGAACCACTGCACGCAGCAAGCGAAACAGCAATTGAGCAAAGCAGCGAACGCTTTACAACAAATTTCATGGATATTCCCAAGGGGTTAAGCAAGCAGGCCGGCCTGGCGCATGCCGGCCAGAACGCGCTCGTGACACTCCGGCGAAAGCGGCGTCAGCGGCAGACGCATGCCGCCCTTGACCAGGCCAAGCTGCTGGCAGGCCCATTTGACGGGAATCGGGTTCGCTTCGCAGAACAGCTGGCGATGCAAGCCGAGCAGGCGGACGTTCAGTTCGCGCGCTTTGGCGAGATCGCCGGCCAGCGCTGCAGCGCACATTTCGTGCATCAGGCGCGGCGCCACGTTGGCCACGACCGAAATATCGCCCTTGGCGCCGAGCAGGATCAGGGCGCAGGCGCTGGCGTCGTCGCCGCTATAGACGGCAAAGCCTTCCGGTGCACGCGCAATCAGGTCGGTACCGCGCTCGATACTACCCGTGGCGTCCTTGATACCGACGATATTGGGTATTGCCGCCAGGCGCAGCGCCGTGTCATTGCTCATGTCGGCAACCGTGCGACCGGGCACGTTGTAAAGA
>JBAQRB010000106.1:0-3280 GCA_049295655.1 Rhodocyclaceae bacterium
GCGCCGAGCAGCGCCAGCCGCGCGAGCGCGGTCACGCCGGCGGGGCGCCGCGTGTCGTGTCTTTTACGATGTGCCATTTCCGCTTTCAATAAAAACCTCAGTTCAAACCACGGCGACACGGCGAACACGGCGAAAATCCGTGGTTTTGAGGGTTTTCATGGCTCGCCCACCGGGTGATTCGTCAAAACGCTATAACTTCGTGTTTTTCGCCGTGTTCGCTGTGGTTAACTGCTTTTTTTAGGTTCAATCGTCCGCACGGCTGGCTTGCGGAAGCGCGACGGGGTCGGCCGGGGTGTCGCCCGCTTCGGACGCTGCCATCAGCAAGGCAGGGGCGGCGGAATTCCACACTTCGATGGATTTGCCGATCAGTACGCGCATTTCGGCAAGCGGCAGGCCTTGTTCGACGCCGGCCAGCGGTTCGAGGCCGAGCGTGGCCTGGAGCTTGGCCGCTGCCGCCTGGGCGTTCGACAGCGCCTGATAGCGCCGCAAGCGCGACAGGATGCCGGCGGTCTGCTGGGCGACGCGGTCGAGCTTGGTCTGCTTTTCGGCCAGCGCCTGGTTGGCGATCTGCTCGGACAGGCGCGTGTCGACGGCGGCGATGGCGTCGGCGCGGTGGAAGTGGCGGGCGGCGCTGGCGTATTGCAGGCGGGCGATGTGCAGTTGGGTCAGCACCGCCATCTGCGTCGCCATGCGCTTTTGGTCGGCCAGCGCGACGCCGGCGTCGGCCAGCCGCATCTGGGCGGGCAGCGACAGGAAGCCGAGGAGATTGAGCGAAATCTGCGCGCCGGCTTCGTTCCAGGCCGAGTTGATGAGGTAGGGGTCGTTGCTGGTCTTGTGGGTGAAGTTGAACGACAGGCCGGGGAAGAACTTGAGCAGCGTGCGCTGGGTTTCCTGGCGGGCGATGCGGGCGTTGTACATGCCCTCGCGCAGGTCGGGGTTGCGCATCAGGGCGTGCTCTTCCATCGCTTCGACCGGGACGTCGAGCCAACGCGTCTCGGTGCCGGCCGTGGGTTCGACCACCTTGAGATCGAGCCCGAGGGGCAGTTGCGTCAGCGAGGCCAGCTCGACGCTGGCGGTGGCGAGTTCCTGCTCGATGGTTTCGAGCAGGCGGAGGTTTTCCAGCATCTGGCGCTGGTAGCGCAGGGGTTCGACCGGCGAGCGCAGTTTTTCGCCCTCGGCCTGGCGCGCAGGACGACACCGAGCCGCTGTGCGGCGACAACCCGCCAGAACGTGGTGCGCACGTCCTGAATCAAGGTATGGAGCGCCTTGCGCCGGTGCTCGGCGGCCACCAGCACGCGGTCGGCGTTTTGCCGGGCGGCGTAGTAGCTTTGGCCGAAGTCGAGCAGGCTCCACGAAAAGCCGAGGTCGGTGCTGGTCGCCTAGCGGCTGGACGAGATGAACGGGTTGGCCAGCGATGGCGCGCCGGTGACCGAATCCTTGCTGCGCGAGATGAGTTCCTTGTCGCGGTCACGGTAGCCGGCCGCGGCCACCAGTTTGGGCAGCATCTCGTAGTTGCCGACTTCGAAGGTGCCGACGGCGATGGCTTCTTCCATGGCGCGCAAGCGCCGCTCGGCGTTGTATTTGACGGCACGCGCCATGGCGTCCTCGAGCGTCAGCGCGCCGGACAGTGGTTCGACGTCGCGCGCCAGCGCCTGGCGGTCGGCCTTGACGGTCTCGGCGATCTCGGCCGAATTCAGCGCCTCGGGCTGCTGCGACGCGCAGCCGCCAAGGAATGTACTGGAAAGAAGGAAAATGCCCCAGACCGGCGGGCGGTGCGTTGTGCGGCTGAAAGACATGGGATGAACCTCGAATAAGCGGGCGACAGATGGCGGCTAGAGTAGAAAAATTCGACTTGTGGCGTCTACTTACATTTTATTGCATTGGTCATAGATCAATGTTTTTCAGAAAAATCCCGTCTAGCATGACGCCTCTTTTGCACTGTACACGTACAGAATACGCCAATGTCCTTGCAAAATTACTGCTTTGTCGTACTGCTGTTTTGCTGCTGGTCGACGGCAGGCACGGCATCGGCCGCCGACAAGGTCCGGCTGCAGCTCAAGTGGCAGCACCAGTTCCAGTTCGCCGGCTACTACGCCGCGCTGGAGAAGGGTTATTACCGCGCGGCCGGGCTCGATGTCGAGATCGTTCCGGGCGGGCCGACCGTCGATGCGGCGCGCAACGTGCTGGACGGCAAGGCCGAGTTCGGCGTCGGAACGACCGACCTATTGCTCTTGCGCGAGAAAGGCGAGCCGGTGGTCGTGCTGGCGACCATCTTCCAGCATTCGTCATTGGCGCTGATGACGCTGAAGACGCCCCACCCGCAGGATCTGCACGATCTGGCCGGCAAGCGTCTGATGATCGAGCCGGGTTCGGCCGAACTGTTGGCCTACCTGCGCCGCGAGGGCATCACGCCGGAGCGCTACAGTTTGCTGCCGCATGGCTCGACCGTTGCCGACCTGATCGAGGGCAAGACGGACGCGATGTCGGTCTATGCCACCGACGAGCCTTTCGAGTTGCTCGAGGCGAAACGACGCTTCGTGCTGTATTCGCCGCGCGCCGGCGGCATCGATTTCTACGGCGACAATCTGTTCACCACCGAAAGCCAGCTCGGACAGTTTCCGGAACGGGCAAAGGCCTTCCGTGCCGCCAGCCTGAAAGGCTGGAAGTACGCGATGGAACATCCGGACGAGATGGCCACCCTGATCCACTCGCGCTACAGCGACCGCCACAGTCTGGCCCACCTGCGCTACGAGGTGGCGCAAATGGCCGACCTGTTGCGCACCGACATCGTCGAGCCCGGCCACATGTACGTCGGACGCTGGCAGCATATCGTCAGGGTTTACGCGGAGTTGGGTATGCTCAAACCGAACTTCGAGCTGGGTGGGTTTCTTTACGACGCGACACCTCGCCCGCCGGACCCGACCCGTTTTTTTGCCGGCATGGCCGGCCTGACGCTGCTGCTGCTCGTCGTCGGCAGCGTGGCGCTGTATATCGCGCGCATCAATCGCCACTTGACGTCCGGCGAAAAGCGCTGGCGGCAGTTGTTCGATACCCTGCCCCTCGCCTTGATCGTCTCGGATCGCGACGAGAAGATCGTCGCCTGGAACGCGGCCGCTACCCGCATCTTCGGCTGGAGCGCCGACGAGGCATCGGGTCGGGATGTCTACGAACTGCTGGTTCCGGACGACCAGCAAGCGCACGTCCATCGCGTCCTCGGGCAAACGCTCGACGAGCAGACCACGACGCAGTCGCTGAACCGCAACCGCACCAAGGCCGGCGC
>JBAQRB010000107.1:0-14499 GCA_049295655.1 Rhodocyclaceae bacterium
CCAGCAGGCGCTGCAGATTGTTAATCAGGATCGCCTCTTCTTCCGGCTGCGCGTCGTAACCGGCCGCCTTCAACGCCCGTAACGTCGCCGCCAGGCTGCGCGGCAGGTTGAGGTACGAGGCCGAGAGATTTTTCTCACCCGGCGGGTAGTTCCAGAACAGCACGGCGAGCTTCTTTTCGCCGTTCGGCAGGCGCTGCAGGCGTATCAGCTTGAGCGCCTTGGCGACGATGGCGGCGGCCTGTTCGGGGATTACCGCGACCTGCTCGTCGCCTTTACGCGTGCTGCCGGCGACGATGGCGTCGACGATGCCGGCGTATTCGCCCTGCGCGAGGAAGAAGGGAACGTCGGTGAGCGGCACGCCCTGCGGGTCGGCGCGCCAGTCGGCCTCGTCGCCCTTGCGGTAGGAGAGCGCCTGGACGACCGGGATGCCGAGCGCGGCGAGTTCCTGGCGCCGCCCCTCGGGGTCGAGAACGATCTGCATGTTGATCAGCGCGTCGGCGACGAGCTGGCCGTCGATCTTGAGCAGCGCCGCCTGCGGCCCCATCACCGGGCCGTAATAGGGCAGCGCGACGGCGCCGCCGGCTTCGATGCGCGCGATCAGGTCGTCGATCAGGGCCGTCTGCTCGCTGGCGATGTAGGTCTGGTGCAGCGCGATGGCGATCACCGGTGGGCGCCTGGCCGGGTCGACGCGCTTCCATTTGAAGTAGGCGGCCGGGTCGGCGAAGACGAGGCCGGGGGCACGCGGGTGGTAGATCGCCGCCTTCGGGAAGACGATCGGCGCGGGGATGCGCTCGAGCGCCTGTTTGTCGCGCTGCGCGGCGAGCGTGCGGAAGAAGTTCTCGAAGTTCGGCCGGCTGCCGTTGATGTAGTAGGCGTGCAGGCGTTCGGCGACCGGCCTGGCGAAGCCTTTCGCTTCCGGCCCGTTTTCGTGCAGCCACAGCTGCGGCGCGGTGAGGCCGGGCAATGCCCTGGTCAGGCGGTTGCGCACGAATTCCTGCAGATGGTCGCGCGGCGCGTCGAAGAAAACGGCGTCGAAACCCTTGAACACGCCGGCGTCCTGTTCGACCGGCAGCTTCTCGGCCTGTTTGTGTTCGACGCGGAAACCCTGCGCCGCGCCGATCTCGGCGAGTTTCTGGAACTTGCCGGGCGGTACCGGGCTGGTCGATACGAAAAGCAGGCTGCCGGCGTGCGCCGACGGTCCGGCGAAGAGGCTCAGCAGCGTGGCCAGGGCGGCAAGAAGGCGCAGCAGGTGCATCGGGAATCCTTGAAGACGGTTGCGGGGAGCGTTCAATGCAGTGCGGGGTGTGCGCTGTCGTGTGACGCCGGCTCCGGGTCGTCGGCGATGGCGAAGTGCAGTTGCGTCCACTCGCCCTCCAGGCGCTTGGCGACGCCCTTGAGCAGCGGCGGGATCTGGCTGTCCGGGTAGGTTTGCAGCAACGCCAGTTCGCGCTGGATCAGCGCCGCCTGCTGCGGGCAGCCGAGGCAGGAAAAACGGGTCATCTGCGAAAGCAGCGAAGCCATCAGGGCGGTGGCGTCGGGCAGGTTGGGCGTGGGCATGGCGGGGCCTCGGGGAAGCGGCCGGCGTTTTCCGAAGAAGCCGCCGGCGAGGTCAATGTAAACTCGACGTAAACTCAAAAATCCGCGCGCAGCGTGGCGAACAGCGTGCGACCGGATTCGGCGTAGCCGAAGTTCGGCGATTTTTCCGCGAGGCGCACGTCGGTCAGGTTGTTGATGCCGGCGCGCACGCTGAAGGTCTGGCCGAGCTTCTTGCCGACGCTGGCGTTCCACAGGCGGTAAGCGGGCAGATTCAGCCCGGCGCTGGTTTGCGATCCGGTGTGCTCCAGACCGGCGCGGGCGCTCCAGCCGTCGCCGACGCGCCAGTCGAGGCGCGAGGCGAGCGCCGTTTGCGGACGGTCTTCGAGCGCCTTGCCCGTTGCCTTGTCCTTCGTCCTGAGCAAGGTCAGGTCCGTGTTCCACGCCAGATTCCGGGCGATGTCCCAGGTCAAGCCGGTTTCGAAGCCGCTGATGCTGGCCTGGCTGACGTTGTCGTAGAGATAGGTGCGGCGGATGCCGGGGCCGGTGCCGATCAGGCGATAGGTGATCAGGTCTTTGAGCTCGGTGTGGAAGAGCGTGCCGCGTACGGCGAGCGGACCGCGTTTCCAGTCGGCGCCGATTTCGAGCGAGTCGGACTTTTCGGGCTTGATGTTGGCGTTGCCCATGAAGGTATGCGGGCCTTCGGCGCCGACGTAACTCGGGGAGATCTGCTTCAGGGTCGGCGCCTTGAAGGCGTGGCCATAGCCGCCCTTGACCACCAGTTCGGGGGTCGCCTCCCAGACCAGGTAGGCGCGCGGGCTGGTTTCGCTGCCGAAGATTTCGTGATGGTCGGTACGCAAACCGGTGGTCAGCGAGAGCTTGTCGGCGAGGAAAAACTCGTCTTGCACGAACAGGGCCTTGTGCTTGGCACTGTCCTCTCCGCCGATCAGGCCGTTGTTTTTCAGCGTTTCTTCACGGAATTCTCCCCCCACCGTCAGTAGATGGCCGCCCAGTTTGATGCCGGCAAAGCCGTCGATCACCGCATCGCTGATGGTCTGCGGGCGGGTCGCGGTAACGCCGCTGGTGCGTGTGTTGGTGATGTCGATTTCGCTGCGGTAGGCGCGCACCTGGCTGCGCCAGCCGTCGAATTCGCCGCGCCAGGCGAGGCTGCCTTGCGAGCGCTTGATGTTGTAGCGGTTTTCGTACTGGCGGATGACGCCCGAGGTCGTCACGTCGTTGTAGAAGCGCTCCTCGCGGCCATCGTTCCAGCTGGCTTCGAGGCTTTGCCGGTCACTCAGCTTGAGCGTCGCGCCGAGGCCGGCGCTGTTCGCCTTGCTGCCTTCGATTTCGGAGTAGCGGCGATCTTCTTTTTCCGGAATCGCCGACTTGTTCGCCGTTTCGGCGTTGAAGCGCAGCGACAGACTCTCGCCGACCGGGCCGGCGGCGAACAGCGAGGCGCGCTGGCCGTCGCCGCCGTCGCCGCTCGTCACGTTGCTGCCGGAAAGCATCGCCGAGCCGATCCAGCGGTCCTTCGGCTGCCGGGTGATCAGGTTGATGACGCCGCCCAGCGCTTCCGAACCGTACAGGGTGGACATCGGCCCGCGGATGATCTCGACGCGCTCGATGGCCGAGATCGGCAACCAGCCGTACTGGTAGTCGGAATGGCCGACCACGTCGTCGGAGGGCGAAATCCGCCGTCCGTCGATCAGCGTCAGCGTGTGCCTGCCTTCCAGTCCGCGCAGGGCGATCGTCTTGCGACCGCCGACCTGGCGCGGCGAGAGCGTCATCCCCGGCGTGCCGCGTACGGCGTCGAGCAGGTCGGCGGCGTTGCGGGTTTCCAGCTCCTCGCGCGTGATGACGGTGATCGAAGCCGGCGCAGTGCGGGTATCGTGTTCGGACATCGTGGCGGTCACCACCATGTCCTTCAGCGTCGCCTCGTTCGCCGCGACCGTGTTGCAGAGCGCGGCGACGAGCAGGGCCAGGCTTCGTTTTCTGAATAGGTGCATCTTTCCAGCCTCCAAGAAATGAATCGTGATTTCTTGCTGGCTGGGTGACGCGATGCGCGCTGTCCTGGCTGGCTTGTTGTGAGTTGCTCGTTGCCCGGCGTTTTTCCCGCTTTCGCCCGGCAGTCCGCTGCGAAAAAGCGGCGACAGGCGGCAGGCGGGGCGCCGGAGAAAGGACGAAGGAAACCGGGCGCGAGGAAACAGGGTGCGAGAAAGCGCCGTGCGGGCGATTACTTGGTCAGGATCAGCTTGTTTTCGCGCGTCACGCGCAAGGTGTAGCGCTGGCCGCTGTGGTCGATTTCAATGGTGCGCTGGCCGAGCAGGAGTTGCTGGCTGTCGATGCGCAGTGCTGCGTCGGCAGTTCGCGCGATGGCTGGCGGTTCGGGCTGCGGCTTTCTGGCGTCCATGGGGTTGTATTCTTTTCGAAATGAGAACGATTCGCATCGTAGTCGGGATTTGGGCGGGCGTCAACGCCTGTCTTGACGTTGTAATGCGTGTCGACGAGGTGAATGGAGTGCCCTGACAGCGGTATAATTACGCCTTTCGCAACTCGTAGAGAGATAAAAAATGGGCCTCGATCGCGTCCCCTCCGGCAAGTCACTCCCCAACGATTTCAACGTCGTCATCGAGATTCCGATGCACGCCGATCCGGTCAAGTACGAAGTTGACAAGGAAAGCGGCGCAATTTTCGTCGATCGTTTCATGTCGACCGCCATGCACTATCCGTGCAATTACGGCTACATCCCGCACACCATCGCTGGCGACGGCGACCCGGTCGATGTGCTGGTCATCTCGCAATTCGCCCTGCCGCCGGGTGTTGTCGTGCGCTGCCGTCCGATCGGCATGCTGGCGATGACCGACGAAGCCGGTGAAGATGCCAAGGTGCTCGCCGTCCCGGTCGACAAGCTGACGCCGATGTACCACAGCAAGGAATCGCACCGCGATTTCCCGCAGATCATGCTCGACCAGATTTCGCACTTCTTCGAGCACTACAAGGATCTCGAGCCGGGCAAGTTCGTCAAGACCAAGGGCTGGTTCGGTCCCGAAGAAGCCAAGAATGAAATCATGGAAGGCGTCGCGCGTTTCGCGGATGCAGCGGAAAAGCCGAACTACTGATCGGCCGCGTTTTCGTTGGACTGACCAGCAGGGGCGCGCGAGCGCCCCTTTTCCGTAGGGATTCATCCCGTCGCACTTGCCTTGCACTGTTTTGCGCTACGTTTAGGGTTGGCCCATGTCTCTGAAGATTGCGATTGCCCAGATCAATGCCACGGTCGGCGACCTTGCCGGTAACGCGGCGCGTATCGTCGATTTCGCCGAACGCGCCAGGGCGCAAGGCGCGGACCTTCTGCTGACGCCCGAGCTGGCACTGTGCGGCTATCCGCCGGAAGACCTCTTGCTGCGCCCCGATTTCTACGCGGCCTGCGAGACCGAACTCGATGCGCTGGCGGCAAAGCTGCAGGGCATCGCCGTCCTGGTCGGTCACCCCGAGCAAAGGGGCGGGCGGCGTTACAACGCGGCGACGCTGATCGACAATGGCCGGCGCGTGCTGACCTATTACAAGCACCGTCTGCCCAATTACGAGGTCTTCGACGAGGAGCGCTATTTCGACTCCGGCACGCAGCCCTGCGTCGTCACGCTCAAGGGCGTGCGCTGCGGCGTCAATATCTGTGCCGATGTCTGGGAGGCCGGTGCGGCCGATCAGGCGCGCGAAGCGGGGGCCCAACTGTTGCTGGTGCTCAACGCGTCGCCCTACCACCTGGGCAAACAGGAACGGCGCACCGCCGTGCTGCGCGAGCGCGTTGCGGCCACCGGCTTGCCGGTGATCTACGCCAACCTGGTCGGCGGGCAGGACGAACTGGTTTTCGACGGCGCTTCGTTCGCGCTCGATGCCAGCGGCAAGGTGTGCTGCCAGCTAGCGCAGTTCGATGAGGCGCTGGGCATCGTCGAGTTCGCCGGCGGCCAGATCCTGCCTGGCGCCATCGCGCTGCCGCAAGGACAGGAAGCCGAGGTCTATCAGGCGCTCGTCGTCGGCGTTCGCGACTACCTGGGCAAGAACGGCTTCCCAGGCGCGATCATCGGCCTGTCGGGCGGCATCGATTCGGCGCTGACCCTGTGCATCGCCGTCGACGCGCTCGGCGCCGACAGGGTGCGCGCCGTGATGATGCCTTCGCCCTATACCGCCCAGATCAGCCTCGACGATTCGCGCGAGATGGTCCGCCGGCTCGGCGTGCGCTACGACGAGATCGCCATCGCGCCGGCGATGGACACCTTTGCCGGCATGCTCGACAAGGAGTTCGCCGGGCTGCCGCCCGATACCACCGAGGAGAACCTGCAGGCGCGCATCCGCGGCATGATCCTGATGGCGCTCTCCAACAAGAGCGGCTCGCTGGTGCTGACCACCGGCAACAAGTCGGAGATGGCGGTCGGCTACTGCACGCTGTACGGCGACATGGCCGGCGGCTTCGCGGTGATCAAGGACATCGCCAAGACGCTGGTCTATCGCCTGTCGCACTGGCGCAACACGGTTTCGCCGGCGATTCCCGAGCGCATCATCACGCGCCCGCCGTCGGCCGAACTGAAGCCCGACCAGACCGACCAGGACAGCCTGCCGCCCTACGAGGTGCTCGACGCGATCATCGAGGCCTACATGGAAAACGACCTTTCTCCGCGCGAGATCATCGCTCGGGGCTATCCCGAAGCCGACGTGCGGCGCGTCGTTCATCTGCTCAAGATCAGCGAATACAAGCGGCGCCAGTCGCCGGTCGGGATTCGCGTGACGCAGCGGGGTTTCGGCAAGGACTGGCGCTACCCGATCACCAACCGTTATCGCGATGCCTATTGATTACATTCGGGGCGTTTTCTGACGCCCGATTTCTGTTACGCTTTGCCAAAAATTTTTTGGAGGAAAAAAAGATGAAGAAGATCGAAGCGGTGATCAAGCCGTTCAAGCTCGACGAAGTGCGCGAGGCACTGTCCGAAGTGGGGGTGACCGGGCTGACCGTCACCGAAGTCAGGGGCTTCGGCCGCCAGAAGGGGCATACCGAGCTGTATCGCGGCGCCGAATACGTCGTCGACTTCCTGCCCAAGGTGAAGGTCGAAATCGTCGTCGCCGACGATGCCGTCGATGGCGCCATCGAAGCGATCATCAAGGCCGCGCGCACCGGAAAGATCGGCGACGGCAAGATCTTCGTCACCTCGGTCGAGCAGATCGTCCGCATCCGCACCGGCGAAACCAACGAAGCGGCGATTTGATCGCACTGAACCACAAATCGAACGGCCCGCAATGTGATGCATTGCGGGCCGTTTGTCTTTTCGGCGTGCCCGCTCACCGAAGTACTTTGCAAAGCGGTGCTGCGCCGGCCAACCTGGCAATCGGCCTGCAGCCCAATGAATACGCCCCTTTTCGAAAAATGCCGGCCGGCGTCTTGCGACGGGCGGCGGGTCGGACTCTGCAGTCCTTCCGGATTTCTTGATGATGATTGCAAGGGAGGGAAAGCGGGGGGGCGTGTGGTATGACGGACAGCAGGTTTCGGCCAGGAGCAGTCTGTCATCGATTCATCAGAGCCGACATTCGGATGACCGCTTCACTTTGAAACCTGCCTGACAGCCTATGCGTGCAACTCGGCCGAAGCTGCCGTTGGGATGTCTGCCAAGCTACGTCAGCAATGTGGCCGGTTGCGGACCGTGGCGGTACGGGGCCACTGAACTTCAGCTTTCATTACCGACGAACTCACATACCCGACCCTAAGCTGATATTTCCAAATGTGCTGAATTAACGACCGCTTCAGGGCGTTAAAAAGAAATGCACCTGCGACTCTATGTTATCAACGTCATTTGGCTTGCCGTAGGGGATGAAGCTGGGCACTGGATTTAAACAATCGTCCTCTTGTAGGGACTGTTCTAGCGCTGGAACCGGTCACACCGCCTGATGTGACGCTGGCAAGCTCTATCCATTGCGTACCCGCACAGGTCGCTTCATAAGGCCATGGCAGTTCACTCTAGCTGTGGCGTTCATCGACTATCCGCAAAAGATAGCGCCCAGCTGATCGCTGATCATTGCCCCCGAGGACCACGGGGACCAAAAGCCCGAAATAATTAATAGTATTTTGCTGTAACCGTAGGCGTGCGACATCTTGAGGGCATAAAATGCGAGCCGGCGCCGTCTAACTATGCGAGAAGATCAATGCAGCTGTCCCGCCATGTGAAAACATCTGATCATTTCGGTCGGTACTACACCGACCCGGCAATAGCTAAATTGCTTATTGAGTCCATGGCACTGCGAAGTCCGAAAGTGACAATCGATCTAGGGGCCGGTAGCGGATCATTGGTTGGCGCAGCAGGCCAACATTGGAAGGAAACTGAGTTCATAACAGTCGATATTGACGTCGCCGCAGCCAGCTCGAAACTACGTGCCCTTTACGGGCCTTCATTTACTCACCATGCCGCCGATGCACTAGATAATTCACTCGCTAAGAAAATCGGGGTGAACTATGGAGACGTTGATGCAGGTCTGTGCAACCCCCCTTATATCCGCCCCAAGTGGCAAAAGCACTTTGGAGAAATCCTGGAGGATGCAGGCCTTAGTCATATCATCCCGAAGATAGGGACGATCCAAGCAGATGTATTATTCATCGGCCAAAATCTCAGATTTCTCAGTTCGGGCGGAAAACTAGGCCTTATTCTCCCCGACGGCATAATTGCAGGCGAGAAATACGCAAGACTTCGGAAAACACTTGCCACAGAGCATAAGATCGAACGTGTGATCGAACTTCCCCGCCGGGTATTCCGCAATACCGACGCAAAGGCACATATTGTCGTACTTTCTAAAGGTCTTGCAGACGACGATGAGATTCAAATCCAACGACTGAACGATAATGGCTTTCTATCTCAGGTAATCCGATTGAGTCCGGATCAGGCCACACGTCGTCTTGATTATTCCTATTTGGCTTCAGTATCCAATACCGGCAAAAAGCCACACGGACGGACACTTCGAGATGTTACCCACCTAATCACCCGTGGGTCCCATTCATCTTCACAAAGACGATCCACTACTTTTCCAATATTTCATACAACGGACTTTGTAAACAACTCCACTGAAATTCCATTGCAATTCTGCTTAGATAGCAGAACACGTAGCGTAGCCAGTGGAATCTTAGCTAAAGCCGGCGATATTGTTATTGCACGGGTTGGGCGAAATTTAGAAAACAAAGTGTGTTGCTTAACACAAGGGGAAGTCGCCGTATCAGATTGTGTTTTTGTGCTCCGGGTAAAGTCGGAGTTCCGAGAGAATGTACTAGACTACTTGACGAGCACCAACGGTAGAAAGGCGTTGCACGCCGCTTCGCATGGAGTAGGTGCTGCGTTTATTACAGTAGAGGCTCTACTGGCCCTAGAGTTCTAGAGGTGGCTCCGTTACTCAGGAAGTATAAACGTCAGAAGTTTTTGCCCAAGACAATAATAGATTAATTGAGCAAGTAAAAAACAAAAACGATGAACAATTGTCAAATAGATGAAATACAACTTTTAACGGTAATCCGTGATCTTTGCACGAAACAAATACGACAACCGCTAACCATAGAACAGGTCAAATACTGGCTGAAACAATTCGACGAGGGCAAAGAAAAGCTTCTCGGTTTGCTTATTTTGCGACATTTAATATATAGAACGACCCCGCAATTGGACTCTGCATTTAGGCAGGCCCTAAAATCCGCTGCGATGCATTTTACTCCGAAGGGCTATCCAAAAGAAGACATAGACTGGAGGGGTTTGCTGAATGGCCGCGTTGCAAATCTCGATTTTACTTATGGCCCACCAAAACAAGGGCGCTCACGTCCTGGAAAAAGCGGAGAGATAATTTCTAGACAGCTCAAATTTTGTGATCCGCTGACAAAATTCAAATTATCATACCCCCATGACTTTACAGAACTGAAGAAAAATCAGCGATATTTAATAATAGACGACGGAACATTCACCGGTCACCAATTATGTGAATTCTTGTCAATTGATGGAAAGTTTCTTGCAGCGGGAGACCAATGCGGGATCGTGGTAGGACTAGCTCACGAGGAAGCCATTAAACTGCTGGGAGAAAAATATCCAAATACTCCTCTTTTTTATGGTGAAAGAATAACGCATCAAGAATGCTTTAAAGCAATATGTGGCAATTGGATTGAAGACGACATATGGCCTTTTGCTGAAATAAGCCCTTTTGATCTATACCACAAAATCACCAAGAGAGCGAAGTTTTCCGATAATTTGCCACTAGGCTATGGAGAATTAGGTTGCATGGTTGCTTATGAGCATGGTATTCCGGACAACTCATTGCAATTGCTGTGGGATACCTCAAAAAACTGGAAGCCTCTTGTCCCGAGGTAAATAAATGACGATCTCCGAAAATAACATTCTGGCAAAAACAAGAGCTGAAGAGCATAGCGCTGACGTATGGGGTGAGTTTTTTATACCTCCATACTTCAACCGCTTATCACTGCACACCGCCACCAAGTCAACCTATATCGTTGGAAAACGTGGTTGTGGCAAAACCATGCTTCTTAAATATTTGGACTACCACACTGCTTTCTCTGAAAGACGCACAGAGATCTCCGATGCGGAGATTTCCCATATAGGTATTTATTGGAGAGTTGACACACAGTTTTGTAACTCTCTCAACCATCGCGGCAAAGAAGAGCATGAGTGGATATCGGTTTTTGAGTCTTATTTTGCAATAGCGATTGGCATAGAAATAATAAGATCGATCAAGACGATAGCTAGAAGTGCATTTAGGCGCTTCACGCCAAGCGACTTTGAAGCATTCAGGTTTCCGTCGGTTGTCGACTTCCATCCAGATTTCCCGCAAGAGCCAAATGCTCTGGAATCTTTCTTAGAGTCTAAGCGACGTGCTTTTGCATCTTGGATATCAAATATATCTACCGTTAGTCAGCCAATTCTGCCACCTGGAAAGGTGTTTTTAGAGGCGCTGATTTATGACATAAAGAAAACGGATTCCCTTAAAGACTCGTTATTTTTTGTCTATGTGGATGAGGTTGAAAATCTAGTGCCCTATCAACGGCGGGTTCTCAATTCCTTCTTGAAACATAGCCAGCGACCGTTAATAGTCAGCTTTACATCAAAAGAATTATCCAATGAGACTGCAACAACGGGAAGCGAATCGATAAATGCAACTCACGACTTTAGACTCCTTCAACTGGATGAACTGTCTGAAGAAGCGGAACTTAAGATATTCTTCGCAGAGGTGTTTCTTGCCAATCTGGATCTGGCAACTAACAACCATGAAAGTGAGCTATTGGGTGGTTTAAGGGATTATGGATCATTGTCGTCTAGATCCACCGAGGCCTACAAAACAAAAATAACCTCAACGATGAAATCGCGCTTTCCTTCAAAAAGCCATAAAGATATTGCGCAGGATGCTGTTTGCGTTCCACGGATAGTCAATATATTAAAGGAAAGAATTGGTAAGGCGCTGGAGCTTCATTCGACCGAGTTGAGTGCCGATGACTTTTTACGTTATACGGACATACCCGAAGCCTTGGTTATTACTCCCGCGTTGCTCAGCCGCCCAAGAAATACTCCGGGGGACGTCCTGAAATTTCTGAAAAACTACTCCGAGTCGGACGGAAAGCCTTCAGAACACAGAGACTGGGTCCATAATAACTTAGTAGGATCGCTCCTAGAGCTTTATAGGCCATACGGTCGCTTGTGTCCTATATATAGTGGGTACGACACCTTCTTTACGATGGCGAATAAAAACTTACGCCACTTTTTAATTATTTGTTACAAAGCCCTTGAAATAGCGGAACTTGCTGATGAATGCGGCAACGAAGTTTCGCAAGGTACACAAGCCAGAGCGGCTTACGAGGCAGCCGATCAGTTAATACGTGAAATCAAGACCTTTGGCCCACAAGGTGAGCGCTTGAGGATGTTCGTTTTGCGGCTTGGCAACGTCTTTAGGGCGTTGCAGGCTACGCCCGCAATGAGTGAGCCAGAGCAAAACCAATTCACTATAAACTCTGGCGACCGTGTGCCTGATGCCGAGGAGTTGGAGTTTCTAGCTGAGCTGAAGAAATATGGCATTATTTCCGAGCAGCTTGAAACTAAAACAAAGGGTCCTGTCGGCAGTGATATCGTTGATTACCAACTAAACCCAATTTACTCTCCTTATTTTCAAATTAGCTATAGGCGGAAGCGGAAAATATCTCTGTCGTTAGATCAATTTCATATTCTGGCTCTTGGTACAGAAGATGAGTACAAGAGCCTGTCGCTGGGTATCCTGAAGTCGCAGGAAATACCGAGGACTCAGGGGGAACTCTGGAAATGACCTCTTCGGTTATTTTTTATACCAGTTCGTTTGCCGGTCCATCGGCACTTTGTATTGCGCCCAATAGCGTACTGTTGCATGGTGACCCTGTTGATGAGCGAGGATCATCCGCAGTTAGCTTCGAATGCAAAGATATCGTTAGGCGTGTTCCTGTTGATTATGACTACGACGTTATGACCATTACGATCGATGGCAACAAGATCAGTGCGGATCGGGTCGCGGAATTACTTAATCCGATCGTGAACGGCAAGCATGTTGTACTTGAAGCGACGACCCTGGGATTTGCCGAGTTGTTTTTGATAGTTAGGACGCTTATTGATCTAGGCATCGAAAGATTTTTAATTATCTACGTCGAACCAGACAAATATAATCGCACTCAGCCGGGAGCTGACTCATTTGCTCTTTCTGAGCTTAATGCAGGCTATAGGCCCATACCGAGATCTGTTGTCGATTTATCTGGTACAGATGTGGATGCAGGTGTTTTCTTTCTAGGTTACGAGCCAGAGCGCCTTGAAAGAGCTTTTGAAGAATACCAGATGCTATCTTCAAAAGATATTAAAGTGATATTTGGCATTCCTGCCTTTCGGCCTGGCTGGGAACTGAATTCCATTGTTCCGCACCTTAGAGGAATCGACAACTGTAACGTGCAGTATTGTTCAGCCAATGACCCGAGTTCTGCTTATGATGCTTTGGAGATAACTCGAAGTTCATTAAGCCAAGGCGATAAAATGTTTGTTGCACCTATTGGAACGAAACCGTGTGGTATCGCCACCGCTCTGTTTGCTAGTATGTATCCGGAACAGGTAGGTCTCTTGTACGATCATAGAAAAAAAATGAAAAGAAGGTCGAGTGGTGTAAGCATTTGGCACAGATATTCAATAAAAATCAATAAAACGTAAACGAAGAGTGCTGCTTGCTGTGCTTCAAAGTAGGCGTGTGCGATTGATCAATTTATTTCCCGAATTGGTGGATTCAGATCAATCGCGCCCCTGCTTGATAGGACGTAGTCAAATCTACATTTGAATTCGACCGTGATCTGAATCCTCCGGATCGCAATAGACGAGTCCGAGCGTTAGCTCCGGCCAACCCGCTGCCCGTAAGTAGCCGACTTCAATGGCAGTTCTGCTCTGTTCCTGCCGTTGGACCCAGGATGGGGCGACTGGCATTAGTGGTGGGTGGATGAGTTGGCCAGACCGAAAGCTGCCGCTCACCGTGATTGGTCCTCGAAGGGCCGCTTACCGACGCTTTGCTGACCGAATCAGCCAGCAGACCGAATGACTGCTTCGGCCGAACTGCTGCCCGTGAGAGGCCGCCTTGAATGGCAGTCGCACCTTTATACCTGCCGTTGAACTCATGGAGGCGCGAATGGCGGCATTGGGCGCGCTGCCGCCGCTGCTCCACGAAAACCGAATGGCTGTTGATAGTCTTGACCGGCCCGACAGCTTCAACGGTCGAATGACCGCAATTGGCCGATGGACGATCAGAGAAGCAAAAACACCTCTCGCAAGGCAGCGGGCAGCAACTTACGGTGCCAAAAGTCATCATGCCCGAAGTTGTTGGGGACGCGCAGCGCACACCCCTTGTCGAGGGCGAGCTGCGTCGGCTTGCCGTGTTCCCTCAACTTGGCCAGATCCATTTTCTTTCCGAGCGCCACACCGGACAGGCCAAAGGGTTTACCAATTTCGGTGATTTTCATCCAGATGGTTCGATCAATAGTGTCCGGGGCAACCAAGCCGATCGCCTTCTTACTCAGTGCGTCGGCTTCGTCATTCTCTTCACGCGGTATCCAGCGCAGGGTGACGCTGGGAATTTGAGCCTTCAAGCTAATTGCGGTCTTGCACATTGGCACAAGTTCCTTCGCGCGGATCGCCCATTCCCCATTGACCTGCCTGATGACCAGTTGACTGTCCCCATGGACAACCAGCTTCTGTACCTTCGCCTCGACGGCCGCATCCAGCACGGCCATTAGTGCGGCATATTCGGCCTCGTTGTTGGTACCGAATCCGATCTCTTCGGCGATCTCGATGCGCTCACCATTTGGTCCTTTGAGGAGGGCGCCAACGCCTCGGATGCCAGGGTTTGTTCCCTTCGTTGCGCCGTCGAACCAAGCGTGCCAGATGTTATTGCTCATCGCGATCTCCAGTGATGCAGTAATGCTATCCAAATGGGGTGGGTAATTCCGAGGTTTCGCATTCGCATCATTCACATGGCCTGATTTTGGGTAAGCGTCCGGTCAGATACCTGCCGTTGCACCTCCAACGCGTCGACCGGCAGGTGTGGGCAAGGAGTACGCATTCGCCGCTGAAGGAAGCTGCCCTTCAGGTGGCGCACCGCGTCAACGTCGGCAACATGCGCAACACCCGCTGCTCAACTGAGTAAGCTTCACCGGCGGCTTTGGCCGAGTTTTGGCCCCTCGCCGGGAGAATCATGACCGGCGGTTCATCAGAGGCACAGCACCCGATCAGTTGTCGTGTTTGTGCATCAGCGACACAAGGGCGCTTTCTTTGCCCCCTACACCGTCGCCATAACCCGGTCGCGCAGCTTCTCGATGGCGTCGTGTTCGCCACGGACGCGGAAGAACGCGCCTTCCTCGTCGGCGCGTTCGGCGAGCACCTCGCAGTTCGCGTAGATTTC
>JBAQRB010000108.1:0-8865 GCA_049295655.1 Rhodocyclaceae bacterium
ATCCGATGGGGATGGATTACATCGCGGTCTACGAGGGTGAACAGGACGACGAGCCGGCATCGGCCAACCAAATCAAGATCAGCACCGAAAAAGTGCAGAAGCTGGGCGTGCGGACCGAAGCCGCCCAGTTGCGTGTCCTCGATAAGGTAGTACGCGCCGCCGGGCGTATCGAGCCGGACGAGCGCCGCATCTATGCGATCTCTCCCAAGTTCGAGGGCTACGTCGAGCGTCTGCACGTCAATGTTACCGGTCAGCCGGTCGGCAAGGGGCAGCCGCTATTCGAGGTCTATAGTCCGGAACTGGTTTCCGCCCAGCGCGAATACGCGATTGCCGCCCAAGGGGTCGAGTCGCTGAAGGAAGCCGGCGGCCAGGCGCGGGATGGGATGAAGCAACTGGCCGATTCCAGCCTGTTGCGCCTGAAGAACTGGGATATTTCGGAGGAGCAGGTCAAGGCGCTGGCCAAGTCCGGCGAAGCACGGCGTACGCTAACCTTCCGCTCGCCGGTGGCCGGCATCGTCACCGAGAAGAAAGCCGTCCAGGGCATGCGCTTCATGCCCGGCGAGGCGCTCTACCAGGTGGCCGACTTGTCGTCCGTCTGGGTCGTCGCCGACGTTTTCGAACAGGATATCGGCCTCATCAAGACCGGAGCCAAGGCCAAGGTCATGATCAATGCCTATCCGGGCAAGATTTTCGAAGGCACGATCAGCTATGTCTATCCGACGCTGAATGCGCAGACCCGTACCGTACCGGTTCGCGTCGAACTGGCCAATCCGGGGCTGCTGCTCAAGCCTTCGATGTTCGCCCAGGTCGAACTGCCGGTGGGCGCCAAAGGCCAGGTTGTCACCGTGCCGACTTCCGCCGTGATCGACAGCGGCGCCCGCCAGATCGTGCTGATCCAGCAAGGCGAAGGCCGCTTCGAGCCGCGCGATATCAAACTGGGGGCCCGCAGCGACAACCATGTCGAAGTGCTGGAGGGTGTCAAGGACGGCGAGCAGGTGGTGGTCGCCGCCAACTTCCTGATCGACGCCGAGAGCAACCTCAAGGCAGCGGTCGGCGGTTTCGGCCACGCCTCCCACGGCGCCGCCCCAAAAGAAGGGCAAGCGGCAGCGCCCGGACAGCCAGCCGCCAAAGGATCCAGCCACCAGGCCGAAGGTACGCTGGATGGCATCGACGCGGCAGCCGGCACGATCAGCATCAGTCACGGCCCGGTCGCCAGCCTCAAATGGCCGGCGATGACGATGGAGTTCAAGGCCGCCAATGCATCGCTGCTGCAAGGGCTGAAACCGGGGGCCAAAGTCGCCATCGAGTTCGTCGAGCGACAGCCCGGCGAATGGGTGATCACGGCCGTCAAAACGCTGCCAGCAAGCCAGGGAGCCGGCACGCCAGCCGCCGGTGCCAACCCGCACGCCGGTCACTGACCGGCCGCCACGGAGAGTCGCCCCATGCTGGCCAACATCATCGAATGGTCGGGCCGGAACCGCTTCCTGGTTCTGCTCGCCACCTTGTTCATCACCATCGCCGGCGTCGTCGCCGTGCTGCGCACGCCGATCGACGCCCTGCCCGACCTGTCGGACGTTCAGGTCATCGTCTATACCGAGTATCCCGGCCAGGTGCCGCAGGTGGTCGAGGACCAGGTGACCTATCCGCTGACCACGGCCATGCTGTCGGTGCCGAACTCCAAGGTCGTCCGTGGCTTTTCCTTCTTCGGCGCCTCTTTCGTGTACGTGATTTTCGAAGACGGTACCGACATTTACTGGGCGCGTTCGCGCGTTCTCGAATACCTGAATTTCGCCTCCAGCCGCATGCCGAAGGGGGTCACCCCATCGCTCGGGCCGGATGCCACCGGGGTCGGCTGGGTCTACCAGTACGCGCTGCTCGCCAAGGACAAGACGCTGGCCGAACTGCGCAGCATCCAGGATTGGTACGTCCGCTACCAGCTGACCAAGGCCCATGGCGTCGCCGAAGTGGCGTCGATCGGCGGCTTCGTGCAGACCTACCAAGTCACCGTCGACCCGGTGAAGTTGCGTTCCTATGGCATTCCGCTGATGAAGGTGGCGCAGGTGATCCGCGACTCGAACCGCGATGTCGGCGGCCGAGTCGTTGAGATGGCCGAAACCGAGTACATGGTGCGCGGCAAGGGTTACCTGCGTGGCAAGAGCGACCTCGAAACGCTGGTCGTCAAGAGCGACAAGGGCACGCCGGTGCTGATCCGCGACATTGCCCGCGTCGAACTGACGCCCGACGAACGGCGCGGCCTGACCGAACTCAATGGCGAAGGCGAAGTGGTGTCGGGCATTGCCATGGCGCGCTATGGTGCGAACGCGCTCGAAGTCATCCACAACCTTAAAGCCAAGATCGAGGAAATCGGCGGCGGCTTGCCCGAGGGCGTCACGGTGCAGACGGTGTACGACCGGTCCGAACTGATCCATCGCGCCATCGACACGCTGAAGCGTACCTTGCTTGAAGAAGCGCTGATCGTCGCGCTGGTCTGCATCGTTTTCCTGATGCACGTGCGTAGCGCCCTGGTCGCCATCCTGATGTTGCCGGTCGGCGTGCTGATCGCCTTCATCGCCATGCGTTCGCTGGGCATGAACTCCAATCTGATGAGCCTGGGCGGCATCGCCATCGCAATCGGCGCGATGATCGATGCTGCCATCGTGATGATCGAGAACGCCCACAAGCACCTGGAACGCCTGCCCGAGGAACACACCCACGCCGAGCGCGCCGACGCCATGATCAAAGCCTGCAAGGAAGTCGGCCCGGCGCTGTTCTTCTCGCTGCTCATCATTACCGTCTCCTTCCTGCCGGTCTTCGCGCTGGAAGGCCAGGAGGGGAGGCTATTCTCGCCGCTGGCCTATACCAAGACCTTCTCGATGGCCGGCGCGGCGCTGCTCTCGATCACGCTGGTGCCGGTGCTGATGATGCTGTTCATCCGCGGCAAGGTCATGCCGGAAGCGAAAAATCCGGTGAATCGTTTTCTGATCTGGGCCTATCGGCCGATCATCGCCGGCGTCATGCGCTGGAAGAAGCTGACCATCGTTCTGGCTGTCCTGGCGCTCGGCGTCTCGTACTACCCGGCGTCCCGCCTCGGTTCCGAGTTCATGCCGACGCTCAACGAGGGAACGCTGCTCTACATGCCGGCTTCGCTGCCCGGCATGTCGATCACCAAGGCCGCCGAGCTGATGCAGACACAGAACAAAATCATCAAGAGTTTCCCCGAAGTCGCTTCGGTCTATGGCAAGGCCGGGCGCGCCAACACGGCGACCGACCCGGCACCGACCGAAATGTTTGAAACGGTGATCAACCTGAAGCCGGAAGCCGAATGGCGCCCCGGCCTGACCACCGACAAGCTGATCGCCGAACTCGACAAGGCGCTGCAATTCCCCGGCGTCGCCAATGCGTGGACGATGCCGATCAAGGCGCGCATCGACATGCTGTCTACCGGCATCCGGACGCCGATCGGCATCAAGGTCTTCGGCAAGGATCTCGGCGAGATGGAAAAAGTCGCCAAGGAAATCGAGGCCGTGGTCAAGGCCGTGCCCGGCACGACCAGTGCCTTCGCCGAGCGCATCACTGGCGGCTTCTATCTCAATATCGAACCGGACCGCGAGCAACTGGCACGCTACGGCTTGGCCGTCGGTGACTTGCAGGATGTGATCGGCACGGCGCTGGGCGGTGAGATGGTAACCACCACGGTCGAGGGGCGGGAACGCTTCGGTGTCACCGTGCGTTATCCGCGCGAACTACGCTCCGATCCGCAGCAGATTGCCCGCGAGGTGCTGATCCCGACCATGGACGGCGCGATGATTCCGCTCGGGCAACTGGCCAAGGTCGTCGTCGCCAAGGGCGCGCCCAGCATCCGCACCGAAAATGCCTTGCTCTCCGCCTACATTTATGTCGACATCCGCGACCGCGACATTGGCAGCTACGTCGCCGACGCCAAGAAAGCGGTCGCCGAACAGGTCAAGTTCCCGCCCGGTTACTACGTCACCTGGAGCGGCCAGTTCGAATACATGGAGCGGGCCATCGAGAAGATGAAAATCGTCATCCCGGTGACGCTGCTTTCGATCTTCCTGCTGCTCTACCTCAATTTCAAGCGCATTACCGAAACACTGATCGTCATGCTCTCGGTGCCCTTCGCGCTGGTCGGCGGCATCTGGCTGATGTGGCTGCTCGGCTATAACCTGTCGGTCGCCGTGGTGGTCGGCTTTATTGCGCTGGCCGGCGTCGCAGCCGAGACCGGGGTGATCATGCTGATCTATCTCGATCACGCCTGGGAAGCAGTCAAGGCGAGGTGCTGCACAGAAGGCCGCGAGCCGGGAGTCGCCGATCTATACGAGGCGGTGATGGAAGGCGCCGTCGAGCGGGTGCGGCCGAAGATGATGACCGTGGTGGCGATCATGGCCGGCCTGCTGCCGATCATGTGGGGCACCGGCACCGGTTCGGAGGTGATGAGCCGCATCGCGGCGCCGATGATTGGCGGCATGGTTTCGTCGACCATCCTGACCCTCGCCGTAATCCCCGCCATCTACGCCCTGCTTAAGCAATGGCGCCTGAATCAAGCTGATGAAACGGTGACCGGTTTGTAATGCTCCCGTTATCGGCGCGACAGCTACCCATAGGCAAAATATCTCCATCAGGCAATGTGCCTTGATCGTGCCGCAGGGAGAAAATCATGTCCGTACACAGTTCGTTTGCTATCTTCAATACACCCTCTGACTTCCATTTGGATTTAGTTGGCCAGTTGCTTGGCGTTAATCTCGACTGCTTGGAAAGGATGGTCTCCACGCAGCTTTCCCCACTCAAGGAGTTCCTTGAGCAAACCTCACCGTTTTCTCTGGATGATCCTGGGCCAAGCGGAGCGTGGTGGGTAGCCATCGGCTATTCGTCCATCGAGTATTGGAAGGCATACACCCACGACAGCCTGGAGTACCAGCGCCGAGTTTTGCAGACGTTGGCCCGACACTCGGCAAAGTGAACTCGATGCAGTCGTCGACTACCTGTGCGCTGGAAGACGGAATTCTGATGGGGCGTTGCGAACAGCAGTTGCGTGACGCACTTTCTGACGTAATCGGCCATTTGGTGAATCTGTATTCAGCAGAGATTTCTGACAACAATGTAATCGGCAAGTCACCTTGTTGACGGTGACAGAAGCACAAACTGCATCGGTCCTCTCGATTCGGACCGTTGATTTCCCCAAAAACTCAGGAGCCAGGATCATGAAAATCTCTTCCCTTATTACCGCCGTTCTGTTTGCAGGTGCCGCCATGACAGCTACCGCTTACGCCGATGACAAGGCCGCAGCCCCGAAGGCTGGCGAAGCCCAGATGGACAAGGCTGCGGCCAAGCCGCATTCCCATGTCCAGGAGAAGACCGGTGTGCCGCAAAGCATGCCGAATGCCAAGGCCGAGAAACCTAAGGCCGCTAAGGATCAGAGCAAGCACTACCATCCACGAGATGGTAAGTAACTGTCCAGTAAAAGCCCCGGAATCGGGGCCTCGTCTTTTCAGCCTATGGATATCCGCAAACCGGCAGAGCACGGCGATCGATGTGTTTGTCGCACACTGGCGCTGGCTGTCGGCTGTGACCCGAAGAGGCTGAGTTACAACTATTGTCGGGCGGTGCTCCAGAAACGCTGGATTGTCGAATGCAATCACGGCTGTCTGGCTGTGCCGGTAGTGGCGGACAGCGAACTGAAATGGCATGACCTCGGCCAGATTGATCCGGTAAAGGCCATCCTGATCATGAACAAGTAATCTCTTGTCATTACTGGAGTCTCATCCATTCCACCGGCCACCAACACCCCATCACCTCCGGCTCAAGGTGTGCATGAAGGGCATGGCGGGGCGCCGGGCAACACCGACAATGGAACGTTTTCCAAAGCATTGGCTCAGGCGATTGCTCAGAAAGCCAATCATCACGGAGCCAGCCACGGCGCTCATGGCGATCAAGTTGCCGGGATAGCACCCAGTACGGCATCTGCCCATCCCAACCACTTCTCAATCGGGAAAGGCGGTCACGCCGGCCATAATCTTCAGCAAAAAATGCTTGGGGTCCGTGCCTATCGGCAACAACTCCTGGCCTCGAATATCGCCAATGCCGATACCCCTGGCTATAAAGCCGTCGATATCGACAGCGAAGAGGCCGCCCAAGTCGTCAAGGGCGCATCGGCGTCGCTACCGTTGGCAACCACCGCTGCTGACCATCAGCCAGGGGGCCCGCAGGCACCGCCGTTCCCGCTGAAGTACCATGTGCCTAATCAAGCCGCAGCCGATGGCAATACGGTGGAGATGGATGGCGAGCGGCGGAAGTTTTCTGAAAATTCGCTGATGTACCAGTTTTCCCTGGATCGGGTTAGCGGTCACTTCAAGCACTTCACGGAATTACTACAGAATTTAAAATGAAGACCATGGAGTTCCCTGAAACTCCCCGGCAATTACGCCGCATGTTGGTGCGACGCCTTGGCGTCGGTGCGCTACTGGTCGGCAGTCTGGCAGGGTGCCTTGCTTATTGGGTCGAGTCGTATCGCGTCGAGCAGCGTACCCTTGAGCGCGCCATCGCGGGGGTCAGGCATTTCGAGTCGCCCGCCATGCAAGTGGCGATCAGTGGCGAGAAAGATGGTGAACATCCCGCGATTTCGCAGTTGCTGACCGATGAGTTTGTCGGTATTCGGGTTTTTGCGCCCAACGCCGAGATACTGTTTGATGTCTGGCGACCGCTACCCGAGCCGCTGAAAGAGGTCGCCAGACAACAACGTCATCCATGGCCGATCCCTCCAGGCAGCCATAGCAGACGAATTCCGGTAGCGAGCGAAGAATTGGTTCAGGTCATTCTGCCGATGACCGCCAATGATGGCCGTCTTGCCGGCTATGTCGAGGGAATCAGCCTGGTATCCCGGCCAGCGCTGCAAGAGCGAAAACTGCAGACTCGCTGGGCTGCGCTGACGGCCTCAATTTCTGTGCTCGCGGCAGCACTGTTGCTTTACCCATTGATGTCGGGATTGCTGGGCCGGACGGTGGCATTGTCGTCTCGACTTCTGGAAGCCAATCTCTCGTTGCTGCGATCGCTTGGTAATGCCATTGCCAAGCGTGACGCCGACACCGATGCACATAACTATCGGGTTACCTGTTACGCGGTCACCCTTGCCGAAGCGGTAGGAGTTGGCAAGGAAACCATTACCGAACTGGTGCTGGGCGCCTTCCTGCACGACGTGGGCAAGATCGGCATTCCCGACCGTATTCTGCTCAAACCGGGCAAGCTGACCGTCGAGGAGTTCGAGGTCATGAAAACCCATGCCTTGCTCGGGATCGAGATCGTCGCCGACAATCCGTGGCTGGAAGGCGCGGCACTGACCATTCGGTATCATCACGAGCGTTTCGATGGAAAAGGCTATCCGGATGGCCTGCGCGGCGTGGCGATTCCCCGTGTCGCCCGGGTATTTGCCATCGTCGATGTTTTTGACGCCCTGACCTCGGAACGACCCTACAAGAAACCGATGACGCTTGCCGAGGCGCTGGCTATCATCGAGAAGGATTCTGGCCGGCATTTCGACCCCGAGGTCGTTGCGATCTTCCAAGGAATTGCCCCGGAATTATTTGCAAGTGCGGTTCAAGCCGGTGATGCGGAACTGCGACAAGGAATGCGCCAGCTCATGGTGCGGTATTTCGGAAAACCAAGCGCCCCCTTCAGGAAGGAGCCGCGAGGATAATCACCCGAAGGCGTCGAGCTTGTTCTTTATGGCGTGGTTTTCTTCATACTATCCACGTGGCTTCATACTATCCACGCGCCACACCTCGTCTCCCTTCATCATGATCTTCGAACCATCCTTGGTTTCCATCACATGCCCCTCTGTCATGCGAGCCGGTCTCCCCATCTTGTCCTCCATCCCCATCTTGCCGTCCTTGAAGATGTAGACCGTCGAGCCATCCTTCAACTCGATCGATTTTTCAACCTTTGCATGATCCACAGCGAAAGCGGAAGCGGTAACGGCGCTCATCGCGACAACCATCAACAATTTTTTCATCATTTTATTTCTCCTCGAATTAAACATGCACTGGAAATACTTCTGTCTGCATCCTTACAAGCGTTCAACTTGCTTGATAGTGGATTTTGCCAAATTGACCGAACGTGGTCTGTACGCTGTCGCACACATGAACTTGCAACTCAGATACGACCTACGAGAACCTGACAGTTCCCCAACGCGGCGATGACATTGGTGTCATCGCCGCGTAATTTTTCAATCAGCCGCCGGTATAGTTCGGGTTTTCGGCGACATACACCGTCACGCCATCGGCCCCCGTAATGACCTTGTCCAGCGGGAACGGTGTGGTGCCGAGCGTATCGAAGGTCCAGACGACGCTCTTGCCAGCCACGTTGATCTTGATGGTCTCCAGGCGTGTGACGTTCAGATATTTTCTGCCGCTCGGCAGAGTGACCTCGCGGTCGGCATTTTTCGTGGCAGCGTAGCCAAAAGAAGCCAGTTGATTGGCCGTCGGAGCACTCTTGGTTTCCGAAACGTGACTCAGCCAATGGATGGTACCGGCCTCGGAATAATCCTCGTGAGCGTAGGTCGTTCCGGCAGTAGCGAGGCTGATCGCAGCAATCAGGGCCAGTTGGGAAAATGTAGCTTTCATGGTGCTCTCCTTGTGACATCGGGTTAATCGTGTCGGACTCATGTCGTCCAACCGTGATGCCATCTTAGGAGTCCGATACCAACAGGAGGCTGACCCCAGCGTTACGTTTCTGAAAGCCCTTGAACGCAAATTGTCAGGAAGCAAACCGTCGATTTCGTACCATTCCTACATGAGTTTTTCGCTCAGTCGCCCATCACAAGGCCAAGCCGCCAACAGCCCCGCGCATCGATGC
>JBAQRB010000109.1:0-34478 GCA_049295655.1 Rhodocyclaceae bacterium
AAATGATCTCCCATGAATAAATCTACTACGCGCCCCGATCGCCGCGTTGCGCGGTACTCGCTCCTCGCCTATCCAACTGATATGTCTCGTCGCTGCGTTCCGTGCGCCTTGCGCTCGGGCCGCTCGCTACGATTTCTTCACGGGAGATAATATGTACGAATTTGACTGGTCCTCGATTCCCGGCGCGCTGCCTTTCCTCTGGCAGGGCATGCAGATCTCGCTCGAAATCACCTTGATCGCCGTCGTCTTCGGCATCGTCTGGGGAACGCTGCTGGCGATCATGCGCTTGTCGTCGTTCCCGATCCTCTCGTGGTTTGCCGCCGGCTACGTGAACCTTTTTCGCGCCGTGCCGCTGGTGATGGTGTTGCTCTGGTTCTTCCTGATCATTCCGCACCTGCTCGAAACCATGCTCGGTTTTCCGCGCGGCAGCGACATGCGCCTCGGCTCGGCGATTGCCGGTTTCGCGCTGTTCGAGGCGGCGTATTACTCGGAAATCATCCGCGCCGGCATCCAGTCGGTGTCGAAAGGGCAGATGGCCGCCGCCAGCGCGCTCGGCATGACCTACGGCCATGCCATGCGCCTCGTCGTCCTGCCGCAGGCCTTCCGCAACATGGTGCCGCTGCTGCTGACGCAGGGCATCATCCTGTTTCAGGATACCTCGCTGGTTTATGTCTCGGCACTCGCCGACTTTTTCGGCGCGGCCTACAAGGTCGGCGACCGCGACGGGCGTCTCGTCGAGTTGCTGCTCTTCGCCGGCGCCGTCTATTTCGTGATCTGTTTCGCCGCCTCGCAGCTCGTGCGCCACTACCAGAAGAAGCTCAAGACGGCCTGATGCCGCTTGGCTCATCGATTCCAGGAGACTGAAGATGATTTCAATCAACAACGTCAGCAAGCATTACGGCGCCTTCCAGGTGCTCACCGAGTGCACGACGCACGTCAATAAGGGCGAAGTGATCGTCGTCTGCGGTCCGTCGGGGTCGGGCAAATCGACGCTGATCAAGTGCGTGAACGGCCTTGAGCCTTTCCAGAGCGGCGAGATTACGGTCAATGGCGTGTCCGTCGGCGATCCGAAGACCAATCTTTCCAAGCTGCGTTCGCACGTCGGCATGGTCTTCCAGAACTTCGAGCTGTTTCCGCACATGTCGATTGTCGACAACCTGAGCATTGCCCAGGTGAAAGTTCTCGGGCGCAGTGCCGACGAGGCGCGTGACAAGGGCAGTAAACTGCTCGAACGCGTCGGTCTGCGCGCGCAGGCTGAAAAATACCCCGGCCAGCTCTCGGGAGGGCAGCAGCAACGCGTTGCGATCGCCCGCGCACTGGCCATGGACCCGATCTGCATGTTGTTCGACGAGCCGACCTCGGCGCTCGATCCGGAGATGGTCAACGAAGTGCTCGACGTGATGACCGAGCTCGCGCAGGAAGGGATGACCATGATGTGCGTGACGCACGAGATGGGCTTTGCGCGGCGTGTGGCGAATCGGGTGATCTTCATGGATCAGGGCAGGATCGTCGAGGACGACGGCAAGGAGGCGTTCTTCGCCAACCCGCGCTCGGAGCGGGCGCAACAATTCCTCGCTAAGATACTGCATCACTGAACAGCTGCTGGCCGCTGCGCAGGACCTTCCCGCAGAGGGAGGCCGGCGCGGCCCGAACACGACACCAAAGGAACCATCATGCAGAACCCGATAGAGCAAAACGCGGCCAATCCCCTGAATGCCGTATTCGAGTTGATCGAGTCGCGCCTGCCGGCCGACGAGGCGGCGGTCGCCGCAGCATTTACGCGTCGTTTCTATGGTCAGGTAGCGAGTGAGGATCTGGCCGAGCGTTCGCTGCAGGATCTGTACGGCGCGGCGCTGGCGCACTGGCATTTCGCGCGCCGCTTCACCGGCGCCTCGCGCTTGCGCGTGTACAACCCGCGCCCGGAAGAACATGGCTGGCAATCGACGCATACGGTCATCGAGATCATCAGCGAAGACATGCCCTTCCTGGTCGATTCGATCACCATGGAGGTCAACCGCCAGGGGCTGACGCTGCACCTGATCATTCATCCGGTGATCCGGATGCGCCGCGATGCCGAGGGCAATCTGCTCGGCATTGCCGAGGAGGGCGATGCGGGCGAAAAAGGCGAAGCGGGGGAGGCCGGCGAAGGCGCGTTCGAGTCGATCATCCATGTCGAGGTCGACCGGCGCACCGATCCGGCGCATCTGGAGGCGCTGCAACAGGGGCTGACACGCATCCTGGGCGACGTGCGCGCCGCCGTCGCCGATTGGCCGGCGATGCGCCAGCGGCTGGCCGATCTGGTCGTCGATCTTGAACGCCATCCGCCGCCAGCGATTGAAGCGGCCGACTCTGCCGAGGATGTCGCTTTCCTCAAATGGATGGCCGACGGCAACTTCACGCTGCTCGGCTACCGCGAATACACGCTCGCCGACGAAGGTGACGACTGCGTGCTGCGCATCGTCCCGGCGACCGGCGCCGGCATCCTGCGCGAGACCGGTCAGGAGCGCTCGGTCTCCTTCGCTGCCTTGCCAGCCGAGGTCAGGCGGGTGGCACGCGAGCCGAGTCTGCTCGTCCTGACCAAGGCCAACGCGCGGTCCACGGTGCACCGCGCGGGCTATCTCGATTACGTCGGCGTCAAGCGGATCGATGCCGCCGGCCAGGTAGTCGGCGAGCGCCGCTTCCTCGGCTTGTTTACCTCGACCGCCTACAGCGTCAGTCCGGCGGCGATTCCGCTGCTGCGCCAGAAGGTCTCGACGGTCCTGCAGCGTGCCGGATTCCGGCCGCAAAGCCACGCTGGCCGGGCGCTGATGACCATCCTCGAACAGTATCCGCGCGACGAGCTGTGGCAGATCGACGCCGAGCAGCTGTATACCGTGGCGCTCGGCATCCTCGGTCTCGGCGAGCGGCAGCGCACGCGCCTCTTTGTCCGCCACGACACCTTCGGCCGTTTCTTCTCGTGCCTGATTTATGCGCCGCGCGAGAATTACGACACGGCGCTGCGCCAGCGCATGCAGAACGTGCTGATGGAGGCGCTGCACGGCACGTCGACCGAGTTCAATGTGCAGGTCTCGGAGTCGGCGCTGGCGCGCATCCTGATTATCGTGCACACCCATCCCGGAACCCGGCCGGATTACGACGTGGCGCAGATCGAGCGCGCTCTGGTGCAAGTCTCGCGGCGCTGGGAGGACGAGCTCTTCGAGTCGCTGCGCGAGCGTTGTGGCGAGGAACGCGGCAATCTGCTGCATGCGCGCTACAAGGACGCCTTCCCCGCCGGTTACCGCGAGGACTACGCGGCGCGCGCCGCGGTCGGCGACATCGAGTTGATGGAGTCGCTGGCCGACGTCGATAGCCTGGCGATGAGTCTTTACGTGCCGCTCGAAGCGCCGGCCGGCAGCCTGCGCTTCAAGGTCCTGCGCGATACGGCGCCGGTGCCGCTCTCGGCGTCGCTGCCGATGCTCGAACACATGGGCGTGCGCGTGCTCGAGGAGCGCCCCTACGAGATCGAGCGTGCCGGGCGGCCGACGGTCTGGCTGCACGACTTCGGTCTGACCTACCAGGGCGGCGATGAGCTTGACATCGACCACGTGCGCGGTGTCTTCCAGGAAGCGTTCCGGCACGTTCTTTCCGGTGCCGCCGAAAGCGACGATTTCAACCGTCTGGTCCTCGCGGCCCGCCTGGACTGGCGCGAAGTGGCGGTGCTGCGCGCCTACGCCAAGTATCTGCGCCAGGCCGGATTCACCTTCAGCCAGCCGTATATGGAGCAGACGCTGGCCGCGCATCCGGCGATTGCGCGCCAGCTGCTCGAACTCTTCGTCGCGCGTTTCGATCCGCGGGCCGAAGCCGGCGGGCAGGCGGCGGCGATCGAAGCGGCGATCAAGGTGGCGCTCGATGGCGTCGCCAACCTCGACGAGGATCGCATCCTGCGCCAGTTCCTGGCGGCGATCGTCGCCACGCTGCGCAGCAATTACTTCCAGCTGGCCGATGGTGCGCCGAAGGCCTACCACGCGTTCAAGCTCGATTCGCAGCGCGTGCCGGGTCTGCCCGAGCCGAAACCGATGTGCGAGATTTTCGTTTACTCGCCGCGTGTCGAGGGCATCCATCTGCGCGGCGGCAAGGTGGCGCGCGGCGGCTTGCGCTGGTCGGATCGGCGCGAGGATTTCCGTACCGAAGTGCTCGGCCTGATGAAGGCGCAGATGGTCAAGAACGCGGTGATCGTACCGGTCGGTTCGAAGGGCGGCTTCGTGCTCAAGAATCCGCCGCCGGGCGGCGATCGCGACGCGCTGCTGCACGAGGGCGTCGCCTGCTATCACCTCTTCCTGCGCGGCCTGCTCGACCTGACCGACAATCTGGTCGGCGGCCAGGTGGTGCCGCCGCCGGACGTCGTGCGCCACGACGACGACGATCCCTATCTGGTGGTCGCCGCCGACAAGGGCACGGCGAGTTTCTCCGACTACGCCAACGGCGTTTCGAAGGAGTACGGTTTCTGGCTTGGCGACGCGTTCGCTTCCGGTGGTTCGGTCGGTTACGACCACAAGAAGATGGGCATCACGGCACGCGGCGCGTGGGAGTCGGTGCAGCGCCACTTCCGCGAACTGGGGGTCAATACCCAGGAGCAGGATTTCACCGTGGTCGGCATCGGCGACATGTCGGGCGACGTCTTCGGCAACGGCATGCTGTTGTCAAAGCACATCCGCCTGCTGGCCGCCGTCGATCACCGGCACATTTTCATCGACCCGACGCCGGACGGCGTGGCGAGCATCGCCGAGCGCGAGCGCCTGTTCAATCTGCCGCGCTCGTCGTGGGCGGATTACGATGCCACGCTGATTTCGGCCGGCGGCGGCGTTTATCCGCGCAGCGCCAAATCGATCACGCTGACCCCCGAAGCGCGCGCCGCCCTGGGTATCGCCGCCGAAACCTTGACGCCGCAGGAGCTGATCCGCGCCGTGCTGCTCGCGCCGGTCGATCTGCTCTACAACGGCGGCATCGGGACCTACGTCAAGAGCAGTCATGAAACGCATGCCGAGGTCGGCGACCGCGCCAACGACGCGATCCGCGTCGACGGCTGCGAGCTGCGCTGCAAGGTGGTCGGCGAGGGCGGCAATCTCGGCTGCACGCAGCTTGGACGGATCGAATATGCCTTGCACGGCGGCCGGATCTGCACCGACGCGATCGACAATTCGGCCGGCGTCGATTGCTCGGATCACGAGGTCAATATCAAGATCCTGCTCAATTTCGTCATGGAAGACGGCGAGCTGACCGAGAAGCAGCGCAACAAGCTGCTCGCCGAGATGACCTCGGAGGTTGGCCGCCTGGTGCTGCGCGACAACTATTTCCAGACGCAGGTGCTCTCGGTGACGCGCGCCAAGGGCAGTCAGCTGCTCGACGAGCAGGCGCGCTACATCCGCCATCTATCGAATGCCGGCCGGCTGAACCGCAAGATCGAATACCTGCCGTTCGACGAGCAGATTGCCGAACGCAAGGCGGCGGCGGGCGCGACGGCCGGCTTGACCGCGCCCGAGCTGGCGGTGCTGCTGGCCTACAACAAGATGGAGTTGTTCGAGGCGCTGCTCGCCTCCGACGTTCCCGAGGACCCGTACATCCGTACGGCGCTCGAACGCTACTTCCCGCAGCCGCTGCGCGAACGTTTCCCGCAGCACATCGAGCGCCATCCGCTGCGCCGCGAGATCATCGCGACGCACGTGGTGAACAGCATGGTCAATCGCGTCGGGCCGACCTTCGCCTTTCGTCTGCACGAGGAAACCGGCGCGACGCTGCCCGACATCGTGCGCGCCTACCTCGCGACGCGCGAAGTGTTCGGGCTGGTGCCGCTCTGGCAGACGATCGAGGCGCTCGATAACCAGGTCGCCGATACGACGCAGACGGCGATGATTCTCGAAGGGCTGCGCCTGATCCAGCGCGGCACGCTATGGTTTTTGCGCCATCGCGAGCATCTGCGCGACCTGGCGGAAACGCTGGCGCGCTTCTCGAGCAGCGTCGAACTCCTGGCCGGCAGTCTGCACGAGGTCGTGGCGCCGCAATACCGTGCCGAACTCGACGCCGTGAGCGCGCGTTATCTCGCGCTGGGTGTGCCGGAGGCGCTGGTCAGGCGCGTTGCCTGCCTCGACGAGCTGTTTTCGGCGCTCGATATCGTCGTCGTTGCCGCCGCGCTCGGTCGCCCGCTCGACCTTGTGGCGCGTGTGTACTTCGCGCTCGGCGGCCTGCTCGATCTGCACTGGATGGGGCATCAGATCGCGCTTCTGCCGGTCGATACGCACTGGCAGGGATTGGCGCGAACGGCCTTGCGCGACGATCTGTCGACGCAGGCGCGCGATCTGTGCGCCGACGCCCTGCGCGAGAATCCCGACGCCGACGAGGTCGACGCGCTGGTTGTCGCCTGGCAGGCCAAGCGCGGCTTCCAGCTTGAGCGTTGTCGTCTGCTCTGCGCCGAAATCAGGGCGTCGTCGGCACCGGACATGCCGATGCTTTCGGTCGCGCTGCGCGAGTTGCGCGGGCTGGGTTAGTAGACGTTTGCGGGTTGCGGATGATCGGGCGGACGGCGCCCGACTCCGGATTTTCTCGCGCCCGGTGCGGCTGGTCGGGCGATCAGGAAGTTAGTAGGGTGGGCACGCTCTTGTGCCCACGCGCCCCGTAGGGCGCGTAGCCTGGCCTCGGGCCAACGCACTCTTGGGGTGCGGTCATTGACCCTCAACGTGGGCACAAAAGCGTGCCCACCCTACCTGACTGTTACTCCAAGCCGAAATAGTCCGCATCAAGCCTTTTGACAGCATATGTGGCCACGTCAGATACGCCGACACCGAAATCCACCATCAGACCGGCCAGCATCGGACCGTCAATCAATACCACCTTCTGAGGTATCCGCTGAGCGTAGTCGATGGCGTCCTTGGTGAAGCGGCTGGTGGTAATCAAAACCCCCTTGTTGGCAGAATGACCTACCAAGCTGCCAACGAAGTCCCGCACAACAGGGCTCCCGACGGTGCCCTCCCATCTCTTTGCCTGAATATAAACCGCGTCCAGTCCTAAGCGGTCTTCTTTGATGATCCCGTCGATGCCGCCATCAGCCGTTTTGCCGACGGCTTGGCCCGCGTCACGCCGGGAGCCGCCATAGCCCATCGCCAGCAGCAGGTCGACTACCAGTTGTTCGAAGAACGCGGGGCTACACTGCATCACCTGGGCAATCAATGCCTGGGCAAGTTGCTCGCGGATGGTCTGGTACGCGGCTTCTAGCTGCTCTTCAGGGGTCTGAGCCTGAGCTTCGGCCATTAGTTGGTCTGGAACTGGTTGTGCTTCCTCGGTAGCGTTGTCGTGCTGGCCTCTGAACTCCTGGAACTCAGGGAACTGAGCAAGGGTGCGGTTATCAATTCTGCCGAGCTCTGTAGCCAGCAGATTGAGCCCACGAGGGGTAATGCGAAAGCGGTTACGGCCAGTGTTCTCAATAGCACAAGCTTTGCTAAGGAAGGATTTTGCCCAAGCCACCCGATTATGAAACTTGGCTTGCCGGCCGCTCGGCAGAACCTCGGCGATTTCCTCCGGGGTCAGCTCAAATTTTTTGGACAATTCGGCCGCGACGTCCTGCGTAGAGCGAATTTTGCCGTCAGAGGTGTACTCAAGGAACGGGCGAAACATGTCTTGGAATGGCGGGATTGGCATGTTTAAATGTCCTATTTGTTCCTGCTATTTTCTTGCCGGCATAGGCCGCGGGTGATGAAGCCAGGCTGACAGGCTAGTCGTGCGGCTCATGAATCCTGATGCCAGTTCAGCCACTGCAAGCCCTGCACGCGGGAAAATTCGCGCACATTGTGCGTTACCAGCGTGGCCTGATGACGCAATGCGGTGGCGGCTATCAATGTATCGTGCGGGCCGATGGGGGTGCCGGCGGCTTCCAGTTCCACACGGATACGGGCGGCATGGGCCGCGCATTCGCTGTCAAACGGCAAAGTCTGCATCGGTCGCAGCAAAGCGGCTAATGCCGCCAGGCGGGGGGTGGCTGCCTCCGGCGGCAAACGCAAAAGACCGTAACGCAGCTCGTATTCGACAATGGCGGGCACACCGATATCGGCAGGGGAAAGGGCTTGCAGGCGCGGCACCACCTGCGGGTCGCCGCGAAAGTAGTAGCTGATGGTGTTGCTGTCGAGAATCAGCATGGCAGGCAATCAAAAACCCAGGCGCGGAACATCGGCTGCCTGCGAGGCCGGGTTTTCTTCGCACAGGGGAAAATCGGCAAAACGCCCCGCCAAGGCCAAGCAATCTTGCGGCCACTCATGGGCGGCGTATTTGCGGATGATTTCCGCGACCCAACGGCTTTTCGACAGGCCATTGGCCTGCGCGGCCTGCTCTACCAGTGCCTGCGTGGCATCGTCCAGATATAAGGTGATTTGTGACATGGCGGCTACTCCTAGCAAACAATTCGGACGAGTATATGTCCAAGTATATTTGCTGTAATGGATTCGTCAAGTCACTCAGCTCCCTCGCGTTGTTTCGTTGCGCTCGGGGGCGTGGCGCAGGTTTTCCGGCATGTTGTCCGGGGCGTCGAGGTCGGCGATGGCGGCGGGGAAACAGGTTTATCGTTCGTGTCTCTGCTTTGCAACGCGCTGTATTTACTAATCCACGATGTTTTTGCTATTTACAGAATACAGAGTATTCAGAAAGGGAAGAAGGAGGCCAGGCTTGTTTTCTCTTTCCCGAAGACGATGCTGGGGTGGATTTTGATTTTTCACCGCCAGCGGGCAGCGCAGACTCCGCCGTACAATGGCGCGTCCAGATTCCGGTTTGCAGAGATGATCGAGTCGTCCCCTCCGTCAGTCCGTCGCCTTGTCCGGCCGAACACGGTGCGCGTTTTGCTGATGCTCCTGCTCTTGCTGGCGACTGCCTTCGGCGGCTATCGTGCGTCGGAGCGCTCCGGCCTGCGCCACCTGCGCGACGACTCGCGGCATCAGCTCGATCTGCTCGCCGCCGCCATCGACAGCGAGGTCACCCGGCACGCGCACATTCCCGGCGCGCTCGGACTCAACCCCGAGGTGATCGCCTTGTTGCGCCTGCCGCTGGCCGAGCGCAGCGCCAGTGGCCGGCAGGAACGCGCGGCAGCGGACAAGCCGGGCAGCGAGCAGCGGGTTGCCAACCGCTACCTGGAACAACTCAACGCGCACATCGACGGCCTGGCGGTGTTCGTCCTCGATCTGCGCGGCATCGTCGTTGCGTCGAGCGATTCGATTTATTCGGATAACGTGCTCGGCGCCGATTTTTCCTATCGCCCCTTCTTTCGTGCAGCGGCGGGCGGTACGCCGTATCGGCAATATGCGCTCGATGCGGTGCGCAACGAACCGGGCTATTTCTTTGCCCATCCGATTCGCGACGAGCGCCAGGACTGGAAGGTGATCGGTGTCGCGGTCGTCAAGAGCAGCATCGCCGGCCTTGAGCGGCGCTGGCTGAGCCAGGATGCGCCGGCCTTGATCGCCGACGGCAATGGCGTGGTCCTGGTGTCGTCGCCGCCGGAGTGGAAATACCGGACGCTGAAGCCGCTTTCCGGCGAAGTGATCGCCGACATCCGGCGCGAGCAGTTCGACGGGCAGACCTTGTTCGGTGCGTCTTCGCTCGATATCGACGTCGATGCGGCGGGCGATGGCTCGCTGGTCAGCTTTGCCGGCACCAATGCCTTGCCGCGCGATCTGGCGCACGGCAACCGTGACTTTCTCGCGTTGAGCCGGCATTTGCCGGAAACGGCGTGGCGCCTGGTGGTTTTTTCCAATCTGCGCCCAGTGCGTGCCCAGGCCTTTACCCATGCCGCGCTGGCCACCGCGGCGACCGCCTGTTTGCTGCTTGGCGTGCTCTATGTCAAACAGCGCCGGCGCGTGCTGAAAACGCGCCGCGAAGCGCAGGCGCTGCTGGAGCAGGCGAATCAGGCGCTGGAGCGCAACGTCGCCGAACGCACCGCCGATCTTTCCGAGGCGGTCAGCCGTCTGGAAGCCGAAGTCTTTGATCGCAAGCGCGCCGAGCAGACGTTGCGTTCGGCGCAGGACGAGCTGGTGCAGGCCGCCAAGCTCGCCGTCCTCGGGCAGCTGGCGACCGGCATCACGCACGAGCTGACGCAGCCGCTCGGCGCGCTGCGCACGCTGTCGGGCAACGCCGCCGAGTTTCTGCGGCGCGGCAAGGTCGACATTGCGCAGTCCAACCTGGAGATCATCGGCAAGTTGGTCGATCAGATGGGCGGCATCATCGGGCCGTTGAAAACCTTCGCCCGCAAGGCGCCGGCGCGCAGCGAGCCGGTCGATGTCGGCGAGGTGGTGCTCAGCGCGCTTTTTCTGCTCGATCAGCGTTTGCGCAGCGAGCGCGTCGAGGTGCGCAATGCTTGCGCGGTGGGGGCGGTGATTGCCTGCTGCGATCAAAATCGCTTGCAGCAGGTGCTGGTCAATCTGCTCAGCAATGCCGCCGACGCGATGCGCGAAAGCTCGTCCCGGGTGCTTGAAATCGATGCCGCTATCTTGCCCGACGGCCGCGTGTCGATCCGCGTTGCCGACAGCGGGCCGGGTTTCAGCGAAGAGGAGCGGCAGCGGCTGTTCGAGCCCTTCTTCACGACCAAGCCGGCTGGTGAAGGCTTGGGGTTGGGGTTGGCGATTTCACAGGACATCGTGCGCGAATTTGGCGGCGAGTTGCGTGCCGAGTTGCGTGCAGAATTGCGCGGCAAATCCGCCGGTGCGGTTTTTGTGATTGATTTGCCAGGCAGTCATGAGGGAAAAAAATGAGCAAGACGCTTAAGGTGCTGATTGTCGAGGACGACGCCAACGTCCGTCTCGGCTGTGAGCAGGCGATGCAGCTGGCCGACATTGCAGTCGACACGGTCGCTTCGGCCGAGGCTGCGCAGCAGCGTATCGCGGCCAGTTCGCCGGGCGTGGTGATTACCGATATGTGCTTGCCGGGGATCGACGGTCTGCAGCTGTTGCGCTGGATTCATCAGCGCGACGCGACGCTGCCGGTGATCATGATTACCGGCCACGGCGACGTGACGCTGGCCGTCGAGGTGATGCGCAGCGGCGCGTATGACTTTATCCCGAAACCTTTTTCTTCCGAGCAATTGGTTGAGGTGGTCGGGCGCGCGCTGGAGAAGCGCGCACTGACCCAGGAGGTGGCGACCCTGCGCCGTCGGCTGGAGCACCGCGAGGGCATCGAGAGCTCGATGATCGGCCGTTCGCCGCAGATTGAGGCGGTGCGACGTCGGGTACTCGATATCGCCGACACCTCGGTCGACGTGCTGATTCGCGGCGAGACCGGCACCGGCAAGGAGCTGGTGGCGCGTTGTCTGCACGAGCACAGTGCGCGGCGCAGCGAAAATTTCGTCGCACTCAATTGTGGCGGTATCCCGGATACCTTGCTCGACAGCGAGTTGTTCGGCCACGAGGCGGGGGCTTTTACCGGCGCGCAGAAAAAGCGCATCGGCAAGATCGAGTACGCCGGCAAGGGCAGTTTCTTCCTCGACGAGGTCGAGAGCATGCCGATGCTGATGCAAATCAAGCTGCTGCGCGTCCTGCAGGAGCGCGAACTGGAGCGGCTCGGATCGAATCAGCTGATCCCGGTCGCCTGCCGGGTGATTGCCGCGACCAAGGACGACTTGTCACTGCTCGCGCAGCAAGGGAAATTCCGTGCCGACCTGTACTATCGGCTGAATGTGGCGACCATCGACCTGCCGCCGCTGCGCGAACGGCGCGAAGATATTCCGATGCTCTTCGAACATTTCGTCCTGCTCGCCGCCCAGCGGCACGATCGCCCGGTGCCTTTGATGCCGCCGGAACTGCTGCGCGATCTGATGGCGCAGCCGTGGCCGGGCAACGTCCGGGAACTGCGCAACGCGGCGGATTGCTACGTGCTCGGGCTGCGCAAGGAAAGCGGTGTGCCGGCGCTGGCAGCGGGGGGCTTGCCGCTTGCCGAGGCGGTCGAGGGCTTTGAGTGCGCCCTGATCAGCGCTGAACTGCAGCGCTACAACGGCAGCCTGGTACGGACCAGCGAGGCGCTGAAAATTGCCAAAACGACGCTGCACGACAAGATACGGAAATACGGTCTGCAGTTGCGCTGAGCGGCTTGCCTGCGGATATTTAAATCGTAAAAATACATAATTATGAATTTCGGCCGGAAATGCCCGGAGTTTTTATGCTACTATTGCCGGCCAAGCTAGAACGACGTTCGCCCATCCTCTCTGGATCATCGATGCCGCTGCCCCCGCCTACTGCCGAACGCACCCTCATGCATGTTCGTCGTGTTCAGCTCGACGGCTACAAGCGTGTGGACGGGCTCTGGGATATCGAGGCGCGGCTGACCGATCTCAAGGATCACGACTACCCCATTTCGGCGAAGACCATTGCCCGCGGCGAAGCCGTGCACGACATGTGGGTGCGCGTGACGATCGATCAGCGGATGCATGTCGTCGATGCGCAGGCCTGTACCGATGCGATGCCCTACGAAGGGGCCTGCGACGGCATCCATCCTGCGTATTCGCAGCTGGTCGGCCTCAATCTCTTTCACGGCTTCCGCAAGGCGGTCAAGGATCTTTTTGGCGCGACGAGCGGCTGTTCGCACCTCACCGAACTGGTGATGTTCCTGCCGACCGCCGCACTGCAAACTTTTGCCAGCGACGTACTCGACAACGCGGATAGCGAGCACAAGCCCTATCAGCTCGACAAGTGTCATGCGCTGGACTCGCATTCGGACGTGGTGCAGCGCTATTATCCGCGCTGGTACCGCAGCCTAAAAACCGGGTAGGAAAGCAAGGCTCCACCGCTGTCTGCCCAAAGCTCGCAACTTCAACTCAAGCAAGGAAAGCGCATGAAAATTCACGAATATCAGGGTAAGGAACTCCTGAAGAAATTCGGCGTTGTCGTTCCGCGCGGGGTGTTCTGCCAGTCCGCCGACGACGCGGTCAAGGCAGCCGAATCCCTCGGTGGCAAAGTATGGGTGGTGAAGGCCCAGATTCACGCAGGCGGTCGCGGCAAGGGCGGCGGCGTGAAGGTTGCCAAGTCGCTGGACGAAGTGCGTCAGTACGCCAGCCAGATTCTCGGCATGCAGCTCGTCACCCACCAGACCGGCCCGGAAGGCCAGAAGGTGCGTCGCCTGCTGATCGAAGAAGGCGCCGACATCAAGAAGGAATACTATGTCGCCGCGCTGACCGACCGTGCCACGCAGAAGGTCGCCATGATGGCTTCCTCCGAAGGCGGCATGGACATCGAGGAAGTTGCGCACAGCACGCCCGAGAAAATCCTCAAGGTCTTCATCGATCCGGCGCTCGGCCTGACCACTGCGCAAGCCGAGGAACTGGCCAACGGCATCGGCGTTCCTGCCGACTCCGTCGCCAAGGCCGTCGAAGCGCTGAAGGGCCTGTACACCTGCTACATGGAAACCGACGCTTCGCTCGCGGAAATCAACCCGCTGATCCTCGAAGGCAACGGCAACATCAAGGCGATCGACGCCAAGTTCAACTTCGATTCGAACGCGCTCTACCGTCAGCCGGAAATCGTCGCCTACCGCGACCTCGACGAAGAGGATGCCGATGAAGTCGAAGCGTCCAAGTTCGACCTCGCCTACATCGCGCTCGACGGCAACATCGGCTGCCTGGTGAACGGCGCCGGTCTGGCTATGGCGACGATGGACACGATCAAGCTGTTCGGCGCCGAGCCGGCCAACTTCCTCGACGTCGGTGGCGGCGCAACGACCGAGAAGGTCACCGAAGCGTTCAAGATCATGCTCAAGAACCCGAAGGTCAAGGGCATCCTGGTCAACATCTTCGGCGGCATCATGAAGTGCGACACGATCGCTGCCGGCGTCGTTGCGGCAGCCAAGGAAGTCCATCTGTCGGTGCCGCTGGTCGTGCGCATGAAGGGCACCAACGAGGATATGGGCAAGCAGATCCTGAAGGATTCCGGTCTGCCGATCATCACGGCCGATTCCATGGCTGAAGCCGCCACCAAGATCGTTGCTGCGGTCAAGTAAGGAGCCACTATGTCGATTCTGATCAACAAAGACACCAAAATCATCACCCAGGGCATCACCGGCAAGACCGGCCAGTTCCACACCGAGAAGTGCCAGGAATACGCCAACGGGAAAAACTGCTTCGTCGCGGGTGTGAACCCGAAGAAGGCCGGCGAGTCGATCTTCAACATTCCGATCTTCGGCTCGGTCAAGGAAGCTGCCAAGGAAACCGGCGCCACCGTCTCGGTCATCTACGTGCCGCCCCCCGGCGCCGCTGCCGCGATCTGGGAAGCCGTTGAAGCCGACCTCGATCTGGCGATCTGCATTACCGAAGGCATCCCGGTTCGCGACATGCTCGAACTGCGCAACAAGATGAAGAAGAAGGAAGAGGCCGGCGGCAAGAAGACGCTGCTGCTCGGACCGAACTGCCCGGGCCTGATCACGCCGGACGAAGTCAAGATCGGCATCATGCCCGGTCACATCCACCGCAAGGGCCGCATCGGCGTCGTTTCGCGCTCCGGCACGCTGACCTACGAAGCGGTCGGCCAGCTCACCGAAATCGGCCTCGGCCAGTCCTCCGCGGTCGGTATCGGCGGCGACCCGATCAACGGTCTGAAGCACATCGACATCATGCGTCTGTTCAACGACGATCCCGATACCGATGCAGTCATCATGATCGGCGAAATCGGCGGTCCGGACGAAGCCGAAGCCGCGTTGTGGTGCAAGGCCAACATGAAGAAGCCGATCGTCGGCTTCATCGCCGGCGTCACCGCGCCGGCCGGCAAGCGCATGGGTCACGCCGGCGCGCTGATTTCCGGCGGTGCCGACACGGCCGATGCCAAGCTTGCCATCATGGAAGAGTGCGGCTTCACCGTGACGCGCAACCCGTCGGAAATGGCCAAGCTGCTCAAGGGCCTGCTCAAGTAATCCGCCGCACCGCAATACGCAGACGCAGAAACGCGTCGCTTCTCCCGAATGGCCACAGTGAAAGCTGTGGCCATTTTTATTCCCGCCGTTCCCGGCTCTTGCGGCGTTCGTCCGGATTGAACGCGCTATACTTTTGCATTGGTGAATGCGTTTCGCCACGAAGAGGGCGGCAATGGATTGGCCAGATGGATTTCCATCCATCCCGGGGGGGCGTGTGAAAACAAACAAGTGTTTCGAATGCTCGGAGCGCCGGCAGCTGGACATCATCCAGCGCGTTGGCGGGATCGGCTACTGGGAATACGATCCGTCGGCAGGCTCGATGTTTTTCCCCGTTGCGGCGCTGGATCTGCTCTCGGCCATTGTCGGCGGCCCGCTCAATGCCCGCCGCCCCTTGCTCGACTCCCTGTCCGACAGCGAACGCCGGCGTTTCCAGCGCGCGCTCGATCAGGCCGTTGCGACGCGCCTGGCGCTCCATATCCAGCTCGAGCTGCTCGGTCGCGATGGCGCTCGTTCGTGCATTTTCGTGCGCGGGGAGCCGGTGCCGCTTGAGCAGGGCGGGCTCCAGCTGGCCGGCACCTTCCAGGACATCACGAGCGAGAAGCAGCGCGAAGCCGACCACGAAAAGCTGATCACCCAGTTGCAGGCCTTGCTCGACGCCCTGCCGCAAGGCGTCAGCGTGATCGACAAGGATTTGCGCATCATCCTCTGGAACCGGCGCTTGCACGAGATTCTCGATGTTCCGCAGGACATGATCTTCAGGCATGCCCGTTTCGAGGATGTCATCCGCCTCAATGCGTTACGGGGCGACTACGGCCCGGGCGACCCCGAAGAGAAGGTGCGTGCCATCGTTGCCCGCGCCCGCGAATTCCAGCCGCATCGCTTCGAGCGGCAACTGGCCGGGGGGCGCACCATTCTGGTCGAGGGCTTCCCCTTCAGGTCCGGCGGCGAAGTATCGGGATTCGTCACGACCTACACGGATATCACCGATCAGAAAGCGACCGAGGAACAGCTGATCCGGCAACGCGATGTGATGAAGACGATCATCGACAATTTCCCGGGCGGTATTTCCCTGTGCGACACCGATCTGCGGTTCACCACCTTCAACGATCAGTTCATGGAGCTGCTCGATTTTCCGCCTGCGCTGTTTGCCACGGGCAGCGCCCATTTCGAGGATCTGGCCCGCTTCAACGTCGCCCGGGGCGAATATGGCCCGGGCGATATGGAAGTGCAGGTGCGGGCCGTTGTCGAGCGTGCCCGGAATTTCCAGGCGCACCGGATCGAGCGTGCCCGGCCCAACGGACGCTGGCTTGAAATTCGCGGGACGCCGATTGCCAGCGGCGGTTTTGTGACCAGTTATCTCGACATCACCGAGCGCAAGCAGGCCGAAGAGGCGTTGCAAAAGAGCGAGGAGCGCTGGAAGTTCGCGCTGGAAGGCGCGAATGACGGGGTCTGGGACTGGAACGTGCAGACCGGCGAAGTGCTGTATTCCAAACGCTGGAAGGAAATGTTCGGCTATGCCGAGGATGAGTTCGCCAACACGACAGCCGAGTGGGCCGAGCGCGTCCACCCGGACGACATGCCCCACGTGTGGGCCACGATCAAACAGCACCTGCACAACGAGGTGCCGTCGCCGGCGATCGAATATCGCATGCGTTGCAAGGATGGCAGCTGGAAGTGGTCGCTTGGCCGGGGCATGGTGGTCAGCCGCAACGACGAGGGAAAGCCGTTGCGTCTGGTCGGCACGGCCACCGACATCAACGATCGCAAACTGATCGAGGCGGAACTGGTGCATGCCAAGGAAGCGGCCGAAGCCCGGAGGGAACAGGTGGCCAGCCTGCTCGACAATTCCGGGCAGGGTTTTCTCTCGTTCGCGGGCGATCTCGTCGTCGAGGCCGAGTGCAGCCGGGCTTGCGAGGCCATGCTCGGCCTGTCGCCAGCCGGGCGCGATGTAGCGGACGTGCTGTTCGCCGAGGATGCGGCGAAGGCCGAACTGCTGCGAATGACCGTGCACATGGTGCTGGCGGAAAGCGATCCGTGGCTCTGCGAGACGATGCTCTCGCTGCTGCCCGGCGAGTTCCGGAAAGGCGGCAAGCTGCTCAAGGCCGAGTACCGGCTGCTCGACAACGCTCGGGTGATGGTGGTGCTGACCGACGTCACCGGCGAAAGATGTCTCGAGCAAAAGGTCGAGAGCGAACGCCGCCGTCTGGCGATGATCGTTGCCGCGGTCACCGAGAGCCGCGACTTTTTCGACATGGTCGACTCCTTCCGGGAGTTCGTCTCCGACGGCTTGAACGCCATGCTCGGCGCTGCCGTGGAACCGGCGATGATCGTCAGGGAGGTCTACCGGCAGGTGCACACCTTCAAGGGCTTGATGAACCAGTTCAGCTTCACGCAGACGCCGCTGGCCCTGCACGATCTGGAAAGCCGTCTCGATGGCCTGCGCCAACTGGGGGCCGGGGTATCGCGCCAGGACCTCGTCGAGATGCTGCGGGCCGTGCCGTTCGCTGCCTTGCTCGATGCCGATCTCGCCGTGCTGCACGATGCGCTGGGTCCCGAGTTTCTTGAATGCGGCGATCGCATCGTTGTTTCTGCCGCCCAGGCTGCGCAGTTGCAGCAGCTGGCCGGACAGTTGCTGTGCGGCGAGCCGGTCGATACGACGATCGACGGAATACGCAAGCTGCTCGTGGAAATCGGACAACTGCACAAGATCCCTTTCAAGGAGGCCTTGAGCGGTTTCGACCGGCTGGTCAGGCAGACGGCGAGCGGCCTGGAAAAGGAAGTCGCCGCGCTGGAGGTGCTCGGCGATCTGGATGTCTGGATCGATCCGCAAGCGTATCGGCCCTTCCTGCGTTCATTGACGCACATCTTCCGCAATGCCGTGGTTCATGGCATCGAAGATCCCGAGACCCGTCTGGAAAGCGGCAAGGCCGAAACCGGCAGCATCCGCTGCACCGTCAGGCTTGCCGGCAACAGCCTCGAGTTGGAGATTGCCGATGATGGCGCCGGCATCGACGTTGACGCCTTGCGTCGGCGAGCCGTCGCCAGCGGCCTGATCGCCGCCGGCGATCTGCCGACCCTGTCTGACGAGGACGTTCTCGACCTCGTTTTCCTGGACAATATCAGCACGCTGGCCGAAGCGACCGAGCTGGCCGGTCGCGGCGTCGGACTGGCGGTCGTGCGCAGCGAGGTGCGGAATCTGCAGGGCGAGGTCGTGGTGAAAACGATCGCCGGGCAAGGAACGCAGTTCCTGTTCACCCTGCCGCTACCGCCCGACACGTCGCCGCGTGGGGAGGCCTGATGCCCGGGAAAAAATGGATTGCGCAAGTGGTCGCCTCGACGCTGAGCCGGACGTGCAGTTATTTCGAGGAAGAGTTCGGCATCGCGGTCGATGATGTCAGCAAGGACCGGGGCAACGTCGAGACGCTCGAGATCCACGGGCTGACGGCGATCGTCGGTCTCGGTGGCGTGGTCAGCCTGCTGGTTGCCTACAGTTTCGAGCATGGCCTGGTCGACGCGCTCTACGAACGGATGACCGACGGTCTGGACGTGCAGCCGGACGAAAAGGAAATGTATCGCCGCTCGGTGGCCGCGGATGTGGTCAATACCGTGATCGGCAATTGCACTGCCGATCTGCCGCAGCCGGATCACGCCATTTCCCTGACCCCGCCGATCATCCTCGACAGCGTCAAGCATATTCATCGCATGAAGAATGCGGTATTCATCAGCCGTAGCCTGAAGACGAAGTTCGGCTGTGTTGACATCAATCTGGTCGGACCGAGCGAATTGTTCGACAGCAGCCTCAATTACCTGAAATGATCATTCCATGAAATATCTACAAGTACTGGTGGTGGACGATTCACTGATTACGGTGAAAAAGATTTCCAGCATGCTGACCCTTCTCGGCCACAAGGTCGTCATGACGGCCGGGACCGGCAGGGAGGCGCTGACGGCTTACGAGGCGTGCAAGCCCGACCTGGTGACCATGGACATCACCATGCCGGACATGGACGGCATCGAGGCGACACGGCTGATTCGTGCGCGTGACCCGGATGCGCTGATCATCATGGTGACCTCGCACGGGCAGGAAAGAATGGTCCTCGATGCACTGAAGGCCGGTGCCAAGGGCTATGTGCTCAAGCCCTTCCAGCAGGACAAGCTGCAGGAGGTCATCGAGACGTCGGTCAAGCGAAACATCCGGCAGGACAAGCTGCAGGAAGTCATCGAGACAAAGAACTCGGCAACGCAGGACGAGTAAGCGTCGATTCGCCGAAGAAGTCCCCGCTGCCAGCTGTTTCCTTTCAGCGCGATGCCTTCATCACCCGGCCGCTGTGCGGCTGGATCGGACGTGCGTTGTTCTTGTATATTTTTCCGAAGCTGCCGATCTGCTCTTTCGAAATCTGCGTCGGCGTCTTGAGAACCAGCCAGAGCACGCCTTCCGAGCACGGCGGGGTGGTCAGCGAGCCGATGTAGGTGATGTAGTCGCCGGTCGCCGGCAGCAGCTGCGCGGGGTCGATCTTGATCTCCGCCTTTTCCAGCGTCTTGTGCTGCTCGAGCGGCAGGTTGTTCCACAAGGTGCGGATCAGCCGCTGTTCCTTGCCTGCCTGCAGCAGCACGGCAATGACCGCAAGCCGGCCGTCCTTGGCCTTGTGCACGAGATGGGCGACCATGTCGTAAGCCTTGCCGTTGATTTTTTCCTCGCTCGGCTTGTGAAAATGGAACTGCAGCAGTTCGTAGTCCTCGCCCTCGACCGAAATGCCGCCGGCCCCCGCGGCGTTGATCTGGATGGTGTGGCCATTGTCGACAATCGAGAGCGGCACGGGCTTGTAGGAAAAGCGGAGCGGCGGCAGGTCGGCGGGAATCGTGTCGCGGATATCGATCGGCGACTGGCGCTGCCCGGTGCCGCAAAGCGCGTAATCCTCGCTCAGTTTTCCCCATTTTCCGGGACCGGCCTTGCCCTCGTACTCCCAGTGCGCGTGGGGTGGCGGCGGGGGCGGCGCGTCGTTCTTGCCGGCCTTGCCCTTCTTCGCAGCCGGCTTGCTTGGCTCGACCGCTGGAGCCGGGTCGACTGGCGCGCTGGCGAGCGCTGCGGGCGCCGGGGCTTTCTTCCGCTTGCAGGCATAGGTGAAGACCGCTTCGCCGATCGAGTCGGGCAGGATCGGATTGGCCTCCTTGCCGTCGAAAGTTTCCGATTTGATTTCGCTGCCGTCGGCTGCGCCGTAGATCCGCTGCAGCGGCGCGGCAAGGCGCTTGGCGCACTGGAATTCGCTGAGCAGGGTCAGCCTGCTGTATGAAAATGCGCCCGAGTCGGGCGTGCGCGGCTTGGCATGGCTTTCGCGATGCCAGATGCGCAGCGTTTCATCGCCGACGCGGTTCAGGCTGCTCGCGTCGATCTCGATCTGGGCGCCGCCCCGGCTGCCGATGGCGACCCACTTCGCGGCCAGGGCGGGCAGCGGCAAGAGCAGGAGGGCAGCGGGGATGAGCAGGAGGCAGGCGCAAAGCGCGGTTTTTCTGGGCATGGCGGTTGGTCGGCTGGTTTTGCAAGGGGTCCGGCGATTATAGACGTTTTAGCCGAATCGCCTGCTGCCGCGCCGAAGCCGGTGGATTGCCGGTAAAATCGGCTTTTCTGAATGATTCTCCTGCCTTGCGCCGTGCCGAGGGCAGGCTTTTTTGATCGGTCGTCATGCTTGAAATGATCAACGCCCCCGGTTTCTGGGTGGCCGTCCTGCAAATCGTCCTGATCGACATCGTCCTGTCCGGCGATAACGCGGTCGTCATTGCGCTGGCTTGCCGCAATCTGCCGGCCGAGCAGCGCCGCCTTGGCATCCTGTGGGGCGTCGTTGGCGCGGTCGGTCTGCGCGTCGCGCTGACCCTCTTTGCCGTCGGCCTGCTCGGTTTCCCGTGGCTCAAGCTGGGTGGCGGCGTTCTCCTGCTGTGGATCGGCATCCAGCTGCTGGTCCCGGAAGGCGAGGCGGGGGCCGACGTCAAGCCGGCCGATCACCTGATCGGCGCGATCCGCACGATCATCATCGCCGATTTCGTGATGAGCTTGGACAACGTGATCGGCGTTGCGGCAGCGGCCAAGGGCAATGTCTATCTGCTCGGCTTCGGGCTGCTGGTCAGCATTCCGCTGATCGTCTGGTCGAGCCAGCTGATCCTGAAGCTGATGGAGCGTTTCCCGGTGGTCATCGTTGCCGGCGCAGGTCTGCTCGGCTGGGTTGCCGGCGAGATGATGGTCAGCGACCTGGCGATCCGGGACTGGCTGGCCAGCCAATTGCCGGCAGCCCATCATCTGGCGCCGGCCCTGGGCGCGCTGGCGGTGGTCGTGGCGGGCAAGTGGATGGAACGGCGCAGTGCCGCCGGGCGCGACGTCACCATTGTTTGAGGGGAATCTGCCATGCCGATTTTTTTGACTGAAAACGACGTCGAGCGCTTGTTGAGCATGCCGCTCGCGCTGGCGGCGGTCGAGTCCGCCCACCGCGAGCTGTCGGCCGGTGCGGCGTGCGACGTGCCGCGCCAGCGCACGCGCCTGCCGCAGACGGCGTTGCATATCCTGCAGGGCGCCCTGCCGGCGCAGGATGCGATCGGCTACAAGGCTTACACCAGCAACCGCTCCGGGGTGCGTTTCCTGCTCCACCTGTTCAGTGCCTCGAGCGGGGCTTTGCGCGCCGTCATCGAGGCCGACCGGCTGGGCATGATGCGTACCGGCGCGGCCTCCGGCCTGGCCACGCGCTGGCTGGCACGGCCGGATGCCGAGGTGGCGGGCGTCTTTGGCGCCGGCTGGCAGGCCGAAGGGCATCTTCTGGCGCTTGCCGCCGTGCGTCCGCTGCGCCGGGTCAAGGTTTTTGCGCGTAACGGCGAGCGTTTGCGGGCTTTTTGCGAGCGTATGTCCAGGCAATTGCGGATCGAGGTGCTGGCGGCGGCTTCACCCGAGGAAACGGTATGCGGCAGCGACATCGTCAGTACGGTGACCACCGCGGCGACCCCGCTGTTCGATGCCGCGTGGCTGTCGCCCGGCACGCACATCAACGCCGTGGGGTCGAATTCGCTGATCCGGCGAGAGCTCGGTGAGGATGTCCTGAAGCGCTGCACGACGATCGTCGTCGATAGCGTCGCGACGGCATTGTGCGAGGCCGGCGATCTCTTGCCGTTGCTCGAAAAGGGACGCTTGCAGGCGCGCCAGCTGGTCGAACTCGGCGACGTGATCAGCGGCCGCCACGGCGGTCGTTCGGCGGCGGACGAGATTACCCTGTTCGAGTCGCAAGGGCTCGCCGTGCAGGACCTCGCGCTGGCCGTCCGTCTCGAGGTGCTGGCCCGCGAGCGCGGCATCGGTGTCGAATTGCCCTACGGTGGCTAGTTCAGCGGGAGATATTGCGGGCATAAAGTTTGACGGATCCCGTGCGCGACGGTAAGAATGCGCAAGCATCGGCGGTTTGTCCGGCCGGTTGGATTCCGAAGCGCTGTTTGAGTGCAGTTTTTTCGGCGATCACCGATTGAAAAAGCCCGCCCGTGCCGTCGCCGAAGATCAAAAATAGGGAAGCATGAAGATGCGCAAGGCTGGATTCTGGAAGGCTGACTGGTTTCTTGGCCTGCTCGTGACGGGCGCCATGCTCGTTGCCGCCAACGGCGACCTGCTGCGCAGTCTTGAGCGCAAGGCCTACGATCTGGGGGTGCAGGCATCCTCTCGCACGCCCTCCGATCGTGTGGCCGTGATCGCCATCGACGATGCTTCGATCGCCAATCTGGGCCGCTGGCCCTGGCCGCGTGATCGCCACGCCCGGATGACCGATCTGCTGGCCGACGGCAAGGTCCGCGTGATTGCCAATACGGCCTTTTTCTTCGAGCCGCAGATCGACCCCGGCTATACCTACGTCACCCGCATGCTCGATCTCTACCGGCAGGCGAGCGAGGCGGTGGCGCCGGCTGCCGAGTTTGAGCAGATCGGCGGCATCCTCAACGAAGCCGAAGTGGCGCTCAATACCGACCGCATCCTGGCCGACAGTTTCGGGCGGGCGGGCAACGTCCTGCTGCCGATGCTGTTTACGCTGGCCGAGCCGAAGGGGCGCCCGGACAAAGGGATGCCCGACTTCGTCAGCAGGAACCGATTGCCGCAGGTTGTCGAGGAGGGCGGTGCGGTGCTGCCGACGGCGGCCGTACAGGCGCCGATCGAGCCGCTCGGTGTCAAGGCCGTGGCGATCGGCCATCTCAACGCCAATGCCGACGTCGATGGCGCGATCCGTGCCGAGCCGCTGGTGCTGCGCCACTATGACCAATACTATCCGTCGCTTTCGCTGATGATCGCGGCGCGGAGCCTGAATCTCGGTCCGGCCGACATCCGCGTGCGTCTCGGCCAGGAGGTTCGCCTGGGCAATCTGCGCATTCCGACCGATCAGGATACGCAGATGAATACTTTCTTCTACAAGGATCATGAGGGACGGCCGGCGTTTCAGGTCGACTCCTTTTATGACGTGCTTTCCGGCAAGATTCCGGCCGCCAAGTACCAGGACAAGATCGTTCTGATCGGCGCGACCGCCGCCGGGGTCGGGGCGTCGCAAGTCACCCCGGTATCGCCGGCGATGGCGCCGGTGCTGACACTGGCGCACTCGGTGTCGAGCATCCTGCAGGAGCATTTCTTCGTGACGCCGGGCTGGGGCGCGTCGGCTTCGTTCGGCACTTTCGTGCTGGTGGCGTTGTACCTGATGGCGCTGCTGCCGCGTCTCTCGGCCGGTGTCGGGGCGTTTGCCACCGCCGTGCTCCTGGTCGTTCTGCTCGCTACCCATTTCGCGCTGATGCTGCGCGCGGCGCTGTGGATCCCGCTGATGGCGCCGGCCACCCTGCTGCTGGTCGGCCATCTGCTGCTGACCACCAAGCGCTTCCTGACGACCGAGCGCGGCAAGGAAAAATCGGAAGCCGATTCGGCCGAATCGAACCGCATGCTGGGTCTCGCCTTCCAGGGCCAGGGGCAGCTCGACATGGCGTTCGACAAGTTCCGCAAGTGTCCGCTCGACGACTCGCTGATGGAGAATATCTACAATCTGGGGCTCGATTTCGAGCGCAAGCGCCAGTTCAACAAGGCCGAGGCGGCGTTCCGCTACATGGCCGACCACAACCCGAAATTCCGCGATCTCGAACAGCGCCTGAATCGCGCCAAGGCGATGTCGGAGACGGTCATGCTCGGCGGTGCCGGCGGACGCAGCAATGCCGGCACGGTGCTGCTCGACGGCGGCGAGCTCGAGAAGCCGATGCTCGGCCGTTACCGGATCGAAAAGGAACTCGGCAAGGGCGCCATGGGCGTCGTCTATCTCGGCCGCGATCCGAAGATCAACCGCGTCGTGGCGATCAAGACGATGGCGCTGTCGCAGGAATTCGAGGCCGATGAGCTGGCCGATGTGAAGGCGCGTTTTTTCCGCGAAGCGGAAACCGCGGGCCGCCTCAACCACCAGAACATCGTCACCATGTACGACGCGGGCGAGGAACACGATCTGGCCTACATCGCCATGGAGTTCCTGAAGGGCAAGGATCTGGTGCCCTATACCAAGCCGGGGGCGCTGCTGCCCTTGCCGCAGGTGATGAGCATCGTCGCCCGGGTCGCCGATGCGCTCTCCTATGCACATGCCAACCAGGTCGTGCATCGCGACGTGAAACCGGCCAACGTCATGTACGAGCCGGACACGGACCAGGTCAAGGTGACTGATTTCGGCATTGCGCGCATCACCGATTCGTCGAGGACGCGGACCGGCATGGTGCTCGGTACGCCGAGCTACATGTCGCCCGAACAGCTGTCGGGCAAGAAGATCGACGGACGCTCCGATCTTTTCTCGCTGGGGGTGACCCTCTACCAGATGGCCTGCGGGCAACTGCCGTTTGTCGGCGATTCGATGGCGCAACTGATGTTCAAGATCGCCAACGAGGCGCCGGTGGCCATCCGCAGCGTCAATCCGCAGGTGCCGGCGGCGCTGGCGGCGATCGTCGAGCGCGCGCTGTGCAAGGAGATGGCGCAGCGCTATCAGACCGGCGATCAAATGGCGCAGGATTTGCGCACCTGCATGGGCCAGCAGCCCATGGTCCAGCCATCGCCGCCGGCCGATGCCGACATTCGGAGATAGGGGGCGCCTATGGCAAATCATCGGCTAAGCGACGCTCTTGAGGTTGTTCTCCGCACTGATCCGGGATTGCTGCGCGGACACAACGAAGACTCGGTGGTCGCGCTGCCTGCCGAAGGTCTGGCGATACTTGCCGACGGCATGGGCGGCTACAATGCCGGCGAGGTGGCGAGCGGCATGGCGACGACCCTGCTGGCGAGAGAGCTTGAAGCGGCCTTCGCCGCCCGGCGCCCCGAGGAAAACGCTGCCGGCAGCGGGCCGTCGTCTGTGCGGCGCTGCATCATCGACAAGGTGGCGACCACCAACCGGGCGATTTTTCAGGCCGCACAGAGCCAGCCGCAATATGCCGGGATGGGAACTACGCTGGTTGCCGCGCTGTTCCGCGATAACCGGGTGACGGTTGCGCACATCGGCGATTCCCGCCTGTATCGGCTGCGCGGCAGCGAATTCGGCACGCTCACGCGCGATCATTCGCTGCTGCAGGAGCAGATCGACAGCGGAATCATCTCGGCCGAGGATGCGCGGCACTCCCGCAACAAAAACCTGGTGACGCGCGCCTTGGGCGTCGCCCCCGAAGTCGACACCGAAATCCACGATTACGCGGTACAGCCAGGCGACATCTATCTGCTGTGCTCCGACGGTCTGAACGACATGGTCGACGACGAGGAGATCGGGCTGGCGCTGCAGATGCTCGGCGCCAACCTGGATCTGGCTGCGACGCAGCTGATCCAGATGGCCAATGACAATGGCGGGCGGGATAACGTTTCGGTGATTCTGGTCAAGGTCTTGCACGAGTTTCCCGCCGCCGTCGGCTGGTGGGAAAAACTCATGGCGTGCTTCAGATAGGGATGGAAAAAACGATGGCGATACCGACGATGGCGAAACTGATATTGAGCATGGACGGCGTGTTCCTCAAGGATTTTCCGCTGCTCAAGGAACGGATGAGCATCGGTCGCAAGCCGCACAACGACATCCAGATCGACAATCTGGCGATCAGCGGCGAGCATGCGGCGGTGCTGACCATCCTCGGCGATTCCTTCCTTGAGGACCTGAACAGTACCAACGGAACGCAGGTCAATGGGCAGCCGGTCAAGAAGCATTTCCTGCGCAGCGGCGATGTCATCGAGCTCGGCAAGTTCCGGCTGAAGTACGTCGCCGAGCAGGCGGCGGCAAGCGATGCCGCCGACTTTGACAAAACCATGGTGCTGCGCCCCGGCATGCAGGCCCCGGCGCCTTCCGCACCGGCAGCGCAGCCCGCTGCCGCGCCTCCTGCCGCACCGCTGCTCGCCGCCATTCTGGTGCTGAACGGCGCCAACGCCGGTCGCGAGCTGGATCTGACCAAGACGCTGACCACGCTGGGCCGTCCTTCCGTCCAGGTCGCCGTGATCGCCAGGCGTCCGCAGGGCTACTTCATCACGCACGTCGAGGGCGCCCAGTTCCCGATTGTCAATGGCCGGACGCTCGATGCCCAGGCGCATCCGCTGGTCGACCACGACGTGATCGAGATCGCCGGCGTCAAGATGGCGTTTTTCCTGAAAAACTGATGCGCAAACAACGATCCGGGCGGATGCCGAAGTGAAAAAGAAGCTTGTCCAGATCGTTCTGGGGTTGGCGCTGTCGCTGTTTTTTCTCGGCCATGCCGCGAAGCTCTATCAAATACCGCTGATCAACACGCTGGATGCCTTCATCTACGACACGCGACTTCGCCTGACGGCAAGGGGCGGTGTCGATGAACGCATCGTCATTCTCGATATCGACGAAAGGAGCATGGCCGAGGTCGGTCGCTGGCCGTGGGGCCGCGACCGGATGGCGGCGCTGGTCAGCCGCTTGTTCGACGACTATGGCGTCCGCATTCTGGCTTTTGACGTCGTTTTCGCCGAGCCGGACAGCAGTTCGGGGCTCGGCTCGCTGGAGGCGATCGGCAGTGGCGACCTGAAAGGCGATCCGGGCTTTCAGCGCGTCCTCAAGGGGCTGCGCCCTTCGCTCGATTACGACCGGCGTTTTGCCGATGCCTTGCAAGGCCGGCCGACCGTTCTCGGTTACTACTTCACCAACCTCGACGGCGCCCACAAGAGCGGACAGTTGCCCGAACCGGTGATGCCGGCCGGCAGCTTCAAGGGCCGTGACATCGCGTTCACCGCATGGAATGGCTATGGCGCCAATCTGCCGGGACTCCAGGACAGCGCGCTGTCCGCCGGGCATTTCAATCCGATGGTCGATTTTGACGGTATTTCGCGGCGTGTCCCGATGCTCGCCGAGCACGACGGGAAATACTACGAGTCGCTTTCGCTGGCGATCGTTCGCCAGTTGCTTGGCAAGCCGGCGCTGCTGCCCGGCTACCCGGACGACGAGGCGCTCTCCGGCAAGAACTACAGCGCCATGGAGTGGCTCGATCTGGCGCTCGAGAGCGGCAAGACGCTGCGCATCCCGGTCGATGAGCATGCGGCCAGCCTGATTCCCTATCGCGGCGCGCAGGGCAGCTTCCGCTATCTGTCGGCCGCCGATGCGCTGGCCGGAAGGCTCAAGGATGAACAGCTGCGCGGCAAGATCGTTCTGCTCGGCACCACCGCTCCCGGCTTGATGGACCTGCGCTCGACGCCGGTCGGCAGCACTTACCCCGGGGTCGAGATCCACGCCAATCTGGTCGCGGGCATGCTCGACGGATCGATCAAGCAGCGGCCGCCGTACGTGCTGGGCGCCGACGTGCTGCAGTTCGTTGTCTGCACCCTGCTGCTGGCGCTGCTGTTGCCGGTGCTCTCGCCGCTCTACGCGAGCCTTCTGGCATTGGGCACCCTGGTCGCCGTCGGCGCGTTGAATCTTGCCCTGTGGTCGGCCGGCCTGTTGCTGCCGCTGGCCTCGACGTTCATGCTGATCCTCGGGCTTTATGTGCTCAACATGTCATGGGGCTATTTCGTCGAAACGCGCAGCAAGCGGCAGTTCGCCGACCTGTTCGGCCAGTACGTGCCGCCCGAACTGGTTGATGAGATGGCGCGCGATCCCGAGCGCTACAGCATGGAGGGCAAGAACGAGGTGCTGACCGTCCTGTTCTCCGACGTGCGCGGTTTTACGACGATCTCCGAGGGACTCGACCCGAAGGAGCTGACGCAGCTGATGAACGAGTATCTCGGCGCGATGACGCAGGTGGTGCGCAGGAATCGCGGGACGCTCGACAAGTACATCGGCGACGCGATCATGGCCTTCTGGGGCGCGCCGGTGGCCGATGCCGAGCATGCGCGCCATGCCGTGCTGACCGCCCTCGAGATGCAGTCCGAACTGCGCCGGCTCGACGCGCCGTTCAGGGCGCGCGGCTGGCCGGCGCTGCAGATCGGCGTCGGCATCAACAGCGGAACGATGACGGTGGGCGACATGGGGTCGCCGGTGCGCAAATCGTATACGGTGATGGGCGATGCGGTGAATCTCGGTTCGCGCCTGGAATCGATCACCAAGCAATACGGCGTCGGCATCATCGTCAGCGAAAGCACGAAGGCACTGGTCAAGGAGATGGTCTATCGCGAGCTCGATCGTGTCCGCGTCAAGGGCAAGGACGAGCCGGTCGGGATTTTCGAGCCGCTCGGGGCGCTGGCCGACCTCGACCAGGCGCTGCTTGACGAACTCAAGCTCTGGAACCAAACCCTGCGCCTTTATCGCGCGCAGGACTGGGATCAGGCCGAGCTGCAACTCTACAATCTGGCGCGCATGTGTCCCGAGCGCTATCTTTACCAGCTCTATACCCGGCGCATCGCCCAGCACCGGGCCAGCCCGCCGGGCGAGGGCTGGGACGGGGTGACTACTTTTGAAACGAAGTGAGGCGGTGTTTTGTGTCGCCGACCGCTTGTGAAAAATACTTAACCACAGCGGGCACGGCGGGCACGGCGAAAAACCTTTGCTTTAAGATTTTTTGTGGTTCACTTGGTAAGTAATCTATCCATTTGACCCAAATTGTTGTGTTTTTCGCCGTGTTCGCCGTGTTCGCCGTGTCGCCGTGGTTATCTGTTTTTTCCAGGTTAAAAGCGCGCGTCACTGCGTTGTTGCGTACTGATGGCTGCGTGGGCAGCCGGCTGGAGATTGTGAATGAAAGTCAGTGAATGAAAGTCAGAATTCTTGGATGCAGCGGCGGCATTGGCGGGCGCCACCTGCGGACGACCGCAATGCTGGTCGATCACGACATCCTGATCGATGCCGGTACCGGTGTCGCCGATCTTCCGCTGGCCGAGCTGGCGATGATCGACCATGTGTTCATTACGCATCCGCATCTCGATCATATTGCCGCGCTGCCCTTGCTGATCGATTCGGTTGCCGACCTGAGGGAGACGCCGCTCACGGTCTATGCGACCGCTGCGACGCTTGAAATCATCCGCAAGCACATTTTCAACTGGGCGATCTGGCCGGATTTTTCCGAGATACCGAGCCGCGACCAGCCCGTCATGCGCTACCAGCCGATCCGCCTCGGGCAGAAGACCTCGCTGGGCGGGCGCGGCATCACGGCGCTGCCGGCCGAACATACCGTCCCGGCGGTCGGCTATCAGCTCGATTCGGGAATGGCGAGCCTGGTTTTTACCGGTGATACGACGTGCAACGACGCCTTCTGGCCGGTGGTCAACAAAATCGCCAACTTGCGTTTCCTGCTCATTGAAACGGCGTTTCCAAACTGTGAGAGGCATCTGGCAACCGTCTCGAAACATCTCTGCCCGAGCATGCTGGCCGATGAGCTGGGCAAGCTGCACCCCGCCGGGGCCGGTGTGGAAATCTACATTACCCACCTGAAACCCGGCCAGCTCGAGCTGACGATGCACGAGGTCGCGCAATGGGCCGCCGATTTCAGCCCGAGAATGCTGCAGAACGATCAGATCTTCGAGTTCTGAACGCCGATCCCGAACGTGGATTTTTGAAGCAAACGACGCACCCTGAGCACAATTCACATGGCCGCCATTCCCCCGATCGAGCGCAGCAACCCGGACGACACGAACAGCCGCCTGCTGTTCTTCAAGAGCCTGCAGTCGGTCACCAACAAGATCCACTCGACCAACCACATCGACGAGATCATGCTCGAGATGTCGCAGGACATCTGCGCGCTTTTCAACAGCGATCGCCTGACCATCTACCTGCTCAGCGACGACAAGCAGAGCATCGTTTCCAAGGTCAAAACCGGGCTCAACTCGTTCAAGGATCTGAAGCTGCCGATTTCCGAGCAGAGCGTCGCCGGCTACGTTGCGGTGACGCAGAAGGCGGTCAATATCCGCGATGTTTACGACGAGACCGAGCTGCAGGCCTACAGCCCGTGCATGCAGTTCCTCAAGGAGGTCGACAAGCGGACCGGCTATCGTTCCCGGCAGATGCTGGTTGCACCGATTCTCGATGGGCGCAGCGGCGAATTGCTGGGGGTTGTCCAGCTCATCAACAATCGTGCGGAGCAGCCTTTTTCGGCGGTTGCCGACGAGGGCGTGCAGGAGCTGGCGCAGACGCTGGCGATTGCCCTTACGCAGCGCCAGAAGCCGCAGCCGGCGGTACGCTCGAAGTATGACGAGCTGGTGGTCGATGCCATTATTTCCGCGGGCGAGCTCGATCTCGCGCAACGCTCGGCGCGGCGCAAGGGCGTCGATCTCGAAGCGGTGCTGATGGACGAGTTCCAGGTCAAGCTGCCGCTGATCGGCGCGGCACTGGCAAAGTACTTCGGCAGTCCCTATGAGCCTTTCCGCCCGGACCGCATCAAGCCGATGGATCTGCTGAAGAACCTCAAGCGCGACTACGTCGAGGCCAATCACTGGCTACCGGTCGAGGAAACGGCGGAGGGCATCGTTGTCGTTGCGCTGGACCCCGAGCGGGTCAAGACCTCGCGCATCGTGAACAACATCTTTCCGAAGAGCCGGATCGTCTATCGCGTGACGACCAGCCACGAATTTGCCCAGGCGATCGAGCAGTTTTACGGCGCACTGGCCGGCATCGGCTCGGTCGACGACCTGCTCCTCGACATGGATGAGGACGTGCCGGGCGATCCGGGCAGTGCCAGCACCGAAGAGCTGGCAGCCGCTGCCGACAACGAACTGGTTCGCCTGGTGAACAAGGTGATCGTCGAGGCCTACCAGCAGGGCGCCTCGGACATCCACATCGAGCCGCGGCCGGGCAAGGAAAAGACGCTGATCCGTTTCCGCAAGGACGGTTCGCTGTCGCCCTACATCGAAATCCCCGCTTCGTACCGCAGCGCGCTGGTCGCCCGCATCAAGATCATGTGCGATCTCGATATTTCCGAGAAGCGCCGGCCGCAGGACGGCAAGATCCAGTTCAAGAAGTGGGGCGGGCTCGACATCGAGCTGCGTGTCGCGACGATGCCGACCGCCGGCGGCATGGAGGACGTGGTGATGCGCATCCTCGCCGCCGGCGAACCGATCCCGCTCGACAGCCTCGGCGTGACGCCGCACAACCTCGAGCGCCTCAAGGCGATCGTTTCGAAGCCCTATGGCCTGTTCTTCGTCTGCGGCCCGACCGGGTCGGGCAAGACGACGACGCTGCATTCGATCCTCAGCTACCTCAACAAGCCCGAAACCAAGATCTGGACCGCCGAGGACCCGGTCGAGATCACCCAGAAAGGCCTGCGCCAGGTCCAGGTCAACAAGAAGGCCGGACTCGATTTCGCGACGGTGATGCGCTCCTTCCTGCGCGCCGATCCGGACGTGATCATGGTCGGCGAAATGCGCGACAAGGAAACCGTGTCGATCGGCATCGAAGCCTCGCTGACCGGCCACCTGGTCTTCGCCACGCTGCACACCAACAGCGCGCCGGAGTCGATCAACCGGCTGCTCGACATGGGGATGGACCCGTTCAACTTTGCCGACGCCCTGCTCGGCATCCTTGCCCAGCGTCTTGCCAAGCGCCTGTGCAAGTCCTGCAAGGAGGCCTATCAGCCGGCGCCCGAGGAAATCCGGCAGTTGCTTGCCGCTTATTGCGAGGACCTCGCCAATACCGAGCGCTGGAAGACCGATCCGGCGGCTGCCAGCGATGCCGTGCATCAGGAGTGGCTCAGGCTTTATGCCAGGGACGGCCGCTTCACGCTCTATCGTGGCAAGGGCTGCGATGCCTGCAGCGGCAGCGGCTACAAGGGGCGCGTCGGCCTGCACGAACTGCTGACCGGAACCGACGCGCTGAAGCGGCTGGTCCAGGAGCACGCCCGCGTCGCCGAACTGTTCGCCACGGCGCTCAACGAGGGAATGCGCACGCTGAAGATGGACGGCATCGAAAAGGTGATGTCCGGAATTACCGACCTCAAGCAGGTCCGCTCGGTCTGCATCAAATAGGAGGCTGCACCGTGGCCGGGATCGACGATCTTCTCCAGCGCCTCGAACAACTCAACGCGATTGGCGCCGCGTTGTCGAGCGAGCACGATATCGACCGCCTGCTCGAAAGCATCCTGGTCGCCGCCAAGGCCATCACCCATGCCGACGGCGGCACGCTCTACCGGCTCAGCGCAGACCGGCAGTCCCTGCGTTTCGAAATCGTGCGCACCGACTCGCTGAAGCTGGCCTATGGCGGTGCGACCGGCGAACCGATCGTGGGGAAATTCCCCGACCTGCCGCTTTATCGCGACAATGGCGAAGCGAACAACGCGCTGATTGCCGCCTATTCGGCCATCCGTGGCAGAACGGTCAATATCGCCGATGCCTATACGGCCGAGGGCTTCGACTTTTCCGGGACGCGCAAGTTCGACCGGATGACCGGCTACCATTCGCAGTCGTTTCTCAGCGTTCCGATGAAGAACCACGAGAACGAGATCATCGGCGTGCTGCAATTGATCAATGCCATCGACCAGGAGAGCGGGGCGGTCCGCACGTTTTCCGACGCGGACCAGCGCCTGGCCGAGTCGCTCGCCTCGCAGGCCGCCATTGCCCTGACCAACCGTCAGCTGGTCAATCAGCTCGAAGCGCTTTTCGAGTCCTTCATCAAGCTGATCAACCTCGCGATCGACGAAAAGTCGCCTTATACCGGCGGGCATTGCCAGCGTGTTCCGGCCCTGACCATGCTGCTCGCCGAAGCGGCCGACGCCGTTCGCGACGGGCCGCTGGCCGCTTTTTCGATGAGCGACAAGGATCGCTACGAACTGAAGATTGCTGCGCTGCTGCACGACTGCGGCAAGGTGACCACCCCCGTTCATGTCGTCGACAAGGCGACCAAGCTGCAGACGCTGTTCGATCGCATCCACCTGATCGATACCCGTTGCGAGGTGCTCAAGCGCGACGCCGAGATCGCGATGTTGCGCGCGGTGATCGGCGGCGCAGATCGCGCCTTGGCCGAGCAGGTGCTCGCCGGGCAGCTGCGTGCCATCGACGCAGACCGTGATTTCCTGCGCCAGAGCAACACCGGCGGCGAAGCGATGAGTCAGGAGGCGCAGGCGCGCGTGCGCCGGATTGCGCAGGACTATTCCTGGATCAATGGCGAAGGGCGCGCAGTGGCTTTCCTCGATGCCGATGAGGTCGAGAACCTGACGATCCGGGCTGGCACGCTGACCGCCGATGAGCGCGAGACGATCAACCACCACATCGTTGCGACGATCCGGATGCTCGAAGCGTTGCCCTGGCCGAAGCATCTGCAGCGTGTTCCCGAGTACGCCGGCGGCCACCACGAGCGGATGGACGGCAAGGGCTATCCGAAAGGCCTGACGCGCGACCAGATGTCGGTTCCGGCGCGCATCATGGGTATCGCCGACATCTTCGAAGCGCTCACCGCCAGCGACCGGCCGTACAAGCCCGGCATGAAGCTCTCGCAGGCGCTGCGCATCCTCGGCAGAATGCGCGACGAAGGGCACATCGACCCGGACCTCTTCGAGATTTTCGTTGGGCAGAAGGTCTATCTCGAATACGCCGAGCAGTATCTCGATCCGGCGCAGATCGACGACGCATTCGGTTGATCCGGCTGCTTCCTGCGGACTGACAAAATCGGGCCGGCAAGTGCCGTAATTCGTCACTTTCCGGGCGGTGCGCGCAGTGAAAACCGCACAGGCAGGCGGTTTCCCGGGCTGGCATCATGATTGCTACAATGGAAGCAGACGCCAGTTGGCGTTGATTTCCCCCTTCCAAGGAGATTCATCATGCAAAAGATGCAAAAAGGCTTCACGCTGATCGAACTGATGATCGTCGTCGCCATCATCGGTATCCTCGCCGCGATCGCCATCCCGCAATACAACGACTACATGACCCGCGCCCGTCTGGGCAAGGTCAATGTGGCCGTGTCCAGTGCAAAGCTCGCTGTTGCCGAGAATGCCCAGTTCAATGGCGGTACCGTGACGCTGACCGCAAATAACTGGACTGGCGCAATGAACAGCAGCGGCCTCGGGATGGCTGCAGGGCCAACGGCGACGACGGAAGTAACTACCTATGCGGTTAGTACTGCTGGCGTCATTACCGCGACGCTGACGGGGCAACTGGTCGCCGCCAGTGCTTGTGGTACGGCACCGACGGTCGTCTTTACGCCGAGCGCTGTTACCAATCAGTCGTC
>JBAQRB010000110.1:0-23155 GCA_049295655.1 Rhodocyclaceae bacterium
ACATCCGCCCCGGCGCGACGGTGGTCAGCGCGACGCTCAATTGCCGGCGCAATCCCGCATCCGTCGGCGGGCCGCTGCTGCTCGATGGCGACGATCTGGAAACGCTCTCCGTCATGCTCGACGGCAAGTTGCTGGGCGCTGGCGACTACCGGCTGTCGGCGACGCAGCTCTCGATTGCCGAGGTTCCCGCGCAGTTCGTCGTGCAGACGGTGACGCGCATCGATGCCGACGCCAATACCAGGCTCTCCGGGCTTTACCGTTCGGCCGACGGCTATTTCACCCAGTGCGAGGCGCAGGGCTTCCGGCGCATCACCTGGTTTGCCGATCGCCCGGACGTGATGTCGATCTATACGGTGACCCTGCATGCCGACAAGGACAGCCTGCCGGTCCTGCTCGCCAACGGCAATCCGGTGGCCGCCGGCGATGCGGCGGACGGCCGCCACTGGGCGCGCTGGCACGACCCGTTCAGGAAACCCTGCTACCTTTTCGCGCTCGTTGCCGGCAAGCTCGACGGGCTGTTCGACACCTTCCGCACCGCCTCCGGGCGCAGCGTGCAACTGGCCATCTACGTCGAGCCGGGCAAGCTCGACCAGTGCGCGCACGCCATGCTGGCGCTGAAGAAATCGATGGTCTGGGACGAGGAGCGCTTCGGCCTCGAGTGCGACCTCGATCACTACATGATCGTCGCGGTCGGCGACTTCAACATGGGCGCCATGGAGAACAAGGGGCTCAACATCTTCAACACCAAATACGTGCTGGCCCGCGCCGACGTGGCGACCGACCTCGATTTCGAGAACATCGACCGCGTCGTCGCGCACGAGTATTTCCACAACTGGACCGGCAACCGCGTCACCTGCCGCGACTGGTTCCAGCTGTCGCTGAAGGAGGGGCTGACGGTCTTTCGCGACCAGGAATTCGGCGCCGACCTGCACGACCGCGCGATCGCGCGTATCCGCGAGGTGCGCGGCCTGCGCGCCGGGCAGTTCCCGGAGGACGCCGGCCCGATGGCGCATCCGGTGCGCCCGGCATCCTGCATCGAGATCAACAACTTCTATACCGCCACCGTCTATGACAAGGGCGCCGAAGTGGTGCGCATGATCCAGACGCTGATCGGCCGCGACGCCTTCCGCCTGGGGATCGACGAATACTTCCGCCGCCACGACGGGCAGGCCGTCACCTGCGACGATTTCGTCGCCGCGATGGCCGCCGCGTCAGGCTTCGACTTTACCCGCTTCATGCGCTGGTACAGCCAGCCCGGAACGCCGCAGGTGCAGGCCAGCGGCAGCTACGATGCGGAAAATCGGCGTTATACCCTGAGCTTTGCCCAGTCCAATCCGAAGGCGAGCGACGCCGATCCGTACCTGATCCCGATCCGCGTCGCGCTGTTCGACGCCGCCGGGCAGGAATTGCCGGGCAGCGCGCGCAGCCTGCTGCTCGGCGAAACGAGCCAGCAGTTCGCTTTTGACGGCGTCGATGCCGAGCCGGTGCCGTCGCTGCTGCGCGATTTTTCGGCGCCGGTGATCCTCGATTTCCCCTACAGCAGCGAGCAGCTGACGCACCTGCTGGCCTTCGAGAGCGATCCGTTCAGCGCCTGGGAGGCCGGCCAGCGACTGGCCAGCCGCCTGATTCTCGACGCCAGTGCGGCGCTCGCTGCCGGCCGGGCGCCGGTCTGGCCGGCAGCTTTTGTCGAAGCCGCCCGTCGTCTGTTGTCAGGCCACGCCGCGCGTGGCGCCGCCTTCGTTGCCGAGGCGCTGACCCTGCCCGGCGAAGCGACGCTCGCCGAGGCGCTCGACGAAGTCGATCCGGACGCCCTGCATGCCGCGCGCAACGGCCTGCGCCGGCATCTGGCGCAGGCGCTTTACACCGAGTTTTCTGCCCTCTACGCCGAACTGGCGCCGACCGGCCCCTACCGGCCCGATGCGGCAGACGCCGGCCGGCGGGCGCTGCGCAACCTGTGCCTGGCCTACCTGCTCGAACTCGACAACGCCGAGGGGCGCGTGCTGGCCTGGCAGCAGTACCGGCAGGCCGACAACATGAGCGACCAGTTCGCCGCGCTGTCGGCGCTGGCGCAGACCGACTGCGCCGAGCGCGGCAATGCGCTGGCCGACTTCTACGAGCGCTGGCAGCACGAGGCGCTGGTCGTCGACACGTGGCTGGCCGTCCAGGCCGGCAGCCGCTTGCCCGGCACGCTGGCCGAGGTGCGCCGCCTCACCGCCCATCCGGCTTTCGATGCGGGCAATCCGAACAAGGTTTATGCGCTGCTGCGCACCTTCGGCGCCAACGCCGTTCGTTTCCACGCGGCGAACGGCGCGGGCTACGCCTTTCTGGCCGAGCAGATCCGCGAGCTTGACGGCCGCAACCCGCAGGTCGCCTCGCGTCTGGCCCGCTGCTTTGACCGCTGGAAGAAGTTCGATGCGCAGCGCCAGGTGCACAGCCGCCAGGCGCTGGCGCATCTGCGCGACCACCCCGGGCTGTCGCGCGACGTGTTCGAGATCGTCACGCGGGCCTTGGCATAGGCATAAACTGCGGCGTAAAAATGGCTCGGGGCGCAGTCATCCGGGCGTGTCGCAGGGAGTACAATTTGCCGTACTTTGTTCTGGAGCGTTGCGATGCCGAGAAAGCCCAAAGCCGATGGTGCGCCGAAGTTTTTTCTGACCAGTGGGGAAGCTGCCCTTGCTTACCGTAAGCAGCTTGCGTTGAACCAGTCTGCGTTCTGGGGGCGTATTGGCGTGCGGCAGTCGGGCGGGTCGCGGTATGAATCAGGCCGCAAGTTGCCGCGTCCGGTGCAGATGCTCCTGCATTTCGCCTACGCGCCCGAGGCGCAGGCACAGGCGATGCTCAGCCATCTGCGAAACCCGGCAGCACAGGATGCGCCGCATGCCGCAGTGTAAGCGGACTGGCGGCGAGCCTGGCTTGGTCACGCCCTGCCAATCCCGTCCGGCAATTGAGGAAGGCCAAGGCATGAGTTCAGCCGGTCGGCTCAGGTATTCCGAGCTCGTCGATATTCCGAAGCTGCAGGCGCTGATGGAGAGCTTCAGCGAGGTCGTCGGGGTCGCCAATGCCGTCATCGAGGTCGATGGGACGGTCATCGTTCACGCCGGCTGGCAGGATGCCTGCACCGATTTTCATCGTGTCAATCCGGAGACTTGCCGCCGCTGTCTTGAAAGCGATACGTCGCTGGTCAACAGCATGACCGAAGGCAAGGCATTGGCCATTTACCGCTGTCACAACGGTCTGGTCGACACGGCTGCACGGATCATCGTGAATGGCGAGCATGTCGCCAGCGTCTTTACCGGGCAGTTCCTGACCGAAGCGCCCGATCTGGATTTTTTCCGTCGGCAGGCCAGCCAGTTCGGCTTCGACGAAACGGCCTATCTGGCCGCCATCGGCCGGGTCCCCATCCTGCCCCGCGCACGCGTCGAGGCGCTGACCCGTCTTTATGCCCAACTGGCGAGCATGCTGGCCGACAAGGGCCTCGATTACCTTGGTCAGATCAAGACTGCGGCAAACCTCGCCGACCTGAACCGGGCGCTCGAAGACAAGGTCATCGCGCGCACGCAGGCACTGGCGCTGGCCAACGAAGGTCTGGCGGCACGCGAGGCTTTGTTCAAGCAGATCCTTGATACGGCGAGCGTGGCGATTTTTCTCGTCGATGGCGAGGGGCGCATCACGCAGGCCAACCAGCGCATGGCCGAGATGTTCGGCTGTTCGCTCGACAGCCTGCTCGGCAATGAATATGTCGCCCTTGTTCATCCGTCCGAGCGCGAGAGCGGGCGGCAGAAGATGCTCGCCTTGCTGTCCAGCGCCGTTTCATCGGTTGACCTGGAGCGGCTCTACTGGCGTCAGGATCACACGGAATTCTGGGGGCGCCTGACCGGCAAGCGTTTCTACGACGCCAGCGGGCAGGCGGATGGCCTGGTCGGCGTGATTGTCGACATCAGCGAGCGCAAACGTGCCGACCACGATTTGCGTATTGCCGCCACCGCCTTCGAGTCGCAGGAAGGGATGTTCATTACCGACGCCACGCAGGTCATCCTGCGCGTCAATCGGGCCTTTTCTGAGATTACCGGCTATTCGGCCGCCGATTCAATCGGTCAGACGCCGCAGTTGCTCAATTCCGGCCGGCACGACGCCGATTTTTTTGCCGCAATGATGGAAAGCATCGAGCGCAGCGGGACATGGCAGGGCGAAATCTGGAACCGGCGCAAGAACGGCGAAATCCATCCTGAGTGGCTGACGATTACCGCTGTGAAGGATGCCGCCGGAAAAATCGTCAATTACGTTGCGACGCTGATCGATATCACGGCCCGCAAGGCGTCGGAAGACCGGATCAGGAATCTGGCCTTTTACGATCAGCTGACTCAGCTCCCCAACCGGCGCCTGATGCTCGATCAGCTGGGGCTGGCGCTCGAGAGTAGTGCCTGCAGTGGCCGCTATGGCGCGCTGCTGCTGATCGATCTGGATAATTTCAAGACGCTCAACGACACGCTCGGGCATGAAGTCGGCGACCAGCTCCTGCTTGGCGTCGCTTCGCGCCTGCAGGCGTGCATCGAGGGTGGCGCTACGCTGGCGCGGCTCGGGGGCGACGAGTTCGTGGTGATCCTTTCCGGTCTCGACGAGGGCGGTCTGGCTGCGGCGCAGGCCGAAAGCGTGGCGCGCAAGATTCTGGCCCAGCTCAGTCAGCCCTATCTGCTCGACCTACCCCTGAGCGGCAAGCTGCTCAGCAAGTGCAGCCATCATTGCACGTCGAGCATCGGCATTGCGCTGTTTCGCAATCTTGCGGTCAGCGTCGATGAATTGATGAAACGCGCCGATACGGCGATGTACGAGGCCAAGGCGGCGGGTCGCAATACCCTGCGCTTCTTCGATCCCGCGATGCAGGCGGCGATCGCGGCGCGTGCCGCGCTGGAGCTCGATCTGCGCAAGGCGATCATCGACCGGCAGTTCCTGCTCTACTATCAGGCGCAGGTCGATTCATCCGGCCGGGTGAGCGGTTGCGAAGCCTTGCTGCGCTGGCCGCATCCCGAACGTGGCCTGGTTTCACCGCTTTCCTTCATTCCGCTGGCCGAGGAAACCGGTCTGATCCTGCCGCTGGGCCAGTGGGTGTTGGAAACGGCCTGCGATCAGCTGGCGGCCTGGGCAACCCGGCCGGAAACCGCGGCGTTGACGCTGGCGGTGAACGTCAGCGCCCGCCAGTTCCACCAGCCCGACTTCGTCGAGCAGGTGCTGGCGGCGTTGCAGCGCAGCGGTGCCAATGCGCAGCGCCTGAAACTGGAATTGACCGAAAGCCTGCTGGTGGCGAATGTGGAAGACGTGATCGCCAAGATGACCGTCCTCAAGGCGGCCGGCGTCGGTTTCTCGCTCGATGACTTCGGCACCGGCTATTCGTCGCTTTCCTGTCTGAAGCGGCTGCCGCTCGATCAGTTGAAAATCGACCAGGGTTTCGTCCGCGACATTCTGGTCGATCCCAACGATGCCGCCATTGCCCGGATGGTCGTCGCGCTGGCCGAAAGCATGGGCCTGACGGTGATTGCCGAGGGCGTTGAAATCGAGGCGCAGCGGGTGCTTCTTGCCACCCTCGGGTGCCACGCCTATCAGGGTTATCTGTTCAGCCGGCCGCTGCAGCTCGAGGCGTTCGAGACGCTTTTCGGCCAAGGCCGGGGCCAGTTGCCGGCTTGACGCATGCCCGTCGATGAACCTTCGCCGAAGTCGCAGTTCGCGCTGCTCGTCTCGCGCCGATTTGCGCCCTTCTTCGCGACGCAGTTCCTCGGCGCCTTCAACGACAATCTGTTCAAGAATGCGCTGGTCGTCCTGCTCACTTTTCAGGCAGCGAGCTGGACGACGCTTTCGCCCGGGCTGATCGGCAATCTGGCGGCGGGGCTGTTCATCCTGCCTTTCTTCCTGTTCTCGGCAAGCGCCGGCCAGTTTGCCGACAAGATCGACAAGGCCCGGCTGACGCGGCTGGTCAAACTGCTCGAGATGCTGATCATGGGTGTCGCGGCACTCGGTTTCGCTCGGCACAGCCTGCCCGTGCTCTTTGCCGCGCTGTTCCTGCTCGGCCTGCATTCGACGCTGTTCGGGCCGGTCAAGTACGCCATCTTGCCGCAACATCTGCGCGAGGACGAGCTGATCGGCGGCAATGCGCTGGTCGAAGCCGGCACCTTCGTGGCGATCCTGCTCGGCACGCTGGCCGGATCGCTGCTCGCCGGGACGGGCGGCGATCCGTTGTGGGTGGCTTATGCCGGCCTGCTCGTCGCCTTCGTCGGCTATCTGACGAGCCGCGCCATCCCGAGCGCGCCGGCGCCGGTCCCCGATCTGGTGGTCAGTCTCAACCCGCTGCGCGAAACGTGGCGCAACATCGGCTTTGCGCGGAAAAACCGCCTGGTCTTTCTGTCGATCCTCGGCATCTCGTGGTTCTGGCTCTACGGCGCGCTCTTTCTCGCCCAGTTCCCCGCTTATGCGAAGCATGTCCTGGGCGGCGGCGAAAGCACGGTGACGCTGTTGCTCGCCACGTTTACCGTCGGCATCGGACTTGGCTCGCTGCTTTGCGAGCGCCTTTCCGGCCGGCAGGTGGAAATCGGTCTGGTGCCTTTCGGTTCGCTGGGACTGACGCTGTTTGGCCTCGACCTGGCCTTCGCTTCGCCGGCGCCGTTGCCGGCCGGCGCAGCGCTCGCACTTTCTACACTCCCCGCGCTGCTCGGACAGTTTTCGACCTGGCATGTGCTGTTCGATCTCCTGGCGCTCGGTCTGTTCGGCGGCTTTTTCATCGTGCCGCTCTATGCCCTGATCCAGTTGCGCAGCCCGCCCGAGCAGCGCGCGCGCATCATCGCCGCCAACAACATACTGAATGCCATGTTCATGGTCGTCGGGGCGCTGGCCGCCGCTGGCCTGCTCGATAGCGGGGTGAGCATCCCGGCACTGTTCGGCGCCGCGGCCTTGTGCAACGCCGGGGTTGCGCTCTACCTGTGCGTTCTGGCCCCCGAATTCCGGCAGCGTTTCGTCGCCTGGTTGCGGCTCCGTTTACAATGGCGGCCATGAATCCCTCTCTCGAAAAACTGCGCGAACGCTGCGATCTCTACGAAAAGCTGATGCGGCTCGACAAGCCGATCGGCATCCTGCTCCTGCTCTGGCCGACTTTCTGGGCGCTCTGGCTGTCGTCGCACGGCCGGCCGGACTGGATGGTGGTGTGGATCTTTGCGCTGGGAACGGTCTTGATGCGCTCGGCCGGCTGCGTGATCAACGACTTTGCCGACCGCAATTTCGACCCGCACGTGGCGCGCACCCGGGAGCGTCCTCTGGCAGCCGGCAAGGTGAGCGTCAAGGAGGCGATGATCCTTTTCGCTGCGCTGTCGCTGTGCGCCTTCCTGCTCATCCTGCCGCTCAAGAGCTGGCTGATCGCCGGGCTTTCGGTGGCGGCGCTGTTTCTGGCGGCGAGCTATCCTTTCACCAAGCGCTTCTTCGCCATTCCGCAGGCCTATCTCGGCATCGCCTTCGGTTTCGGCATCCCGATGGCTTATGCGGCGCACCTCGACCGCGTGCCGGCCGAGGCGTGGTGGCTGCTGCTCGCCAACGTTTTCTGGGCGGTCGCCTACGATACCGAGTACGCGATGGTCGACCGCCCGGACGACCTGAAAATCGGTATCAAGACGTCGGCGATCACCTTCGGCGCCTACGATGTGGCGGCCGTGATGCTGTGTTATACGGTGACCCTGGGCCTGATCGGCTGGGTCGGCTACGGCCTGCAGCTGGGGTGGCTGTTCTACGCCGGACTGATCGTTTCGGCCGGCATTGCCGCCTATCACTACACGCTGATTCGCGGCCGGGAGGGGGCGCCCTGTTTCAAGGCCTTTTTGCACAACAACTGGATCGGTGCCAGCATCTTCGCCGGTATCGTCCTCGACTTCCTGTATCCATCTTTCCTGCGTTGAAGCGGGGCTGGGCTGAACGATGAAATATCACGACCTGCGCGACTTTATTGCACAACTGGAAGCCATCGGCGAACTGAAACGGGTTGGCGTCGAGGTCGATACGCGCCTTGAGATGACCGAAATCTGTGACCGCGTGCTGCGTGCCGGCGGTCCGGCGATTCTCTTCGAGAAGCCGAAAGGCAGCGCGATTCCGGTGCTTGCCAACCTCTTCGGGACGCCGCGCCGCGTCGCCCTCGGCATGGGGCAGGAGTCGGTCGAGGCGCTGCGCGAAGTCGGCAAGCTGCTCGCCTACCTGAAGGAGCCCGAGCCGCCGAAGGGGCTGAGGGATGCGTGGGACAAGCTGCCGATCCTCAAGCAGGTGCTCAACATGACGCCGAAGGTGGTTTCGTCGGCGCCGTGCCAGGAAGTCGTCTGGGAAGGCCAGGACGTCGACCTTGCGCGTCTGCCGATCCAGCACTGCTGGCCGGGCGACGTTGCGCCGCTGATCACCTGGGGGCTGACCGTGACGCGCGGGCCGGAGAAGGCGCGGCAGAACCTCGGCATCTACCGCCAGCAGGTGCTCGGGCCGAACAAGGTGATCATGCGCTGGCTGGCGCATCGCGGCGGCGCGCTCGATTTTCGCGACCACTGCCTGAAGTATCCGGGCCAGCCGTTTCCGGTGGCTACCGTGATCGGCTGCGATCCGGCGACCATCCTCGGCGCCGTGACGCCGGTGCCGGACAACCTCTCCGAATACCAGTTCGCCGGCCTGCTGCGCGGCGCGAAGACCGAGGTCGTCAAATGCCTCGGCTCGGACCTGCAGGTGCCGGCATCGAGCGAGATCGTGCTCGAAGGCTACATCGATCCGGCCGAAACGGCGCTTGAAGGCCCGTATGGCGACCACACCGGCTACTACAACGAGCAGGCGCACTTTCCGGTGTTTACCATTGAGCGCATCACGATGCGCAGGAGCCCGATCTATCACAGCACCTATACCGGCAAGCCCCCCGACGAGCCGGCGATGCTCGGCGTCGCGTTGAACGAAGTGTTCGTTCCGCTCCTGCAGAAGCAGTTTCCCGAGATCGTCGATTTCTACCTGCCGCCCGAGGGTTGCTCGTATCGCCTTGCCACCGTCAGCATCAAGAAGCAGTACCCCGGCCACGCCAAGCGCGTGATGTTCGGCATCTGGTCTTTCCTGCGCCAGTTCATGTACACGAAGACGATCATCGTCGTCGATGACGACGTGAATATCCGCGACTGGAAGGAAGTGATCTGGGCGCTGACGACGCGCGTCGATGCGGCGCGCGATACCCTGATCGCCGAGAATACGCCGATCGACTACCTCGACTTCGCGAGTCCGGTCGCAGGTCTCGGGAGCAAGATGGGCATCGACGCGACCAACAAGTGGCCGGGCGAGACCAGCCGCGAGTGGGGTAAGACTATCGTCATGGATGCGGCGGTCAAACAGCGCATCGACGATCTCTGGCAACAACTGGCGCTCTAGGCATGGAACCATCTTCTGCCCGGCCCGATCTTGACGGCGCCCGCGCCTGGTGTCAGGTGATCTACGCGCTGCACGCTTTTTCGGTGCTCACCGGCATCTTCGGCGCCGCCAGCGTGATCGGCGCCTTTCTGATCGGCTGGCCGTCGATCATCGCGGTCATCCTGAATTACGTGAAACGCGCCGAGGTGGCCGGCAGCTGGCTGGAGAGCCACTTTCGCTGGCAGATCCGGACCTTCTGGTTTGCCGCGCTGTGGGTCGCGATTGCCGTCGCCCTCGGGCTGACTTTAATCGGCCTGCCGCTGATGCTGGCCATTCTGGTCGCGCTCACCTTCTGGCTGATCTATCGCGTCGTGCGCGGCTGGCTGGCGCTCAACGCGCGGCAGCCGATCGGCCTGTAAGTCGCCGCCTTCAGCGCTTCGCGACCCAGCGCAGCAGCGCGTCGATTGCCGGTTTGCCGAGTCTGGCGCGCGGGTCGTTGATCAGGCAGACCACGACCCAGCGCTTGCCGCTGGCATCGAGCAGATAGCCGGCGATCGCCCGGACGCCTTCCAGATAGCCGGTTTTCAAGTGGGCGCGGCCGCTCGCCGGGCTGTCGCCGAGGCGTTTTTTCAGCGTCCCGTCGATTCCGGCCAGTGGCAGCGAGGAGATCAGTTCGGGCATCACCGGGCTTTTCCACGCGGCGAGCAGCAGCTGACTCAATCCGTCGGCCGAGATGCGTTCGTTGCGCGACAGGCCGGAGCCGTTGTCGAGCACCAGTTCCGACAATTTCAGCCTTTTTGCGTCAAGCCACGCCCTGATCTGGCGGCGTGCCCCCTCCGGCGTCGCCGGGCGCTCGTCGGCCAGGGTCAGGAAGAGCTGGCGCGCCATCACGTTGTTGCTGTATTTGTTGATTTCGCGAACGACCTCGCCAAGCGCCGGGGAGTCCTGTCCGGCAAGGGCCTGTGCGCCAACCGGTGTCTTGCCTGCGCGAACCTGGCCGCGCAGCGTGCCGCCCAGTTCGCGCCAGAGCGCGCGGAACAGACGTTCGACCTGCTCGTCGGCGGCCCAGGGGGCGAGGTTCAGTGCTTTTTCGCCGCAGGCCGCGGCCAGGCTGCCCGAGAGTTCGATCGTCTCGCCGCTGACGACCGGTTTGAGTTTTTCGCGCCAGTCGCCGCAGGCTTCGCTGCCGAGCGTCAGGCGATTGACGATGCGCATTCCCTCTCCCGGCGTTTCGCTGATCACCGCCACGGTCTTGTTGGCCGGGTCGGGCTGCAGCGTCAGGCGCAGGCTCTTGAGATTGACCAGCAGCGCATCGGGGCCGGCGTTGTAGGGGCGCAGAGGCTCGTTGTCGAATTCGGCCGGGTCGTGCGGCGGCAATGCAAAAGCGCTGCGGTCGAGCACCAGATCGCCGCCGATTTCAGCAATGCCGCGCGCGCGCAGCTGACGCAGCAGCAGCCAGAATTGCTCGAGTGCCAGGCGCGGGTCGCCGCTGCCGCGCAGATAGAGGTTGCCATCGAGCCGTCCGCCGACCGGAGCGGCTTCGCCAAGCGCCTCGGTGCGCCATGTGTAGGCCGGGCCGAGCAGTTCGAGGGCGGCATAGGTGGTGACGAGCTTCATGGCCGACGCCGGGTTCATCGACTGTCCGGCGTTGTGGCTGATCAGCGGCGCTCCGCCGTCGACGCCCTGTACCACGATGGAAAAGCCATGCATCGGGATGCCGGCATCCTTGAATGCCGCGCTGACCTCGGGCGGCGGTGCCGCCGCGTAAGCACCTTTCCCGCCGAAAAGAAAGGTCGCAGGAAGGGCAAGCAGGGCGACGGCCAGGATCTGGCGCGTGCGGGCGATTGTTTGTTGTCTCATGGTGTGCTGGGTTCGGAATGGCGGTGCCGTGTCGGCCGGCCCCGAGCATACCCGATCTGCTGCAGTGCAAGGCCATGCCGGCCAAGGATTGTGCAATGTGCAATCGGTTTAAGGAATCGTGATCCGTAAGGTTTCAGTAAGTTCGGCGCTCTATTGTGGGCTTCGTAGTCATTTCAAGTGGCTCGTCAAACCGTTCATTTGCGAGGAGGCAAAATGAAAGAAGAAGATCTGGTTGCGCGCATCGCCGCCAACCCAAAGTACGAAAAGCTGGTCGGCATCCGCTCCAGCTACAGCATCATCATGACCATTCTGGTGATGTGCATTTACTACGGCTATATCCTGCTGGTTGCCTATAACAAAGAGTTTCTGGCGCAGAAGATGGGTGCCGGCATGGTGACTTCGATCGGTATCCCGATGGGCGTTGGCGTGATCGTTCTGACTATTCTGATCACCAACATCTACGTACGCCGCGCCAACACTGAATTCGACGACCTGAACGCCGAAATCATCAAGGAGGCAAACAAATAATGATGTCCAAAACAACACGTAACGGCCTGGGCCTCGTGCTCGGCATGCTGGTAGCGGGCGCTGCCCTGGCTGCCGGCGCCGATCTGGGCAACACGGTCAAGCAGGAAACCAACTGGGTGGCCATCGGCATGTTCGGCGCTTTCGTCGCGATGACCCTGTGGATCACCAAGTGGGCCGCTGCAAAAACCAAGACGGCTGCCGACTTCTACACGGCCGGTGGCGGTATCACCGGCTTTCAGAACGGTCTGGCGATCGCCGGCGACTACATGTCGGCAGCATCATTCCTCGGTATTTCGGGTCTGGTATTCGCCAACGGCTTCGACGGCCTGATCTTCTCGATCGGCTGGCTGGTCGGCTGGCCGGTGATCACCTTCCTGATGGCTGAGCGCTTGCGCAACCTCGGCAAGTTCACCTTCGCCGACGTCGCCGCCTACCGCTTCGCGCAGACCCCGATCCGCATCTTCGCGGCTTCGGGTTCGCTCGTCGTGGTCGCCTTCTACATGATTGCGCAGATGGTCGGTGCCGGTCAGCTGATCAAGGTGCTGTTCGGCCTCGAATACACCTACGCGGTGATCATCGTCGGCGTACTGATGATGTGCTACGTGCTGTTCGGCGGCATGACGGCAACCACCTGGGTGCAGATCATCAAGGCCTGCATGCTGCTCTGCGGTGCAACCTTCATGGCCCTGGCCGTGCTCTGGCAGTTCAGTTTCAACCCCGAACTGCTGTTCGCCAAGGCCGTTGAAATTCACGCCAAGCACGACGCCATCATGGGGCCAGGCGCGCTGATCAAGGATCCGATTTCGGCGATCTCGGTCGGCATGACGCTGATGTTCGGTACCGCTGGTCTGCCGCACATCCTGATGCGCTTCTTCACCGTTCCGAGCGCGAAAGAAGCGCGTAAGTCGGTGGGCTGGGCAACGACCTGGATCGGCTACTTCTACATCCTGACCTTCATCATCGGTTTCGGCGCCGTCGTTCTGCTGACGCAGGATCCGGCTGCCTACTACGTCGGTGGCGATCTGACCAAGGGTCTGAAGGGCGGCGGCAACATGGCCGCTATCCACCTGGCCAACGCGGTCGGCGGCAACGTCTTCCTCGGCTTCATCTCCGCAGTGGCCTTCGCCACGATTCTGGCAGTGGTTGCCGGTCTGACGCTGTCCGGTGCTTCGGCCGTGTCGCACGACCTGTACGCTACCGTGATCATGAAGGGTCAAGCCGACTCCGCTCACGAACTGCGCGTTTCGAAGATCACCACGATCTGTCTCGGCATCGTTGCGGTGTTCCTCGGTATCGCCTTCGAGAAGGAAAACGTCGCTTACATGGTGATGCTGGCTTTCGCCATCGCCTGTTCGGCCAACTTCCCGGTGCTGTTCATGTCCGTGCTGTGGAAAGACTGTACGACCAAGGGCGCAGTGGCCGGTGGTTTCGTCGGTCTGTTCTCCTCGGTTGGCCTGACCGTGGTCTCCGCTTCGGTGTGGGAAGCCGTGCTCAAGAACCCGAAGGGTTCCGCACTGTTCCCGTTCTCGTCGCCGGGCCTGTTCTCGATGTCGGCTGCTTTCCTGACGATCTATCTGGTTTCCAAGATGGACAACAGCAAGCAGGCTCAACTCGAGCGCTCGCTCTACCCGGCACAGCGGGTTCGTTCGGAAACCGGTCTGGGCTCCAGCAGCGCATCCGGTCACTAATACCTGCAAGCAATTCCGCCAGTTCAACGGCAAAACGGCCCGGGGTCTTCCCCGGGCCGTTTTTTTGTGTCTGATTCGCCAACAATATTTATTGCCGCGTACTTGAAATTTACCCGCTTCGTCCCTATTATTAGCACTCGTCAGCTTTGAGTGCTAATTTGTTTTGTCTGCGCTTCCCCGGGCTGGCATCGCCGAGTTGGTAGTCACTTACGCTTAACCCCCAAGGAGAAAAAACGCATGAAAATTCGTCCATTGCATGACCGCGTGATCGTCAAGCGTCTCGAAGATGAACGCAAGACCGCTTCCGGCATCGTCATTCCGGATACCGCTGCCGAAAAGCCCGACCAGGGTGAAATCCTCGCCGTTGGCAAGGGCAAGATTCTCGAGAACGGTGAAGTGCGCCAGCTCGACGTCAAGGTTGGTGATCGTGTCCTGTTCGGCAAGTACGCCGGCCAGACCGTCAAGGTTGACGGCGAAGAGCTGCTGGTCATGCGCGAAGAAGACATCATGGGTGTCGTTGAAGCCTGAGCGTCATTCGCCAGGCGTTCCGTCCCACTTAATCTCATTACAGAATTCCAGGAGTTATCCCTATGGCAGCTAAAGAAGTCAAATTCGGCGATTCCGCACGCGCTCGCATGGTCGAAGGCGTGAACATCCTGGCCGACGCGGTCAAGGTTACCCTCGGTCCGAAGGGTCGCAACGTCGTTCTCGAGCGCTCGTACGGCTCGCCGACGGTGACCAAGGACGGCGTTTCCGTCGCCAAGGAAATCGAACTGAAGGACAAGTTCGCCAACATGGGTGCGCAGATGGTCAAGGAAGTCGCTTCCAAGACCTCCGACATCGCCGGCGACGGCACCACGACCGCGACCGTTCTGGCCCAGTCGATCGTCCGCGAAGGCATGAAGTACGTTGCCGCCGGCATGAACCCGATGGATCTGAAGCGCGGCATCGACAAGGCCGTGATCGCCACACTCGACGAGCTGAAGAAGCTCTCGAAGCCGTGCTCGACCAACAAGGAAATCGCCCAGGTCGGTTCGATCTCGGCCAACTCCGACGCCGACATCGGCGAAATCATCGCCCGTGCGATGGACAAGGTCGGCAAGGAAGGCGTCATTACCGTCGAAGATGGCAAGTCGCTGCAGAACGAACTCGACGTCGTCGAAGGCATGCAGTTCGACCGCGGCTACCTGTCGCCCTACTTCATCAACAACCCGGAAAAGCAGAGCGCCATCCTGGACAATCCGTATGTTCTGATCGTCGACAAGAAGATCTCCAACATCCGCGATCTGCTGCCCGTCCTCGAGCAGGTCGCCAAGGCCGGCCGTCCGCTGCTGATCGTCGCTGAAGATGTCGATGGCGAAGCGCTGGCCACCCTCGTGGTCAACAACATCCGCGGCATCCTGAAGACCTGCGCCGTCAAGGCGCCTGGCTTCGGCGACCGTCGCAAGGCCATGCTCGAAGATATCGCCATCCTGACCGGTGGCCAGGTGATCGCCGAGGAAGTCGGTCTGACCCTCGAGAAGGCTACGCTGGAAGAACTCGGCCAGGCCAAGCGTATCGAAATCGGCAAGGAAAACACCACGCTGATCGACGGCGCCGGCGTCGCCGCCAACATCGAAGCGCGCGTCAAGCAGATCCGTGCCCAGATCGAAACCTCGACCAGCGATTACGACAGCGAGAAGCTGCAGGAACGCGTTGCCAAGCTGGCCGGCGGCGTTGCCCTGATCAAGGTCGGTGCTGCGACCGAAGTCGAAATGAAAGAGAAGAAGGCGCGTGTCGAAGACGCACTGCATGCAACCCGTGCAGCTGTCGAAGAAGGCATCGTTCCTGGCGGCGGTGTTGCGCTGCTGCGTGCCCGCGTTGCGCTGGCCAATCTCAAGGGCGACAACCACGACCAGGATGCCGGTATCAAGATCGTGCTGCGCGCGATGGAACAGCCGTTGCGTGAAATCGTCGCCAATGCCGGCGAAGAGCCCTCCGTTGTCGTCAATGCCGTGGTTCAGGGCAGCGGCAATTACGGCTACAACGCCGCCACCGGCCAGTATGGCGACATGGTCGAAATGGGCGTTCTCGATCCGACCAAGGTGACGCGTACTGCGCTGCAGAACGCCGCTTCGATCGCCGGCCTGATGCTGACCACCGACTGCATGGTTGCCGAGCTGGTTGAAGACAAGCCTGCCGGCGGCATGGGCGGCATGGGCGATATGGGCGGCATGGGTGGTATGGGCGGTATGGGCGGTATGGGAATGTAAGACCGGCGCAAAATGCCTGTCTGAACTTTTCGTTCTGCAAAAAAGCCCCGCCAGGGCAACCTGGCGGGGCTTTTTGTCGTGTGCGAGCCGTTGTCGGGGAATTTTATGCTGCGCTGCGGAAACGGAGAGCGGCCGTTTTTGATACACTCGCGGCGAGTCAGGCGCTGGTGGTGCCGGGATTGGGGTTTCTTGCAGAAAAATGGCGGGGAGCGCCCGGTGCAGAATCGGACACTCCCCGAGTTCGGGCCGAAACCAAAACTCCTAAGACCATAAAAGGAGAACAGCCCGCGCAGCTTATAACCAGCGGCTTACAAAAAACTTACGTGCACCTGCTGCTGAACGGAGCTCATGCGAATTCTGCTTGCCGAAGATGATCCGATTATTGCCGACGGGCTGTGCCGCTCCCTGCGGCAAACCGGTTATGCCATTGACTGGGCCGGCAATGGTATCGATGCCGATACGGCCCTGATGACCAATGCCTACGATCTCGTAATTCTCGATCTTGGCCTGCCCAAGCTTCCCGGTCTCGATGTCTTGCGCCGCTTGCGCGCGCGCAGTTCGGCGGTGCCGGTTCTGATCCTCACCGCGCTCGATGGCATCAATGACCGCGTCAAGGGGCTCGATCTCGGGGCGGACGACTACATGGCCAAACCCTTCGAGTTGCCCGAACTGGAAGCGCGCGTGCGGGCGCTGACCCGTCGCTCGTCCGGCACCACGCCGACGATCCAGTGCGGCGCCCTGACTTTCGATCAGGTCGGACGCAGCGCCCAGCTGTGCGGCGCGGCGCTCGAGCTTTCGGCGCGCGAGCTCGGCCTGCTTGAAATTCTCCTCTCGCGTGCCGGACGGCTGGTCAGCAAGGATCAGCTGGTCGATCACCTGTGCGGCTGGGGAGAAGAGGTCAGCCACAATGCCATCGAAGTGTATGTGCACCGCCTGCGCAAGAAGCTCGAGTCGGGCGGCGTGCGCATAGCGACCGTGCGCGGTCTCGGATACTGCCTTGAGAAGCCCGCGGAAGACCGCAAGTCCTGAGGGCCAGCGCTCGCTGTTCGGCGAGATCCTGGACTGGATGCTCGCACCGTTGCTTTTCGTCTGGCCGATCAGCATCGCGGTGACGCATTACTTCGCCAACAACGTCGCCAGTTTTCCCTACGATCAGGCCTTGCGCGAGAACGTGACGGCGATCTCCCGGCAGATCAAGTTTGTCGGCGGACGTCCGCAAATCGCCCTGTCGGGTTCGGCACGCGCCGTCCTGCGCTCCGACGAAATCGACAACGTGTATTTCCATGTGCTCGGCAACGGCAGCAAGCTGCTGGCCGGCGACAAGGAGCTGCCGCCGCCGAAGTCGACGCAACCGTCGATGCAGGACGAGCCGGGGCAGCTCTATTTCCGCGATGCCGAATACAACGGCCAGGACCTGCGTGTTGCCTACATGTACATGGCTGACCCCAATACCCCGCGCGAGCGCTGGCTGCTGATCGAAGTCGGCGAGACGCTCGAGAAGCGCTCGCAACTGTCCAATAAGATCATCGCCAGCGTCATCCTGCCGCAGTTCGTGATCATTCCGCTGGCCGTCATCCTCGTCTGGTTCGGCCTGTCGCGCGGCTTGCGTCCGCTGACCCGCTTGCGCCAGCGCATCGAGGCGCGCCGCGAGGCGGATCTGTCGCCGATTGCCCTGCACCGCATGCCGGAAGAATTGCGGCCGCTGACCGAAGCATTCAACTCGATGCTCGCCCGCATGCAGCACAACGTGGAGGCCCAGCGCCGCTTCGTGGCCGATGCCGCCCATCAGATGCGCACGCCGCTGACCGGACTGAAAACCCAGGCGCAGCTGGCCATGCGCGAAACCGACCCGGCCGAGCTGCGCCACGCCCTGTGCCAGATCGCGACCAGCGTCGATCGCGCTTCGCATCTGGTCAATCAGCTTCTTGCGCTGGCGCGCGCCGAAGCGAGTGAGCACTCGCAGCAGTCGCTGGTCGCGCTGGACCTCGACCGGCTGTTGCGCGAGATCGTCGAGAACTGGGTTGTGCGCGCACTCGATCGCCGGATCGACCTCGGCTACGAGCCGGCCGGGCCGATCAGCATCATGGGCAATGCCTTCCTGCTGCGCGAGATGATCAACAACCTGATCGACAATGCCTTGCGCTACACCCCCGAGGGCGGGCAAGTCACGTGCCGCGTCGTCGCGCAAGGCGACTTTGCGCTGCTCGAGATAGAAGACAACGGAATCGGCATTTCCGACGACGACGCCTTGCTGGTCTTCGACCGTTTCTACCGGGTCGACGATACGGGGGTCGAAGGCAGCGGGCTGGGGCTGGCCATCGTTCGCGAGATCGCCGAACTGCATCGCGCCGCCGTCAGCTTGCGCGCCAACACCAAAGGCTCTCCGGACGGCCTGGCTTGCGGCGCCATCGCACGGGTTGTCTTTCCCATCCGCCGTCTGCCGTTGCCCAAGCTCGATATCCCGCAGCATGTGCAAAGCGGATTCGCCTGATTGAATCCGCTTTGCAGAATCGCTTTGCAGAATATTCCGGTTTTGCTTTTGACGAAGCGCGATCGGCTCGCTATAATGCTGCCTTCGTTTGGCCAATTAGCTCAGTTGGTAGAGCAGCGGATTGAAAATCCGCGTGTCCGTGGTTCGATTCCGCGATTGGCCACCAGTTTTTCAGACGGCTCCCTGACGGGGGCCGTTTGCATTTGTGCAGCCTGGTTCGTTGCGTTCGATGGTGTCACCTATGAACAACGTCAAGAAAACAACTTTGTCATACGATGAGTCCGAGGATCGCCTGCGTCTTGCGATTGAGGATGATGCCGGGCAGGCCTCGGCGCTTTGGCTGACCCAGCGCCTCGCCGGCCGGCTGGTGCAGGCGCTGGTCCGTTGGCTCGGTAGCGAGGCAGACCATCGTGTCGGAACGACGCGCGATGCCGTGCAATCCTGGGAGCAGGATGCGGCGCTGGCATTGCATCGTGGCAGCGAACCCGTGCAGATCAATGGCGAAGTGCGACGGGGCTTGCTGACTTCAATCGACCTGGCGCGTCATGCCGGCGATGTGCATTCAGTTATTTTTCACTGGGCGGATGACCAGGCGGCTTGCCTGAACCTGACCATGGTCGAATTGCGCCAGTGGCTAGGCATCATGCACGGGCTGTACGTCAAGGCCGAATGGCCACGCCAGGTCTGGCCGTCGTGGTTCGAACTGCCGATAGTTGAGCGCAGCGCGCTGGCGCTGCATTGAGCAGCGGGGCCGACGGCGAGCCACTATCCAGCGCCGATATTTGCTAAAGTAGCCGCCTTCTCCGGTAAAAAGTTGCCCATCATGTATTCGTCGCTCACCGCCTTGTCCCGAGAGCAGCACGCTGCCTTGCGTTTGCGTCCGGTTGCCGATTTCTCCTTTGCCGCGAAAGAAGCGGTGCTGCCGATTGTCGGAGCGGAGATTGCCAAGGCCGTCCACGCATTCCCGATCGCTTTCCTTGCCCAGCCGGACGGTACTTACAGCCTGGTTGCCGTCCTCGGTCTGGACGTCGCCCAAAGCCTGTACGTTTCCGCAGACGGCCGCTGGCTGGGGACCTATCAGCCGGCGGCATTGCGCCGCTATCCGTTCAGGCTGGTACGCAGCGAGGCAATGACCGAGCCTGTGGTCTGCATCGACCCGATGAGCAGCCTGCTTTCGCAGAGTGATGGTCAGCCGTTGTTCGCAGCGGACGGCGCGCCGTCCGATACCCTGAATGGAATCATCGGCTTTCTGTCCGAACTGGACAAAAATGAGCTGGCAACGAATCAGGCCTGTCAGGCACTCGCCGAGCATGCGCTGATCGTCCCCTGGGATATCAAGGTGCAGCAGGACGATGGCAGCGTACGCCAGGTCAATGGGCTTTTCCGGGTGGACGAAGCGCGCCTCAACGCGCTGGATGATGCAGCCTTCCTCGCGTTGCGTCGAGCGGCGGCCTTGCCGCTGGCCTACGCTCAGCTGCTGTCGATCAACAAGCTGTTCGATTTGGGAAAAATGGCCGCGGCTCGGCCGCAGGCCGGTGTCCCGCTGGATGTCGATGAGATTCTCGGTGCGCTGCAGTGGGAGACGTTCAGGTTTCTGTAGCCGCTGCAGGCGGGGCGGATCGGCCCGCGCCCGATGCGCGCCGGCTTGATCTGCGTCATCCCGAAGGCGGCGGGGGCGGGTGGTATAATCGCCCCCCTGATTTGCCACCACTCCCGGTTTCCGCATGGCGCTATTCACTCTCGGCATCAACCACCACACGGCACCGCTCTCGGTCCGCGAGCAGGTGGCTTTTCACGCCGAGAAACTGCAGCAGGCGCTCGCCGACCTGACGCGGGCGAAGGCGGTTCGCGAAGCGGCGATCCTGTCGACCTGCAACCGTACCGAACTTTACTGTTCGACCGATACGCCCGAGGTCGCTGCGGCGTGGCTGGCCGAGTACCACCGCATCGCGCGGCACGAGATCGAGCCCTACCTCTACACCTACCCAGAGCGCGACGCCGTTCGCCACGCTTTTCGCGTCGCCAGCGGCCTCGATTCGATGGTCATCGGCGAGCCGCAGATCCTCGGGCAGATGAAGGACGCGGTGCGCGTCGCCGAAGAGGCCGGAACGCTCGGGACGACGCTGCACAAGCTCTTCCAGCGCTCGTTCGCGGTGGCCAAGGAGGTGCGTTCGACGACGGCGATCGGCGCCAACATCGTCTCGATGGCAGCCGCCGCCGTGCATCTGGCCGAGCGCATCTTCGAGCGCGTTGCCGACCAGAAGATCCTGTTCATCGGCGCCGGCGAGATGATCGACCTGTGCGCGACGCACTTCGCGGCGCAGGGGCCGAAGCAGATCGTCATCGCCAACCGCACCGTCGAGCGCGGCGAAGCGCTCGCCGAGCGTTTCGGCGGCACGGCGATCCGTCTCGACGAAATCGCCGGGCGGCTCGCCGAATTCGATATCGTCGTCTCCTGCACGGCCAGCCAGTTGCCGATCATCGGCCTCGGCATGGTCGAGCGCGCGATCAAGGCGCGCCGTCACCGGCCGATATTCATGGTCGACCTGGCCGTGCCGCGCGACATCGAGGTCGAGGTCGGCGAGATGGACGACGTTTTTTTGTACACCGTCGACGACCTCGCGCAGGTCGTCGAATCGGGCGTCGAGTCGCGCCAGGCGGCGGTGGTCGATGCCGAGGCGATCATCGACGAGCGCGTCGAGGGTTTTCTGCACTGGCTGCAGACGCGCGACACGGTGCCGGTCATCCGCTCGCTGCGCGACGCCGCCGAGCGCACGCGCCGGCATGAAATGGAACATGCGCTCAAATTGCTGGCCAAGGGCGACGACCCGGCGCGCGTGCTCGACCAGCTCTCGCACCGGCTGACCAACAAGTTCCTGCACGCACCGACGCAGGCGCTCAACCAGGCCGACGGCGACCGCGCCGAACTGCAGTCGCTCGTCTCGCGCCTCTATCACCTGCATGCCGATCCCCATTCCGGCGAGTAGCGCGGATCGCCGTCTGCAAGCACGCTGTTTTTCCGATTTCCCGCTTCCGCCTCCCCGACTGCCCTCCCGATGAAACAGAGCATCCGCGACAAACTCGAACACCTCACCGGCCGCCTCGACGAGCTTGACCGGATCCTGGCCAGCGGCGAGGCGACGCGCGACATGGATCAGTACCGCAAGCTGACGCGCGAGCATTCCGAGCTCGGTGGCCTCGTCGCGCTGTACCAGACCTTCCGGCAGACCGAGGCGGCGTTGGCGTCGGCGCAGGAGATGCTGGCCGACCCGGAAATGAAGGAACTCGCCGAAGAGGAAATGCACGACGCCAGGGCGCGCCTGCCGGAAATCGAGATCGAGCTGCAGAAGCTGCTGCTGCCGAAGGACGCCAACGACGAGCGCAACATCTTCCTCGAAATCCGCGCCGGCACCGGCGGCGACGAATCGGCACTGTTTGCCGGCAATCTCTTCCGCATGTACACGCGCTACGCCGAACGCCAGCGCTGGCAGGTCGAAATCGTCTCGGCGAGTTCGTCCGACGTCGGCGGCTACAAGGAGGTGATCGCCCGCATCATCGGTGCCGGCGCCTATTCGAAGCTCAAGTTCGAGTCCGGCGCGCACCGAGTCCAGCGCGTCCCGGAAACCGAGACGCAGGGCCGCATCCACACCTCGGCGTGCACCGTCGCGGTGATGGCGGAAGCCGACGAGCTCGAGGACGTGACGATCAATCCGTCGGAGATCCGCATCGACACCTTCCGCGCGTCGGGCGCCGGCGGCCAGCACATCAACAAGACCGATTCGGCCGTGCGCATCGTGCACCTGCCGACCGGCATCGTCGTCGAATGCCAGGACGGCCGCTCGCAGCACAAGAACAAGGCGCAGGCCATGTCGGTGCTCGTCGCGCGCATCCGCGACGCGCAGGAGCGCGAGCAGCACGCGAAGATCGCCTCCGAGCGCAAGAGCCTGGTCGGCAGCGGCGACCGCTCCGAGCGCATCCGCACCTACAACTTCCCGCAGGGGCGGGTCACCGACCACCGCATCAACCTCACGCTGTACAAGATCGACGCGATCATGGATGGCGATATCGAGGAACTGGTCGGCGCGCTGGCCGCCGAGCACCAGGCCGAGCAGCTGGCCATGCTGGCCGAGGGCGGCGGCGAGTAAATGACGCCGGCGACGACGATCGGCGAAGCCTGGCGGCTGGCTGGCTGGCGCATCGACCGGCTTGATGCGCGCCTGCTCGTCGAGCACGTCAGTGGCTGCACGCACAGCGACCTGATCGCCCATCCTGAGCGCTTACTCTCGCCGGAAGCCGCGAATTTGCTCGATGTTCTGCTCGAGCGGCGGATTGCCGGCGAACCGCTGGCCTATCTCGTCGGCAACGCGCACTTTCGCGATCTCGAGTTCTTCGTAACGCCGGCGGTGCTGATTCCGCGTCCGGAAACCGAGCTCCTGGTCGAACTCGCGCTGGCGCGTGCACAGCGTCTGGCGGCGCCGCGCATTCTCGATCTGGGCACCGGCTCGGGAATCGTCGCCGTGACGCTGGCCAGCCTCTGCCCGTCGGCCGAGGTCACCGCCGTCGATCTTTCCGCTGCGGCACTCGATGTGGCGCGCACCAATGCACTGCGCCATGCGCCGGCGGTCCGCTGCTTCGCCGGTGACTGGTACGCGCCGCTCGGCGCCGAACGCTTCGAGATCATCGTTTCCAATCCGCCGTACGTCGTCTGCGGCGACCCGCATCTGGCCGCCGACGGCCTGCCCTTCGAGCCGCAACAGGCACTGACCGATGGCGTTGCCGGCGGCGACGGCCTGTCGTGCATCCGGGCGATTGTTCGCGGTGCGCCCGCGCATCTCGTGGCCGGTGGCTGGCTGCTGATCGAGCATGGTTACGATCAGGCGCTGGCGACGCGCGATCTGCTGCTGGCGAGCGGTTTTGCCGACGTCGCGACCTGGCCGGATCTGGCC
>JBAQRB010000111.1:0-4986 GCA_049295655.1 Rhodocyclaceae bacterium
CCCCGGATGAAGGCGCGATTGCCGCTGCGGGCAGCAATGCGCTCGACACCGGTCGCGTGCGCATTCTCACCATTCACGGCGCCAAGGGCCTCGAAGCGCCGGTTGTCTGGCTGCTCGACGCCCACGCCGCGCCACGCGCCGCCGACGCTTGGGATGTGCTGGTCGACTGGCCCGCGGAAGCGCCGGCGCCACGGCATTTCTCGTTCTACGGCCGGATGGACGAGCGCGGCGCGGCACGCCAGCCGCTGTTCGACGCCGAAAGTACGGCTGCCGTGCGCGAGGAACTGAACCTGCTCTACGTTGCGATCACGCGGGCGCGCCAGGTCTTCATCGCCAGCGGCATTGCCGGCACGCGCGACAACGAGAACACGCCGTATCGCCGCTTGCAGGCTGCGCTGGAAAAGCTCGGTGGTGGGCTGGCGCACGGTGCCGAACTGCCGCAGGCGCCCGCAGCGCCCGAGGCACCTGTCGTTGCCGAAGCCTCGCTCGATGCCGCGCCGTTACCGCGTATCGGCGAGCGGCGGACGGTGGCCGATGCCGGCGAGCGCTTCGGCATCCTGCTCCACGCCCTGCTCGAGCGGCGCACCGGCAAGGCCAGTGCCGACGGCTGGTGGCGCGATCTGGGTTTTGACGATGCCGAGTACCGGCACGTCCTGCCGCCCGTCGAACGCCTGCTCGCCGCACCGGCCCTGCGGCATTTCTTCGATCCGGCCGTGTTTGCTCGCGCCTGGAACGAAATCGACATTTCGACCAGCGACGGTACCTTGCGCCGCATCGACCGGCTGGTCGAGTTCGATGGCCCCGATGCCGCGCTGTGGGTGCTCGATTACAAGAGCTCGGCCAGCGATACGCCGCGTCTGACCGGGTATCGGGCGCAGGTGCTCGACTACTGCCAAGCCGTGGCTGCTGTCTTTCCTGATCGGCCGGTACACGGCGCGCTGATCTTTACCGATACCACACTGCTCGAAGTGTGCTGATTTTGTGTGTTGTCGGTTGTTTGGAAAATCACTACTGTCCGGTTAAATGAATGGTCGAATCTCTGAAAGCCACGACTGACGCGGATTTCCGAGCGATGAAGGGTGTTGTCGATTTGAACGGCGATTGCCATTTCGGGCAGGCTTCCGGGCTTTTGCCCGGAGGTCGCCATGAACATCGGCAAGACGCTGTTCGCCCAACTCATGGATTTCCTGCCCTGGACAACCTTCGCGCGGTACGTTGCGCGCTACGGCGGCGACAAGGGCGTTCGCACGCTGTTGCGCGGAACAGTTCCGGGTCATGGCCTTCGCCCAACTGACCTACCGCGAGTTTGCGCGACATCGAAGTGTGTCTGTCGGCCCAGGAAGCCAAGCTCTACCACATGGGCTTTCGGGAGCCGGTCCGGCGCTCGACGCTGGCCGACGCCAACGAGTCGCGCGACTGGCGCATCCACGCCGACTTCGCGCAGCGCCTGATTGGCCAAGCCAGAGCGCTTTATGCAAGCGAGGACCTGGGGCTGGAATTGTCGAACACGGTCTACGCGCTGGACTCCACGACCATCGACTTGTGTCTGTCGGTCTTCCCGTGGGCACACTTCCGCACGACCAAGGCTGCAGTGAAGATGCACACGCTGCTCGACCTGTGACCGAAGGAAATCCGCGGCAGCATTCCGAGTTTCATTCACGTATCCGACGGCAAGCTGCACGATGTCCATGCCCTCGACCTGCTGGTACCGGAGCCCGGCGCCATATACGTCATGGATCGCGGCTACGTCGATTTCGGCAGGCTTCATGCGTTGCACTTGGCCGGGGCTTTCTTCGTGACGCGGGCCAAATCGAATATGAAGGCGCATCGGGTCTACTCGGCGAAGACCGATCGCTCGACCGGAATCATTTGCGATCAGACGATCGCACTCGACGGCTTCTACACGAAGCAGGACTACCCCACGCATCTGCGCCGTGTTCGATTCAAGGATCCCGAGACCGGCAAGACGCTCGTTTTCCTCACCAATCAGATGATCTTGCCGGCCGCGACCATCTGCGCGCTCTACAAGAACCGCTGGCACGTGGAATTGTTCTTCAAATGGATCAAGCAGCATCTTCGGATCAAGCGCTTCTTTGGTACGTCAGAGAATGCGGTCAAGACGCAAATCTGGATCGCGGTGTCGGTCTACGTCGTTGTTGCCATCGTTAAGAAGCGCCTCAATCTCGACGCCTCGCTCTACACTTTGCTACAGATATTGTCGGTCACGCTTTTCGAGAAGATGCCCTTGCAGCAAGCCTTTCCGGGCGCCGGCTCCAGATCTGATAGCAACAACATCAGCAACCAACTGAATCTATTCGCGTTTTAACCGGACAGTAGTGTTGGAAAATAACAGTTAACCACGGCGGGCACAGCGGACACGGCGAAAAAATAACGACTTACATTTAATGGATGGATTGCCCAGCGGGTGAGCTAGAAAAATCCTGAAATAATTTTTTTTGCCACACCGTCTTGCCTGCTTTCTGTCCAGGCTGACAAGACGGTGTTTCCGGTAAGGCTTTCTTACTTCCCTGTCGTCAGGATTCCGTTACTCACTGAATTCTGAAGAGTTGGCGTAGTTAGCGCAGTCAGCGCGGGGACGCCTTGCTGCGATGCGGTAGCGGTGAGCAGGTTGCCGTTTGGATCGAACTGCTTCAAGGCGTCCACAATGCCATTGACCGCCATTGTGCCGCTCGCTATGCCGGCACGTAGCGCCTCCCCTGCCTGTGTTCCCCCCGGAATCGTTGCAGCATTTGCACTTGTCGATTGCACCTCGGTGAATTTACCGATGGCCTGAGCCAATCCGGTCACCTTGCTCTGCAAGTCCTCTGCGGCCGAAATTGCAGCAGATGTCGTCGCCGACGTGCCTGGCTGAGTAGCAAACCAGATGTCAGCCATCGCATGCCTGCCGCCATCCGTTGTTTCGTAACTGGAAACCAGTCCCTCGAAGTTGCCGTTGTTTTCGGTCCAGGTTGTTGTTGCAGCCAAGTCGAGTTTGTTGACTCCAAGCGATTCAAGCGAGCGAATCTCTTCTGCTTGAGTGACGCCATCACTGTTTGCATCGGACCATATCTTCAGGTCGACGAATCCTTCATCGGCTCTTGTAATAAAACCATCGCCGGTGGAATCCATTTCACTGAGGGCTATGTAGCCGTTCGCTGCCTTTTCGCCATTCGATAGCCGCGTCGAACTGCCAAACAGTTCGCTACCATCGTTGATTATTCCGTCATGGTTCCGGTCCATCACCAGCAAGCCGTCCCCGCCGTCAACCCAGCCCGTCTTGACCTTCTGGCCGGAGGCGTAGATATCGAACTCAACACCGCCTGTAATGTTCCGGGTGGTGACGCCATCACCATTCAGGTCAAGAACAAGCGGCGTACTCAGGTTCAGCAGCGGAATATTGTCGGTCGTCAGTGCGTTTATCTGATCGCTGGTCAGCACGACTGTCTGGGTCGTCGTGAATGCGACGACCTGCGATGAGGTCAAAGCCTCCATTTGCGACGTGGTCAAGACGGCCATCTGGCTGGTATTGAGCGCAACAATGTCGCGCGTTTCAACCGCTACCATTTGTGTTGTTGTCAGCCCTAGAGAAATTTGCCCGGTCGTCAGACCGTACTGAACCTGATTCGTTGTCAAGGCAACAATGTGGTCCGTTGTCAGGCCCTGGGCGATCTGTGTTGTTGTCAGTGCAGCAATGCCGGCGGTAGTCAGTGCGGCAAAGTCTTCGGTTTCAAGAGCCGCCACTTGATTCGTACTCAAGCCCTGGGCGATTTGTGCGGTGGTCAGGGCCGCAACCTGGGCCGTGGTGAGGGCGACAATCTGGCTGGAGGTCAGGCCATCGGCGATTTGTGTTGTGGTGAGACCTTGAGCGATCTGAACCGTCGTCAATGCAGCGACTTGGTCGGTCGTCAGACCCTGTGCGATCTGCGTGGTGGTCAGCGCCACGATCTGGCTGGTCTTGAGCGCAGCGATATCGCGGGTTTCAAGGGCTGCAACCTGATTGGTGGTCAAGCCTTGAGCGACTTGGGCTGTGGTCAGTGCAGCAACTTGCGCGGTGGTCAGCGTGACGATCTGGTCGGAGGTCAGGCCCTCGGCGATTTGTGTCGTGGTGAGGCCTTGAGCGATCTGAGCCGTGGTCAGTGCCGCGATCTGGTCGGTGGTCAGACCCTGAGCGATCTGAGCCGTGGTCAGCGCCACGATCTGGCTGGTATTGAGTGCAGCGATATCGCGGGTTTCAAGCGCCGCAACCTGATCGGTGGTCAGACCTTGGGCGATTTGCGCGGTGGTCAGCGCCATTGCCTGCGCGGTGGTCAGTGCCGCGATCTGATTGGAAGTTAGCCCCTGGGCGATCTGGGTTGTGGTGAGCGCTACGAGCTGGGCAGTGGTCAGCGCAGCAATGTCGCGAGTCTCAAGCGCCGCGATCTGAGCGGTGGTCAAACCTTGGGCGATTTGTACCGTGGTCAGCGCAGCAACTTGTGCGGTAGTGAGCGCGACGATCTGATCGGAAGTCAGGCCTTCGGCGATTTGTGTCGTGGTGAGACCTTGGGCGATTTGAGCCGTGGTCAATGCCGCGACTTGGTCGGTGGTCAGACCCTGCGCAATCTGGCTGGTGGTCAGCGCCACGATCTGGCTGGTCTTGAGCGCAGCCAAATCGCGAGTTTCAAGGGCGGCGATGTGATCGGTGGTCAGGCCTTGGGCAATCTGCACCGTGGTCAGCGCTGCAGCCTGAGCGGTCGTTAGCGCAGCAATCTGATCGGTGGTTAGCCCTTGGGCGATCTGCGTCGTGGTGAGCGCAACCAGGCCGGCGGTGGTCAGCGCGGCAATGTCCGTTGTTTCAAGGGCGGCAAGCTGATCTGTGGTCAAGCCTTGAGCGACTTGGATCGTGGTCAGCGCAGCGACCTGAGCGGTAGTCAGTGCGACGATCTGATCGGAAGTCAGCCCTTCGGCGATCTGCGTCGTGGTGAGGCCTTGGGCGATTTGAGCGGTCGT
>JBAQRB010000112.1:0-3917 GCA_049295655.1 Rhodocyclaceae bacterium
CCGCCGTCGATGCGATTGCCGCCGACCTCGCGGCGAAAGACCTCGGCGAGAAGAAGATCCAGTTCCGCCTGCGCGATTGGGGCATCTCGCGCCAGCGCTACTGGGGCTGCCCGATCCCGATCGTCCACTGTGCCGCGTGCGGCGACGTTCCGGTGCCCGATGCGCAATTGCCGGTCGTCCTGCCCGAGAACGTCACCGTCGATGGCGCCGGTTCGCCGCTCGCGCGGATGCCCGAGTTCTACGAATGCAGCTGCCCGAAGTGCGGCCAGCCGGCGCGCCGCGAGACCGATACGATGGACACCTTCGTCGAGTCGTCGTGGTATTTCATGCGCTACTGCTGCCCGGACAACGACCAGGCGATGCTCGACGAGCGCGTCGCCTACTGGTGCAAGGGCGGCATCGACCAGTACATCGGCGGCATCGAACACGCCATCCTGCACCTGCTCTACTCGCGCTTCTTCACCAAGCTGATGCGCGACGTCGGCCTCTTCGGCGCGAATGGTGAAAAAATCCGGATCGACGAGCCCTTCGCCCACCTGCTGACACAGGGCATGGTCGTCGCGCCGACCTTCTACCGCGAGGCGGCGAGCGGCAAGAAGGACTGGATCAACCCGGCCGACGTCGATCTCGTCTGCGACGAGCGCGGCCGGGCGACCGGTGCGACCTTGCGCGCCGACGGCCTGCCGGTGGTGATCGGCGGCACCGAGAAGATGTCCAAATCGAAGAACAACGGCGTCGATCCGCAGTCGCTGATCGACCAGTACGGCGCCGACACGGCGCGCCTGTTCATCATGTTCGCGAGCCCCCCCGACCAGTCGCTCGAGTGGTCCGACGCCGGCGTCGAAGGTGCTTTCCGCTTCCTCAAGCGCGTCTGGCGCCTCGTCTTCGAGCACGTCGAGGGCGGCCTCGTCGCGCCTTATGCGAGCGGCGAGGCAAGCGAACTCTCGGCCGAACTGAAAACCTTCCGCCGCCAGCTGCACCAGACTACGGCCAAGGTCGCCGACGATTACGGCCGGCGCAAGCAGTTCAACACGGCGATCGCCGCCGTGATGGAGCTGCTCAACGCCTACGCCAAGATCGCTGACGATTCGCCGGCCGCCCGCGCGGTCCGGCAGGAAGCGCTCGAAACGGCCACCCTGCTGCTCTACCCGATCGTTCCGCATATCTGCGAAGCGCTCTACGCGGTACTGAAGCCGGGACACGATGCCGGTGCACATGTTTTCCCGAAAGTCGATGAAAGCGCGCTGGTGCAGGACGAAATCGAGCTGATGCTGCAGATCAACGGCAAGCTGCGCGGCAGCCTGCGCGTACCGGCCGGTGCCGACAAGGCGGCGATCGAAGCCGCCGCACTGGCCTGCGAAACGGCGCAAAAACACCTCGAAGGGCAGGCGCCGAAGAAGCTGATCGTCGTCCCCGGTCGTCTGGTCAATATCGTCGCGTAAATCGTGGAGAAAGCCCTGATGCGCGTCACGCTTGCCGCTTTTGCTTTCGTCCTTGCGCTGCTCGCCGGCTGCGGCTTCCAGCTGCGCGGTGCGTACGCGCTGCCTTACGAGAGTATCTATCTGGCGCTGCCGTCCTACTCGGAGATTGGCGCCGGACTCAAGCGCGCCATTCGCGCATCGGGTTCGACCCGCCTCGTCGAGAGCGTCGACGAGGCGCAGGCGCGCTTCGTGCCGAATGCCGACCTGCGCGAGAAAGTCGTTCTCTCGTTTTCCGGTACCGGTCGCGTGCGCGAACTGCGTCTGCGTTATCGCTACGCTTATCGCATCGTCGATGCCAAGGGGCGCGACCTGGTTCCCGCCGGCGAGATCGAGCTGACGCGCGATTTGACCTACGACGACTCGAACGTGCTGGCCAAGGAGCAGGAAGAAACGTTGCTCTGGCGCGACATGCAGAACGACATGGTGCAGCAGATCATGCGCCGCCTGGCTGCCGTCAAGCCGGTGCCGCCGGCGCTTGCCGAGTAGGCGAGCCGCATGCAGCTCAAGGGCGAGCAACTCGCCGCCCATCTCGAGCGCGAGCTCAAGCCGGTCTATGTGGTCTATGGCGACGAGCCGCTGCTGGTTCTCGAGGCGGCCGACGCGATTCGCGCCGCAGCGCGCCGTCGCGGCTTTGACGAGCGCGCGGTGCTCACCGCGCTGACCGGTTTCAACTGGAACGAACTGCATCACGCTGCAGGCAACATGTCGCTGTTCGGCGGGCGCCAGGTGATCGACCTGCGCATCCCGACCGGCAAGCCCGGGCGCGAGGGAGGCGCGGCGATCGCCGACTATTGCGCCCGGCCGTCGCCGGATGCGCTGCTGCTGGTGACCCTGCCCGGACTCGACTGGAAGGAAGAAAAGGCGACCTGGCTCGGCGCGCTGGCCAATGCCGGTGCCGCCGTCAAGCTGATTCCGCCGGCGCTGGCCGACCTCCCGGCGTGGATCGCTGGCCGTCTGCGCCGCCAGCAGCAGAGCTGCGACGCCGAAGGGCTGCGTTTCATCGCCGAGCGCGTCGAAGGCAACCTGATTGCCGCGCACCAGGAAATCCAGAAGCTCGGCCTGCTCCATCCGCCCGGCGCACTGAGCTTGGAGCAGGTTCAGGATGCGGTGCTCAACGTCGCGCGCTACGACATCGATGGCTTGCGCGAAGCGCTGCTCGCCGGCGACGTCGCGCGCCTGACGCGAACCATCGACGGCCTGCAGCAGGAAGGCGAAGCGCCGCCGCTGGTGCTCTGGGCGATGACCGAGGAAGTGCGCGCATTGGCGCAGATCAAGGCGGGGTTACGCGACGGTCAGCCGCTCGACGGGCTGTTGCGCGATGCCAAGGTGTGGGGGCCGCGCCAAGCGCTGCTCAAGCGCGCCCTGCAACGCGTCGATACCGGCCAAGCCAGTGCGGCGCTGGCGCACGCCGCGCAGATCGATCGCCTGATCAAGGGGCTGGAGAAGGGCGACGTCTGGAATGAGTTCTTGCGGCTCGGACTGCGGATCGCCGCCACCTGAACAGGGGCGGGGAATTCAGGAGGGTTAGCCAGGAAAATCGGCTAGGAAGCAGTAGCTTACGGCTGCGGATCAGAATAATCGTCGGGCGCCAGATGCTCCCACAGGCACTCGCTTTTTGCCTCGCCCTCGTCGTTGAGGCCGCTGCAACTCTTCTCCTGCACCAGACACTCGCCTTCGCAGCTTTCGTCAACGACGACCAAGCGCAATTCGGTATCGACTTTTCGTTCACCGTCCCAATAGCTGCAGGTTGCGCAAACCTTCACTTCGGCGGGCAGAATCAATTTTGGTTTCATGATCAGCAAAGAGGGGTAGATACAGTAGCCATAGGAGTGTATTCCTTTCCAATGGTTCCATTGCTGTTTTTATGAAGTCGATGGCTATAATTGGTGTTCGATCCAGACCGCCAGAGAAACGTGTGTCCGCCATGACCATTGAACAGTACATGCAAACCGTCGGCCAGCAGGCGCGTGCAGCGTCGCACGCCATCGCCCGCGCCGACAGCAATGCCAAGAACAGTGCGCTGCGCGCCATTGCCGCCGCGATCCGGCGCGAATCGGCGGCGCTGGTCGCCGCCAACCAGGAGGATCTGGCCGCTGCCCGCGCGGCGGGGCTCGAGCCGGCCATGCTCGACCGCCTGACGCTTTCCGAAAAGGGCGTTGCCGCGATGGCCGAAGGCGTCGAGCAGGTCGCCGCGCTGGCCGACCCGGTCGGCGAGATCAGCGACCTGAAATTCCGCCCGAGCGGCATCCAGGTCGGCAAGATGCGCGTCCCGCTCGGCGTGATCGGCATCATCTACGAAGCGCGTCCGAACGTGACGGCCGACGCCGCCGCGCTGTGCCTGAAATCGGGCAATGCGGCGATTCTGCGCGGCGGCTCCGAGGCGATCCGCAGCAACCGCGCGATCGCTGCGCTGGTGCAGGAGGGCCTAGCCAGCGC
>JBAQRB010000113.1:0-1768 GCA_049295655.1 Rhodocyclaceae bacterium
CCTGGGCTCGTGCGCGGCCAGACCTGCGTGCCGTCCATCGGAAACACCCACGCCGTGTCGGCGTCGCGCGGGTGCACGACGATCGGGAAGCCGATGTCGCCGATCAGCTCGGGCATCTGCCGGCCGATGCGCACCCATTCGTCGGACGGCCGGTCGAGACGGTAGATGCCGCAGTGGTTCTGCTGGTACAGGCGGTCGGGATTGCTCGGGCACAGGCGCAGGCAATGCGGGTCGTGGAAGGTCGGGTCGCTGCGCTCGAAACCCTCGACGACGTCGAGCCCCTTGAGCAGCGGCGCAAAGGTCAGTCCGCCGTCGACCGACTCATGGACGCCGCCACCCGACATCGCCAGATAGAGATGCGCGGCGTCGCGCGGGTCGACGCAAATCGAGTGCAGCTTCGGCCCGTCGGGCGTGCCGTCCTGCACCGTTCCCATCCATTGGCGGTATTGCGCGTCGTCGTTGAGCGACGAGAACGGCGCCCAGGTCACGCCGCCATCCGCCGAGCGGAACAGGCCCTGCGGCGAGGTTCCGGCGTACCAGACGCCGGGCTCGTCGGGGTGGCCCGGGGTCAGCCAGAAGGTGTGATCGACGGCGCGCCCCTCGCCGTCGGCCACCGTCGCGAACGCCGGCGGCCGCTCGGCTTCCGCCCAGCTGCGGCCCAGATCGGTCGAGCGGAAAATGGTCGGCCCGAGGTGGCCGGTCTTCGCCGCCGCGAGCAGCGTTCGCCCGTCGCGCGGATCGAGCACCAGATGATTGATGATCTGACCCAGGAAATGCGGCCCGTCGACGCGCCACGTCCTGCGCTGCGCATCGCCGTGGTAGAGCCACGCGCCCTTGCGCGTGGCGACCAGCAGCACGAGCTGGCGCGAATTCATCGAGCTCGCCGTCGGTTTTCCGCTCTTCGCTGCCATCAATCGCTCCTTCGCAAGCCGCCGCATCGGTCACTCGTCATCCGTCAGGCAGTTTGCGCTGCCCGCTGCCGACAAGTTGCGTCCCGGCCGGCGCCGATTGGATCATTGCGACACGCGCGGCAGCGGCCGCGTCCAGCAGCGCAGCCCGTAGCGGATCGCCGTCGGCCACGGCGAAGCGCAGAGGCGCAGAAGCTCGGCGTTCGAGAGGTGCGTCGAAAAAGCGCGCGAATCGGGGCTGGTCAGGCAGCGCGCCGGCCATTCGGCGACGAAGCGCTGCACGCCAAGGCGCAGCAGCGGGAGGTCGGGCGAGGCGCGGTCGACCAGGTCGCCGAGCACGCCGGAGAGCGCGAGCCAGGTCTTGCGGAAGAGCAGCAAGTCCTCGGCAAAACGCGCCGCGGTTTGCCGCGCGACGTCGTCGAGCAGCTCCATCAGCCAGTCGAAGCCGGGCAGGTGCGCGTGGAAAACCAGGCGATCGAGCGAATCCTCGACGGCCGCGGCGAGTGCAGGATCGTCGGCGCGCAGCGCGCAAAGTCCGGCCAGCGCGGCGCGGATCGCCGGCGCGTCAAGCGTCAGCCCGCCGACGGCGATCGCCAGCAGGGCCTCGCGCTGCGTCTTGGTCAGGCTGGCGGCGAGGCTCCAGTCGATGATCGCCAGGCGTCCGTCGTCGGCGCGCAGCAGGTTGCCGGCGTGCAGATCGGCATGGAACAGCGCGTCTTCCGACGGGTTCCAGAAAGGCTGCCCGAGCAGCGCGCAAATCAGGGTGTCGGCCAGCTCCCGGCGCGCCGGCGCCGGCAGATCGACAGCGCTGACCTTGCCGCCGAACACCCGCTCCATCGCCGTGATGCGCGGCGTGCACC
>JBAQRB010000114.1:0-13344 GCA_049295655.1 Rhodocyclaceae bacterium
GGGCAACACCAATGGCGGCCGGCACATGCCGGACGCCCCTACTGCGGACCCTTGCCAGCCCACGCCAGAACCTTCGCCACCGCTGTTTCAATGGAAAGGCTGGTCGTATCGAGCAATTCGGCATCCGCACTTTGCTGCAAAGGCGCGACGCTACGTTGGCTATCGCGTTCGTCGCGTTCACGCAGATCCAGCAAAAGAGGCGTGATGTTAGCAGCGATTCCTTTCCCGATCAACTGCTTATAGCGCCTCTCGGCGCGCACCTCGACGCTGGCCGTGAGAAAAACCTTGGTCGTCGCATCGGGAAAAACGACGGAAGCCATGTCGCGCCCGTCGGCCAGCAGGCCGGGCGCCCGCCGGAAGACGCGCTGACGGAAAAGCAGCGCGGCGCGCACGGCCGGCAGCGCGGCAACCTGCGATGCGCCGGAAGAAATTTCCTCGCTGCGGATCGCCTCGCCGACCTCCTCGCCGGCGAGCAAGATCGAATTTTCGCCGAACACCACGTCGAGGCCGGCGGCAATCGGCGCAACCTGTACCTCGTCGTTCCAGGCGACACCGGCGCGCCGCGCCGCCAGCGCGGTCAGTCGGTAGAGCGCGCCCGAATCGAGATAGTGCCAGCCGAGCGCCGCCGCGACGCGCGCCGCAACCGTCCCCTTGCCCGAAGCGGAAGGCCCGTCGATGGCGATCACCGGCACCGGCTGCGTGACCTCGGCAAAACGCTCGAAATAGTCGGGAAAGGTCTTGGCGACGCACTTCGGATCGTTGATGCGCAGTGGCGTTCCGAGCGTAGCGAGCGAGAAACACATGGCGATCCGGTGATCGTCGTAGGTGTCGATGCCGCAATCGGGAGAAAGCAGTGCGCCGGCCGGCGGGCTGACGCGGATGAAGTCGGCGCCCTCCTCGACCGTGGCGCCGAGCTTGCGCAGTTCGGTCGCCATCGCCGCGATGCGGTCGGTTTCCTTGACCCGCCAGCTGGCGATGTTGGTCAGCGTCGTCGCCCCCTCGGCGAACAGCGCCGCCGCTGCGAGGGTCATCGCCGCATCGGGAATGTGATTGCAGTCGAGTTCGATGCCGGTCAGCCGGCCGGTCGCGGGCGACGAGGCTTCGATCCAGTTCGGCCCCATCTCGATCCGCGCGCCCATCTGCGCCAGCGCATCGGCAAAGCGCACGTCGCCCTGGATCGAATCGCGGCCGACGCCTTCGACGCGCAGCGGACCGCCACCGAGCGCGCCGAGCGCGAGGAAATACGACGCCGACGAGGCATCGCCCTCGACATAAACAACGCCAGGCGAACAATAACGGCTGCCGGCGGCCACCGTGAAGCGCTGCCAGCCCTCGCGCCGCACCGGTACGCCGAAACGCGCCATGGTCGCCAGCGTGATCTCGATATAGGGTTTTGAAATCAGTTCGCCGATCACCTCGACCGTCATTTCAAGGCCGGTCAGCGGCAAGGCCATCAGCAGGCCGGTCAGGAACTGGCTGGAAACGTCGCCGCGCACCTTCAGCGCATTGCCGGGAAGAATCGTCGCCGGGCGGATTTCGAGCGGCGGAAAACCGCTGTTGCCAAGATACGCCACGTCGGCGCCGATCTGGCGCAGAGCATCGACCAGATCGCCGATCGGCCGCTCGTGCATGCGCGGCACGCCGGCCAGCGTGTAATGACCGCCAGCCAGGGCGAGGGTCGCGGTCAGCGAACGGAAAGCGGTGCCCGCGTTGCCGAGAAAAAGATCGGCTTCCTTGACCGGGAAAGCGCCGCCGACGCCGCGCACGCGAAAAGCGCCGTCACCGAGCGCCTCGACGCCGACCCCCAGCGTTTTGAGGGCATCGAGCATGCGCGCCGTATCGTCCGATTCGAGCAGGTCGCGCACTTCCGTTTCGCCGTCGGCCAGGGCCGCCAGCAGCAGGACGCGGTTGGAGATGCTCTTCGAGCCGGGCAGGCGAACCGTGCCCTGCGCCGAGAGGACCGGGGGCAGGTCAAGAAATTCCATAGTCGCTTCTTTGCTTTCCAGTTTTACTGTTGGTCTGCGGCCCAGGCGCAGCGCGCCGTCCGGGCGACGTCGAAGGTCGCTTCGAGCTGCGCGCCGTCGCCGCGCTGCAGGGCGTCGCGCAGTTCGTCGAGCTGGGCGCGGTAACGATCGAGTTCTTCGAGCAGGGCAACGCGGTTGGCCAGACAGATGTCGCGCCACATTTCGGGATGACTCGCGGCGATGCGCGTGAAATCGCGAAAGCCGCTCGCGGCAAAGCTGAAGAACAGCTCGTGGTTGTCGCGCACGGCAAGGTCATGTACCAGCGCAAAAGACAGAAGGTGCGGCAGATGGCTGACCGCCGCGAAAACGCGATCATGCTCGGCCGGGGATAACTCGTGGATCAGGGCGCCACACCACTCCCAAGCCGAACGAACGCGGGCGACGTTGAGCACGGAGTTCTCCGGCAAGGGCGTCAACACGACCTTCTTGCCGTGATACAGATCGGCACGCGCAGCGGCAGCGCCGCTGTTTTCGGCGCCGGCGATCGGGTGCGCCGGAACGAACTGGCCGACCTTGTCGCCAAAACCGGCACGCGCCGCAGCGACGACGTCTTCCTTGGTGCTGCCGCCGTCGGTGACCACCGTCTGCGGCCCGAGGTAGGGCGCGATGCGCGTCATGATCTCGGCCATTTGCCCGACCGGCGTGGCAATCAGCACCAGATCGGCATCGACCACTTCCTGCCCGAGATTGAATCCGACCCGGTCGATGACGCCCAGATCGAGCGCCTGCGTCAGCGAAGCCAGGCTGCGCCCGAAGCCGACGACTTCATCGACCTGGCCGGCTTCCTTGAGGCCGAGTGCAAACGAGCCACCGATCAGGCCGACACCAAAAATGACGACCTTGCCGAATTCGGGCGAACTATGCATCGCGGCGCCTCATTACAGCGACTTCTCCAGCGCGGCAAGGAAGCGGCTGTTTTCAACTTCGGCGCCGATCGTGACGCGCAGCCACTCGGGCATGCCGTAACCGGCAATCGGGCGAACGATGACGCCCTGCCTGAGCAGCTTCTGATTGACGGTCGCCGCATCGCCGGCCTTGAAGGCGACGAAATTGCCGTGCGACGGAATGTGCGTCAGGCCGAGACGCTTGAAACCGGCGACCAGCTGTTCCATACCGGCACGGTTCAGCGCGTAGCTTTGCGCGACGAATTCGTGGTCGTCGAGTGCCGCCGTGGCCGCCGCCAGCGCGAGATTGTTGCAGTTGAACGGCTGACGCACGCGGTTCATCAGGTCGGCGACTTCGCTCGCGGCCAGCGCGTAACCGATGCGCAGTCCGGCCAGGCCGTAGATTTTCGAGAAGGTGCGGGTGATCACCAGGTTCGGGAAGTCGGCGAGCAAGGTCGTCGTTTCGACGCGATCGGCGGGTGACAGGTATTCGTTGTAAGCCTCGTCGAGCACGACGACGACATCCTGCGGCACGGCCTGCAGGAAAGCCCTGATCTGCGCACAGGGCAGGAAGGTGCCGGTCGGATTGTTCGGGTTGGCGATCCAGACGAGGCGCGTGTCGGGACAGATCGCAGCCAGCATCGCATCGAGGTCGTGCCCGAAATCATTTTCCTTCGCCGGCACGGCAATCGATTCGCCGCCCGCCGACAGCGTGGCGATCGGATAAACCGCGAAGGCATACTGCGCGAAGACCGCCGAACGACCGGGCGCGAGAAAAACGCGGGCGATCATGTCGAGCACATCGTTCGAGCCGTTGCCGAGAACGATGCGCTCGATGCCAAGTCCCGTATGGTCGGCGAGCGCCTGCTTGAGCGCGAAGTCGTCGGGGTAGCGTTCGAGCGTGGCAATCGCCTTCTCGGTCGCCGCCCGCGCCTTCGGACTCATGCCGAGCGGATTTTCATTGGAAGCGAGCTTGACGATGCTGTCGACCGGAATGCCCATTTCGCGTGCCAGCTGGGTAATCGGCTTGCCCGGCAGATAGGGTGAAATGGCGCGGATATAGGGCAGCGACTGATCGCAAAGTGCCATGGAATGCGGTCCTCAAAAATTCGTAAAACGAGTTTGGTAACTCAGTAAACAGCCGCCGGGTACGAACCGAGCACCTTGAGATAGGCGGCGCGGCGGCCAAGCTCCTCGAGCGCGGCGCGCACCGGCGCTTCGTCGCGGTGGCCTTCGATGTCGACGAAAAAGACGTATTCCCAGAGCGTGTGGCGCGCCGGACGCGATTCGAGGCGGGTCAGCGACACGCCGGCGTCGGAGAACGGTGCGAGCAGCGTGCTGAGCGCGCCGGTCTGGTTGTTCGCCGACATGATCAGCGAGGTCTTGTCGCGTCCCGAAGCGCCGGTTTCCTGCCGGCCAAGAACGACAAAGCGCGTCGTGTTGTTCGGCTCGTCCTCGATGTTCGGCACGATGATCGGCAGGTCGTAAAGCTGCGCCGCCGCCTCGCCGGCGATTGCCGCAGAACTCGGGTCGGCCGCCGCCATCTGCGCCGCCTGCGAGTTGCTTCCGACCGAAATGCGCGGCACGCCGGGCAGCATGCGGTTGAGCCACTCGTGGCATTGCGCGAGCGACTGGGCGTGCGAGTAGACGGTCTTCACTTCGGACAGCGCGCCGGCGCGCGTCATCAGGTTCTGGTGGATGCGCAGGACGACTTCACCGCAAATCTTGAGCTGCGTACCGAACAGCAGATCGAGCGTGCGCCCGATCGCGCCTTCGGTCGAATTCTCGATCGGCGCGACGGCGTAATGCGCGTGGCCAGCCTCGACTTCGCGGAAGACGTCGTCGATCGACATCTGCGGCAGCAGGCGCGCGGCATGGCCGAAATGCTTGACCGCCGCGCTGCCGGTGAAGGAACCGAGCGGACCGAGGAAGGCGATGCCGAGCGGCTGCTCGAGCGACAGGCAGGCCGACATCACCTCGCGAAAAAACCAGGTGACGCTCTCGTTCGACAGCGGCCCCGCATTGAGGCTCTGGATGCGGCGCAGTACCTGCGCCTCGCGCTCCGGCCGGTAAATGAAACCGGCGTCGCCATGGCGCGCCTTGATTTCGCCGACCTTCTGCGCACATTTGGCACGGCGGTTGAGCAGGTCGAGCAACTGCGCATCGATACCGTCGATTTCGTCGCGAACGACCGAAAGTTCCTGCTGGAGATCGTCGCTCATGCCTTGCGTCTTGCGAAATCGTTCATAAAATCGACCAGCACGCGCACGCCTTCGAGCGGCATGGCGTTGTAGATCGAGGCACGCATGCCGCCGAAGGACTTGTGCCCCTTCAGCGAATGCAGCCCGGCGGATTTCGATTCGGCGAGGAAAGCCGCGTCGAGCGCGCCGTCGGCGAGGGTGAACGGCACGTTCATTCGCGAGCGGCAGTCGCTGACCACCGGATTGCGGTAAAAGCCCTGGCTGGCGTCGATGCAGGCATAGAGCAAGGCCGCCTTTTCGGCATTGACGCGCTCGATCGCCGCCAGACCGCCCTGCTGCCTGAGCCACTGAAAAACGAGGCCGGCGACATAGATGGCGAAGGTCGGCGGCGTATTGAGCATCGAGCCGTTTTCGGCCATCACAGCGTAATCCATGACGCTCGGGATATTCGCCGCGGCATGGCCGAGCAGGTCGTCGCGAACGATCACCAGCGTGACGCCGGCTGCCCCGACGTTTTTCTGCGCACCGGCGTAGATCAGCCCATAGCGCGAAACATCGACCGGCCGCGACAGGATGTGCGAACTCATGTCGGCGACGACCGGCACGTTCGCCGGCAAAGCATACTCCGGCGGCACTTCGACGCCGTGGATCGTCTCGTTGGTGCACAGATGAAAGTAAGCCGCCTGCGGGTCGAGCGCCAGTTCAGCGAGCGCCGGCAAGCTGCGGAAACCGGTGGCTTCCGTCGTGGCGACGCAACGCGCACGATCGCTACCGAGCACCCGCTGCGCTTCCTTGACGGCTTTTTTCGACCACGAACCGGTGACCAGATAATCGGCCGAGCGATCGGCGAACGCCCCGCCCAGCAGATTCATCGGAATCTGCGCAAACTGCTGCGTCGCGCCGCCCTGCAGGAAAAGCACCTTGTAGTTGGCAGGTATACCCAGCAACGCGCGCAGATCGGCTTCGGCCTGCTCGATGATCGAGGTGAATTCCTTGCCGCGATGGCTCATTTCCATCACGCCCAGACCGGCACCATGCCAGTCGAGCATCTCGTCGCGAACCTGCTCGAGCACCGCCTGCGGCAAAACAGCGGGCCCAGCGCTGAAATTCCAGATACGGGACATGCCGATTACTCCTGATCCTGAACGGGTTCCTGAGCCGGCGCGGCATCCGACCCGGACTCCAGGCCATGCTCCAGGTCAGACTCCAGCCCCAGCGCGGTGTCGTCCTCGCTTTCGACGACTTTCTCGAGGCCGGCCAGCTTCTCGCCGGCATCAAGCGAAATCAGCGTGACGCCCTGCGTCGCCCGGCCGAGTTCGCGGATTTCCCGGACCCGCGTGCGGATCAGCACGCCGCCGGTGGTGATCAGCATGATCTCGTCCTCGTCCTGCACCAGACGCGCGGCGACCACCTTGCCGTTGCGCTCGCTGGCGGCGATGGCCTTGACGCCCTGCGTGCCGCGACCGGAATGGCGGAAGTCGGCGAGCACCGTGCGCTTGCCGAAACCGTTTTCGGTGGCGACGAGGACCGTCTGCTGGTCGTTTTCCGCAACCAGCAGGGAAAGCACCTGCTGCTTGTCGCCCAGACGCATGCCGCGCACGCCGCGCGCCGTACGACCCATCGGACGGACGTCTTCCTCGTCGAACCAGACGGCCTTGCCGGCGTCGGAAACCAAGATGATGTCGTGCGTACCGCTGGTAATCTCGGCGCCGATCAGGAAATCGTCGTCGTCGAGCGCCACGGCGATGATGCCGGCCTTGCGCGGGTTCGAGAAGTCGGACAGCGGCGTCTTCTTGACCGTTCCCTGCGCGGTGCACAGGAAAATGAAGCGATCCTCGGTGAATTCCTTGACCGGCAGGATGGCGTTGATCTTCTCGCCTTCCTCGAGCGGGAACATGTTGACGATCGGCTTGCCGCGACCGGTGCGCGCGCCCTGCGGCACCTCATAGACCTTCAGCCAATAGACGCGGCCGCGGTTCGAGAAGCACAGGATGAAATCGTGCGTATTGGCGACGAACAGGTGGTCGACGAAGTCGTCTTCCTTCACCGCCGCCGCCTGCTTGCCGCGCCCGCCGCGCCGCTGCGAGCGGTAGTCGGCGAGCGGCTGCGACTTGATGTAGCCGGTGTGCGAGAGCGTCACGACCATGTCCTGTGGCGTGATGAAGTCCTCGATCCCGAGATCCTGCGTGTGCATGATGATTTCGGAACGGCGCTTGTCGCCGAACTGGGCACGGATGCCGGTCAGTTCCTCGACGATGATTTCGCTGATCCGTTCGGGGCGCGCCAAGATGTCCATCAGGTCGGCAATCCGCTCAAGCAGTTCCTTGAAGTCGGCGACGATCTTGTCGCGTTCGAGACCGGTCAGGCGCTGCAGACGCAGTTCGAGAATCGCCTGCGCCTGCGCTTCGGAGAGCAGGTAGCCGCTCTTCGACAGGCCGTATTCGAGACCGAGGCCTTCCGGGCGCGTCGCGTCGAGCGAGGCGCGCTGCAGCATCTCGCCGACCGTCGCCGACATCCACAGGCGCGACATCAAGCCGCGGCGGGCATCGGCCGGCGTCGGCGAGGCCTTGATCAGGGCGATGATCTCGTCGACGTTGTCGAGCGCGACGGCCAGGCCTTCCTGGATGTGCGCCCGCTCGCGCGCCTTGCGCAGTTCGAAAACGGTACGCCGGGTGATCACCTCGCGCCGGTGCGACAGGAAGCAGTCGAGCATCTGCTTCAAGTTGAGCAGACGCGGCTGGTTATCGACCAGCGCGACCATGTTCATGCCGAAGGTGTCCTGCAGCTGCGTCTGCTTGTACAGGCAGTTGAGGACGACCTCGGGCACTTCGGCGCGCTTGAGTTCGATGACGACGCGCATGCCCGACTTGTCGGACTCGTCACGCAGGTCGGAAATGCCGTCGATCTTCTTTTCGTTGACCAGTTCGCCGATCTTTTCGAGCAGCGTGCGCTTGTTCACCTGGTACGGCAGCTCGTCAATGATGATCGCCTGACGATCGTTGCTGCCCTTGATCGGCTCGAAGTGCGTGCGGCCGCGCATGACGACGCGGCCGCGCCCGGTGCGGTAGCCTTCGTGCACGCCGGTCACGCCGTAGATGATGCCGGCGGTCGGGAAGTCCGGCGCCGGAATGATGTCGATCAGCTCGTCGATCGTCATCTCGGGATTGCCGAGCAGCGCGAGACAAGCGTCGACCACTTCGTTGAGGTTGTGTGGCGGAATGTTGGTCGCCATACCGACCGCGATGCCGCTCGAACCATTGATCAGCAGGTTCGGGATGCGCGCCGGCATGATCAGCGGCTCCTGCTCCGAACCGTCGTAGTTCGGCCCGAAATCGACGGTTTCCTTGTCGATGTCGGCGAGCAGCTCATGACCGATGCGCGCCATGCGCACTTCGGTGTAACGCATCGCAGCGGCGTTATCGCCATCGACCGAACCGAAATTGCCCTGCCCGTCGACCAGCATGTAGCGTAGCGAAAAATCCTGCGCCATGCGCACGATGGTGTCGTACACCGCCGTGTCGCCGTGCGGGTGATACTTACCGATCACGTCGCCGACAATACGCGCCGATTTCTTGTAGGCCTTGTTCCAGTCGTTGGATAGCTCGTGCATGGCAAACAGCACGCGCCGATGCACTGGCTTGAGACCGTCGCGCGCGTCCGGCAGGGCGCGGCCGACGATCACGCTCATGGCGTAGTCGAGATACGAACGGCGCATCTCGTCTTCAAGGCTGACGGGCAGTGTTTCTTTAGCGAATTGTTCCATCTTTTATCCGGATAGTTCCAGCAGGGACCGAACGTCGGCGGCTATGTTGTCGTCTTGACGAAACCGGAGATTCTACCATGCCAGCCCAAGCCAGCCAGCGTAACCGACGTCCGGAAATCGAGAGCAGCGCAGTTGATGTGCCAGAACAGCCGCGCCGCTCGGGGAATCACCCAATAACGTCAATTCGCCGCCGGTTCGTCACTTTGCCACGAACCCAAAGCACGGCCATCCCGAACACCGGGACGCCCCCCATACCCAGCATGACAGAAGCGGCCGTGCCGAGCGTTGGAGCGACACCGCGGAGAACACCTCGTCACGCTTAGCGATATTGGAAAATAGTCAGTTTGTATGATTAAATCGTGGCGCAATCAGACTTTCTCCGCACTGGTGCACCATAATCTTCCCAAGGAGCAACATCTTGAATTCCAGAATCATCAATACCTTGCTCGTCGCCGTCGGCCTGCTGGCCACTGCCGGCGCCGCTCAGGCACAAACGGCGACCGACCGCGCATACGTCATCGACGCGCGCAATGAAGTCGCCAAGAGCGGCTTCGGCCTCTGCTGGCGTACCGGTTTCTGGACCCCGGCCGCTGCGGCCAACGACGCCGCCGGTTGCGCCTGCGACAAGGATCTGATGCCGAAGGCAAAGTGCGAACCGGTTGCCGCCAAGCCGGCGCCCGTTGCCGTTGCCGCCGCGGTGCCGAAGAAGTGCGACTTCGCCGCCACGCTGAAAGATGACCAGACCTTCGCCTTCGGCAAGGCCACCCTGAAACCAGCCGCTCTCGCCCAGATCGACAGGGAAGTGATTGCCAAACTGGCGAATTGTGCCGAAGTCAAACTGCTCCTGGTGACTGGCCATACCGACCGTATCGGCTCGCAACAAACCAATCAGAAGCTATCCGAAAAGCGTGCCGATGCCGTCAAGGCCTATCTGCAGAAGAAGGGCGTCAAGGCCGATATCGAGACTATGGGTGCCGGCAAGACGCAGGCAGTTCCGGGCGTTTCCTGCAGCGACAAGCTGCCGCGCAAGAAGCTGATCGACTGCCTGGCACCGAATCGTCGCACCGTGGTTGAAGTTCAAGGCTTGGCCAAATAAATACGGCCACCGAAAAAACCCCGCTGCGGCGGGGTTTTTTTACAACATGAAATAAGCGCATGACCACAAATACCCCCATAGACCTGCTCATCGAGGCGCGCTGGATCGTCCCGGTGGAGCCTGCCAACGTCGTTCTGGAAAACCATGCGGTGGCGATCGACCAAGGTCGGATCGTCGCCATCCTGGATCAGAAACAGGCAGCGGCCCGCTTTGCTCCGCGCAAACGGAAGCGTCTGGAGAACCACGTTCTCATCCCCGGCCTGGTCAATCTCCATACGCACGCGGCAATGACCCTGCTGCGCGGACTCGCCGACGACCTGCCCCTGATGGACTGGCTGAAAAACCACATCTGGCCTGCCGAAGAGAAATACGTCTCGGCACAATTCGTCCGCGACGGCACCCTGCTTGCCTGTGCGGAGATGCTGCGCGGCGGCATCACCTGTTTCAACGACATGTATTTTTTCCCGAAAGCGGCAGCCGAAGCGGCGCTGACCGCCGGCATGCGTGCAGCCATCGGACTGATCACGCTTGATTTCCCGACCGCCTACGCGGCGGATGCCGACGACTACCTTGCCAAAGGTCTCACGGTCCGCGACGAACTACGCGAAGAGCCACTGATCACCTTCTGCCTTGCCCCACACGCCCCCTATACGGTCAGCGACCGCAGTTTCGAAAAAATACTGACCCTGGCCGAACAGATCGACTTACCGATCCACGTCCACCTGCATGAAACCGCGCAGGAAATCAACGACAGCCTGCGCGACTCCGGCGTGCGCCCGATTGAACGCCTGCGCCGGCTGGGACTGCTCAGCCCCGGCCTGATCGGTGTCCATGCCGTTCATCTGAACCATGCAGAAATCGAACTCCTCGCCGGACACGGCTGCTCGGTGGCCCATTGCCCGACATCCAACCTCAAGCTGGCGAGCGGTATCGCGCCGATCACCGCACTGCTCGCTCAGGGTGCAAACATCGGCCTCGGTACGGACGGCGCTGCCAGCAACAATCGGCTCGACCTGTTCCACGAAATGCGCCTGGCGGCCCTGCTGGCCAAGGGCCAAAGCGGGCTGGCCGACGCACTCGATGCCCATCAGGCGCTCCGCATGGCAACACTCGGCGGCGCCCAGGCGCTCGGGCTCGACGCAACGGTCGGCAGCATTGCGCCAGGCAAAGCCGCCGACCTGTGCGCCGTCAGCCTTGCCGGCATCGAACTGGCCCCCTGCTACGACCCTGTGTCGCAACTGGTTTACGTTGCAGGACGAGAGCATGTTTCCGACGTGTGGGTAGCCGGCCGTATTCGCGTCGAGAACAGACAACTGCTGGAAAGCAACGAAATTGAATTGATACAACTGGCCGCTTTGTGGCAGAATAAAATCCGTCCGCGCAAAATTTAGTGAATAACGAGGCGTAGCAGGCTGTACGGATTAATTTTCGCCAGCCTTAACCAATGAGGGAAAAACAAATGAACAAACTCACCAAACATACTCTGATGGCCGCACTGGCCGCCACGCTCAGCCTCGGTGCCGTCGTCGCTCAGGCACAGACCGCCGCTGACCGCGTTTACGTTATCGACAGCCGCGGCGAAGTTGCCAAGAGCGGTTTCGGCCTGTGCTGGCGCACCGGCTACTGGACCCCGGCAGCCGCTGCCAATGACGCGGCTGGCTGCGCGTGCGACAAGGACCTGCTGCCGAAGGAAAAATGCGAGCCGAAGATGGCCAGCACTGTTGCCAAGGCAGCAGACACCGGCGTGAAGCCGGCTGGCGAGAAGATCACCCTTGCTGCTGACGCACTGTTTGATTTCAACAAGTCCACCCTGCGCACCGAAGGCAAGGCCAAGCTTGACGAACTGGTCACCAAGGCCAAGGCGATCAAGCTCGAAGTGATCATCGCCGTCGGCCATGCCGACCGCTTCGGTAGCGACGCCTACAACCAGAAGCTCTCCGAAAAGCGCGCCGCCGCTGTCAAGGCCTATCTGGTCAGCAAGGGCATCGAAGCCAATCGCGTCTACACCGAAGGCAAGGGCAAGAAGCAGCCAGTGACCAAGGCTGGCGAATGCAAGGGCCCGAAGAGCAAGAAGGTTGTTGCCTGTCTGCAGCCGGACCGTCGTGTCGATATCGAAGTCATCGGCACCAAGTAATCCCGCCGATGTCCAAAAAGCCCTGCTTCGGCAGGGCTTTTTTGTTTCCACCACCCACCGACACTGTGTACGCCATGATCAATGCCGATCCGAACGAACTCGACAAATTCAGCCAACTCGCCCACCGCTGGTGGGATCCGAACAGCGAATTCAAACCGCTGCACGACATCAACCCGCTTCGTCTTGACTGGATCAACGGCCACGCCGGACTGACCGGCAAAAAGGTACTCGACGTTGGCTGCGGCGGCGGACTGCTCTCCGAAGGGATGGCCGCCAAGGGCGCGACGGTCACCGGCATTGACCTCTCCGACAAGGCACTCAGCGTCGCCCGCCTGCACCTGCTGGAAAGCGGCCGCAGCGTCGACTACCGCAGCATTGCCGCCGAAGCACTTGTCGCCGAACAAGCAGGCAGCTACGACATCGTTACCTGCATGGAAATGCTCGAGCACGTTCCCAATCCAGCCAGCACCATTGCCGCCTGCGCCGCGCTGGCCAAACCCGGCGGGCACGTTTTTTTCTCGACGATCAACCGCAACCCGAAAGCCTACCTGTTCGCAGTTCTCGGTGCCGAATACATCCTCAAGCTCCTGCCCAAGGGCACGCACGAGTATGCAAAATTCATCAAGCCGTCCGAACTCTCGCGCTGGGCAAAGAGCGTCGGCCTCGAGCCTGACGACCTGATCGGCATGAGCTACAACCCGCTCAACAAGAGCTACGGCCTCGGGAAAAACACCGACGTCAATTACCTGCTGCACTGCATGAAAAGTAACTGAGCACACCCCCGCAAAATGACCGCCCTCGCCGCCCGCGCATGATAATATCGCGGCCTGCTGAAACTTTTCAAAAGACACCGGGTCCATTCGATGTCTGCAGAATGGGGGCGACCTGGCTTCGACGTGGGTTGCAAAGCAGCGCAGGGCATACCGAGGACCAGTCACCTCGTAAATCCATCTGGAAACTACTAAACGCAAACGACGAGCGTTTCGCTCTAGCCGCTTAGGCGGTTGGACCGCTGTACTGATCGGTCTCTGGGTCAGGTGAGGCAACTCACGGCAGCGTCATTTACAGAGGCTCGCCCTTGCCAGGGTTACTTTGGCAGGGGCTAAAACCAAGGTAACTCGCCTGAAGCAAGCCTGTTCGGCTGGCGTGCAAAGGTTAAAACCCAATTAACCGGACTAAGTATGTAGAACTGTCTGTAGAGGACTTGCGGACGGGGGTTCGATCCCCCCCGCCTCCACCATC
>JBAQRB010000115.1:0-9089 GCA_049295655.1 Rhodocyclaceae bacterium
GACTGGAGCCCTGGACGGCGCTGAAGGCCTGGGTCAGCCCCTCGGAAACCTGGCGCAGTTCGCCCTGTTCGCCGATCAATTCGACCCCGGCTTCGACGACCTTCAGGATGCGCTGGCGCACCTCGGCGAGGTCGCCGAGGTGGGCGGCGGCCTTGCCTGCGGCGATGCGGGTGGGCAGCCCTTCCGGGCTGACCGGCGGCAACGCGGGCTGCAGGTGGATCGGCTCGCCGAGCGCCGCGCCGACCGCGGCGAGAATGGCTTGCGGCGCAGTGGGCTTGGCGAGCACGGTGCTCACGCCACAGGACGCGGCGAGGATACGCCCTTCCTTGAGTCGGTAGGTGGCGGTGTAGAAGATGATCGGGGTGGCGGCGATGCTCGGGTCGGCATGCACCTGGTTGGCGAACTCGATACCATCCATCACTGGCATCAGCACGTCGGAAATCACCAGGTCGGGGTGCTGCTCCCGCACCAGGGCCAGCGCCTCGACGCCGTCGGCGGCCTCGATTATCCGATGGCCGGCGAAGCCAAGCAGCGTGGCGAGGAATTCGCGGTTGATGGCGCGGTCGTCAACCACGAGGATCAGTGACATTGGCTGGCTTTCTCGCTGCCCGCCAGGCTGGCGGCGACCTCGTCGAGCAGCGCCTGGGCGCCGATCGGGCGGGCGATGAAGCGCACCGCACCGAGCTCAAGGGCGTGGATGCTGTCCTCGTCGCCATACACCGAGGCGCTGATGAAGACAAAAGGCACGGCGGCCAGGCACGGATCGGCTTTGACCTGCTGGATGAAGGCAAAACCGTCTTTCCCAGGCATGTTCAGATCGGAAACGATCAGACTCGGCACCTCGGCGCGCGCCATCGCCATCGCCTCCTCGACGCTGCCGGCCTGGCGGATGCGGTAGCCGAAGGGTTCGAGGGTCTGTCGGATGACCTCGCGGTTGCCGCTCGAATTGTCCACCACCAGCACGCTGATTGCCTGGCCGCATTGCACCGGCACCGCCGCCGGTTGCTGCGCCGGCGCCGGCTGGTGGGGCGGAGCGCCGCTGCGCTGGCCGGCGCCGAGAAAGCTCTCCACCTGCTCGACGAACTTGCGCGGGTCGATGGGCTTGCTGATGTAGCCGTCGAAGCCGGCCGCCAACACCTTGTCGCGGTCGCCGACCATCGCCAGCGCGGTCACCGCGACCAGCGGGATGTTTTGGTGCGCCGCCTGGTTCTTGACCCGGCGCGCCACCTCGTAGCCGTCGATGCCGGGCAGATGGATGTCGCTGACGATCAGGTCGGGCGCCTGGCGCGCCAGCGCTGCCAGCCCCTGCTCGCCGTCATCGGCCGGCGTCGTGGCGTGGCCGAAGGCCTGGAGCAGAAAGGTCATCAGTTCAAGATTCTCGGGGTTGTCTTCGATGACGAGGATATTGGCCATGGATAAACTCAAATGCACTCAAATGCGCGTCAATCGGGGATAGCCAGGGTAAAGGTGCTGCCCTTGCCGTATTCGCTATGGAAGGCGATGCGGCCGCCGATCAGGTCGGAGAGCTTCTGCGACAGGTGCAGGCCCAGGCCGGTCCCTTCGTAGCGGCGCCCCGAGGCCGATTCGAGCTGGGTGAAGGCCTGGAACAGCCGGGCCTGGTCCTCGGGCTTGATGCCGCAGCCGGTGTCGACGACGCTGATCTCGGCGTAGCCGCGCTCCTCGTCCCGGCGCTCGGCGAGGGCGATGACCACCTCGCCGTGCTCGGTGTATTTGATGGCGTTGTTGGTCAGGTTGATGACGATCTGCGACAGCGCGCGGCGATCGGTGCGAACGACGACCTCCGTCGCCGGCAGGTCGAGGCGGAAGGCCAGGCCCTTGGCCTCGGCCAGCGGACGCAGGGCGCTGGCCACCTCCTCGATGACGCCGCCGCAGGACATCGGCTCGAGGTTGACGGTCACCTTGCCCGACTCGATCTTGGCCAGGTCGAGCAGGTCGTTGATCAGCGACAAGAGGTGCTTGGCGCTGCTCTCGACGGTGGACAGCTGCTTCTCCTGGCCGGCCGACAGCGGTCCGGCGAGTTTCATCAGCAGCGTTCCGGTGAAGCCGATGATGGCGTTGAGCGGCGTGCGCAGCTCGTGCGACATGCTGGACAGGAAACGGTCCTTGGCCAGGTTGGCGTTCTCCAGTTCGAGGTTCTTCTCCTGCAGCGTCTGCTCGAAGCGCTTCCTTTCGGTGATGTCGCGGATCGTGCTGCTGACCAGGATGCCCTCCTCGGTGCGCAGCGGCGAGAGGCTGATTTCGATCGGGAACTCGCTGCCGTCCTTGCGCCGGGCGCGCAGCTCCAGCCCCGCGCCCATCGGCCGCGCCTGCGGATTGGTGAAGAAGTTGCCGCGGTGCCCGGCGTGGCGCGAACGGACCTTGTCCGGCACCAGGATATCGACTGACTGGCCGAGCAGTTCCTCGCGCCGGTAGCCGAGCAGGCGCTCGGTCTGCGTGTTGATCAGGACGATTTCGCCGTGCTGGTTGACGATCACCATCGGGTCGGGCGCCGATTCGAGCAGGTTGCGGAAGCGCTCCTCGGCGCGCTTCCGCTCGGTGACGTCGCGCGCCGCGGCGAACACCCCCTGCAGCTTGCCGTCGCGGTCGTAGAAGGTGGTGGCGTTGTACGACACGACCGTTTCCTTGTCGTCTTTGGCGCGCGCCGTCAGTTCGTAGTTGGTCACCTTGCCCTCGCGCAACACCAGCCTGATGCCGGCCTCGGCGCGCGCCGGGTCGGTGAAGAAGGTCTTGAACGGCGTGCCGATCAACTCCTCGCGGGCGCAGCCGGTGAGCGCCTCCATCTGCTGGTTGACGTCGGAAATGACGCCGAGCGGGTCGGTCGTCATCAGCGCATCGACGTTCGATTCGATCAGCGAACGGGCGTAGAACTGCTGGTCGCGCAGCTGCTGTTCGAGCTGTTTCTGCCCGGTGATGTCGCGCGCCGCGGCGAGAATGCCGAGCGCCTGGCCGGCGGCGTCGGTGAACACCCCGGCGTTGAAGCTGACCCCGATGCGCCGCCCCTGGCGGGTGATCAGCACCAGCTCGTAGCCGAGCACGCGGCCTTCGGCCAGCGTTTGCTGGACGCCGCTGCGGGCCACTTCGGGGGCGGTGAAATAGTCGGCGAAGCGGGAATTGACCAGATGCTTGCGCGAATAGCCGGTGACCCGCGTCGCCTCCTCGTTGACGTCGGTGACGATGCCGTCGGGCGCGATGGCGAACAGGGCGTCGGCCGAGGCCTCGATCAGCGAGCGGTTGTATACCTGCTGCTCGGTGAGCTGGCCCTGCAGGCGCGCCTGCTCGGAGATGTCGCGGGCGCTGGCGAAGATGCCCTGCATGCGGCCGTCGCCGGCGCGGAATACCGAGGCGTTGAACGACACCGTCGACTTGCGCCCGCTCTTGTGGCGCAGCACCAGCTCGTAGTTGGTGACGATGCCCTCGGCCAGCGTGCGCTTGACGCCGTCGTTGGCGCGCTCGGGCTCGGTGAAATACTGCTTGAACAGCGAACCGATCAGCTCCTCGCGGCCGTAGCCGGTCATCCGGCACATCTGCTCGTTGACGTCGGTGATGAAACCCTCGGGGTCGACGGTGATCAGCCCGTCCACCGACGATTCGATGAGGCCGCGCAGATAGGTCTGCTGCTCGCGCAACTGCTCTTCGAGGCGCACCCGGTCGGTGATGTCGCGGGCCGAAGCGAAGATGCCGCGCACGGCACCGAGCGCGTCGCGGAACACCGAGGCGTTGAACGAGACCTGCAGCTGGCGCCGCGTGCGCGAGACGAGCGTCAACGCGTATTCGGTGACGACCTCCTTGTGGAAGGTTTCCTCGACCCCGGCCAGCGCCCGCTCGGGCTCGGTGAAATAGGTCGCGAACGGCGAGCCGATCAGCTCGGCGCGGGTATAGCCGGTCATCTGGCACATGCGGTCGTTCACGTCGCTGATGGTGATCGACGGATCGACCGTGATCAAACCATCGACCGACGATTCGATCAGCCCGCGCAGATAGGTCTGCTGCTCGCGCAACTGCTGTTCCAGCGCCTTCTGCGCGGTGATCACGCGCGCTGCGGCGAAGACGCCCTGCAGCTTGCCGTCGCGGTCGTTGAAGGTGGCGGCGTTGTAGGAGACCACCGTTTCCTCGCCGCCCTTGGCGCGGGCGGTCAGCTCGTAGTTGGTCACCTTGCCTTCGCGCAGCACTTGCTTGATGCCTTCCTCGGCGCGCAGCGGATCGGTGAAGTAGTTCTTGAACGGCGAGCCGATCAGCTCGTCGCGCGAGCCGCCGGTGAGCGCTTCCATCTGCTGGTTCACGTCGGTGATGACGCCCAGTGAATCGGTGGTCATCAGCGCGTCGATGTTCGATTCGATCAGCGAACGGGTATAGAACTGCGAGACCTGGAGCTGGTTTTCCAGTTGCTTCTGCGCGGTGATGTCGCGCGCCGAGGCGAAGATGCCGCGCACCTTGCCGAGGGTGTCGCGGAACACCGCGGCGTTGAACGACACCGGCACCTGGTGGCCGTCGGCGGCGCCCAGGGTCAGCACGTAATTGGTCACCGCGCCTTCCTTGAAGGTCAGGCGCACGCCCTCGGCGGCCAGCTCGCGCTCGGAGAAATAGCCGGCGAAGGCGGTGCCGATCAACTGGTTGCGCTGGCGCCCGACCATCCGGCACATGGTGTCGTTGACGTCGGTGACGGTCATCGACTGGTCGACGGTGACCAGACCGTCGACCGAGGCCTCGATCAAGCCCCGGTTGTAGGCGCGTTCCTCGGCGAGCTGGGATTGCAGGCGGGCCTGCTCGGTGATGTCGCGGGCGCTGGCGAAGATGCCGCGCACCGCGCCCGATTGATCCTTGAAGATCGCCGCGTTGAACGACACCAGCCGTTCGCGCCCGTCGCTGGTATGCAGGGTCAGCTCGTAGTTGGTCACCGCGCCCCGGTCGAGGGTTAGGCGCACCCCCTCGGCGGCGCGCTTGACGTCGTCGAAGTACTGCGGGAATGGCGAGCCGATCAGCGCCTCGCGGCCGTAGCCGGACATCCGGCACATGGTTTCGTTGACGTCGGTGATGTTGAGCATCGGATCGACGGTGATCAGGCCGTCGAGCGATGCTTCGATCAGGCCGCGGTTGTAGGTGCGCTCGTCGGCGAGTTGGGTTTGCAGGCGGGCCTGCTCGGTGATGTCGCGGGCGCTGGCGAAGATGCCGCGCACTTCGCCGGCCGGGTCGCGGAAGACCGAGGCGTTGAACGACACCCGCAGCTGCGGCCCGTCGCGCGGCGACAGGGTGAGCACGTAGTCGGTGACCATGCCCTGCTCGAAGGTCTGCTTGACGCCGGCCTCGGCGCTCTCGCTATCGACGAAATAGTCGGCGAACGGCGTGCCGATCAACTCCTCGCGCGAGTAGCCGGTCATCTGGCACATCCGCGCGTTGACGTCGCTGATCGTCACCGACGGGTCGACGGTGATCAGGCCGTCGACCGAGGCTTCGATCAGCCCGCGGTTGTAGGCTTCGGAGTCGCGCAGCTGCTGTTCGAGGCGCTTTTGCTCGGTGATGTCGCGCGCCGCGGCGAACACCCCCTGCAGCAGCCCCTGGGCGTCGTGGAAGGTCGACGCGTTGTAGGAGACCTGCGTTGTGCGACCGTCGCGGTTCTTCGCGGTCAGCTCGTAGTTGGTCACCTTGCCTTCGCGCAGCACGAGCTTGATGCCCTCCTCGGCGCGCCGGGGGTCGGTGAAGAAGTCCTTGAACGGCGCGCCGATCAGCTCGTCGCGCGAGAAGCCGGTGAGCCCCTCCATCTGCTTGTTCACGTCGGAGATGATGCCCAGCGGGTCGGTGGTCATCAGCGCGTCGATGTTCGACTCGATCAGCGAGCGGGTATAGAGCTGGGTCGCCTTCAATTCCTCGGTCAGGCGGATTTCGTCGGAGATGTCCTTGGAAATGAGCAGGAAGCCGATGATCTTGCCGGCCGAGTCGCGGCGCGGCGTGATCACCACCCGGGCGGTGAAGCGGCTGCCGTTCTTGCGCTGGCGTTCGATGGTGCCTTCCCATTTGCCGGTGGTCAGCGCCGCGTCGAGGATCTCGGCCGGCTTGCCGGCGGTGACGTCCTCGGGAACGTGCAAGATCGACGAATTGGCGCGGCCGACGACTTCCTCGGGCTCGTAGCCGTAGAGCCGGCGGGCGCCCTCGTTCCAGAGCAGGATGGTGCCGTCCAGGCTCTTGCCGATGATCGAGTACTCGGTCGACGCCTGCAGGATGTTGGTGATGAAATCGACCGCGCTGGCCGCATCGCCGACGATCGCCGGGGCGAACAGCTTGCCGGTCATCGCCTGGTTGAAGCGGATTTCGTCGGAAATGTCCTTGGACATCAGCAGGAAGCCGATGGCCTTGCCGGCCGGGTCGTGGCGCGGCGTGATCACCACCCGCGCGGTAAAGCGGCTGCCGTCCTTGCGCTGGCGCTGCATGGTGCCTTCCCACTTGCCGGCGGCCAGCGCCGCCGCGAGAATCTCGGCCGGCTTGCCGGCGGCTGCATCCTCGGGAACGTGCAGGATCGACGAATTGGCGCGGCCGACCACCTCCTCCGGCGCGTAGCCGTAGAGCCGGCGGGCGCCCTCGTTCCAGAGCAGGATGGTGCCGTCGAGGCTCTTGCCGATGATCGAATACTCGGTCGACGCCTGCAGGATGTTGGTGATGAAATCGATGGAACTGGCCGCGTCGCCGACGATGGTCGTGTCGAAAAGCTTGGCTGCTGTCATTTTCAACCCCTTGCGCATGACAAGTAACAAGCCAAGTAACAATTCGTCTTCGCTGGACGATCCGCTGCGTGGCAATGCACTTTGCATTAAGATCGCTTCCCTCGGCGGAAGTTCCCGCCGCTCCCGCCACGGCGGGCACGGCGAACGGCGCGCAGCCTCCCTGCAGAGGGACAGCGAAGAACAAGGGTTGTTTGAATTTTTACTGCGATGCCCTGGCGGCTTACTCGCCAGCGTTTCGCTCCTCGCGGCGCACGCTAGCGCCGCCCGGGCGCCGCTTCCGGCGTGCCGCCCCGCCGTAGCGGCAGCACGACGCTGACCTTCGTGCCGCGTCCGCTGGCGCTGTCGATTTCGATGCCGCCGCCGTGCCGGCGAACGATATTGTCGGCGACCGACAGGCCCATGCCGCTCCCCGAGCCGACCGGCCGCGTGGTGTAAAAAGGGTTGAAGACGCGGCCAAGGTTTTCCGCCGCGATGCCGATGCCGTCGTCCACGATCTCGACGCGTACCCGCTCGGCCCCGTCGCGCCGGCAGCGGATGACGATCCGCCCGTCGCGCGCAACGGCCTGCAGGGCGTTGATCAGGAGCTTGCTAAAGACCTCGCGGATCGCCGACGCGAGGCAGAAGATCCGCGGCAGCTCGTCGAGTTCGGCGTATTCGCGAACAACAGTGATCGCGGCGACGTTGTCGCCACGGCGGGTGGCATCGGCGAGCGCCGAGTCGAGCAACGGGCTCAGATCGCACCATTGCCACTCGCCATGCTCGCCACTGGCGGAAAAATCCATGAGTTCGCGCACGATGCGCACAACGGTAGCGACGCCGACCTGTGTTTCACGCAACAGACCGGCGGAATCCTCGCGCAGGAAATCGAGATCGCATTCCTGCCGCGCGCGGGCGATGCGCGACAGACTGTCCGCAGCGAGGTCCGACGCCACCTGCTCGTAGACGGCGAGCAGCGTCAGCAGGTCGTTGAAATAGCCTTGCAGGCTGCCGATGTTGGAACTCACGTAGCCGATCGGGGTGTTGATCTCATGCGCCACGCCAGCGGCAAGCTGGCCGATGGCCGCCATTTTTTCCGACTGCAGCAGTTGATCGCGCGTCGCGGACAGGCGTTCGTTGGTTTCGCGCAACGCCGCCATGCTTTCCTGCAGGGCGCGTTCGGTCCGGTCGCGCTCGCTGACGTCGCTGAAAACGAGGACCGCGCCGGCGTCGCGGTCGTCCTCGACAATCAGCGCCACGCTGTACTCGACCGCGAGCAGCGCGCCACTGCGTGCCCGGAACTCGCTACGCCGCCGCGACTGTCCGCCGCTCGGCGCCGGCCATAACGGGCTGCGGCTGGAAACATCTTCGCCTACCGCCATGGCACTGGCAGCGCTGTCATGGACCACGTCGCATAACGTCTGCCCAAGCATGTCTTCCACCTGCCAGCCGAGCATGCGCGCGGCGGCGGCGTTGGCGTAAGAGATGCGCCCGGCGGAGTCGAAGCCGAAGATGCCTTCGCTGGTGGCGTGCAGGATCGACTCGTAGGTTTGCGAAAGACGGGCGAAGGCTGCCGTCAATTGCTGCCCGCCGCCGGTCTCCGGCGTCTCGGCGTCCTCAGGCAAGGGGTGGGTGGCGGCGATGGTCGTTCTCCTCGTTCGCGTGTCCGATGCTCCGTTGGCGTCATTCGACCGGCGCCGCGTCGAGAAGCGCCGGAACCGGACGGACGGCCAAGTATCCTCGGCCCGCCCGCCCCTGTCAAAGGCGGCCGCTGTAGGCTTTTCCTGACAGAAAAAACAGCGCTTGCTGACAATCGATTCCGCCTTCCCCGACGGTCATTGCCGCTATTTATCTCTTTAATGGAGTCATCCAAACCAGCGGGCGCGAAGCACCATGATGCTACTCATCGTCGAAGATTCGCCGCTCGTCAGCCGTCGCTTGCAGTGCGCCTTTGGCCGACTGCCAGCGCTCGAAACCGAGGTCGCCGACCACCTCGCGCTGGCGCTTGAACGATTCCGCACGCTACAGCCCGAACTGGTGGTTCTCGACATCGAACTGCCCGACGGCAACGGCCTCGATCTGTTGCTCACGATCAAGCGCGAACGCCCGGCAACGCAGGTCCTGATGTTCAGCAACCACGAATTTTACCGTCAGCGCTGCACCGCCGAAGGCGCCGACTATTTCTTCGACAAGTCGGGCGAATTCGAAACACTGACCTCGACCGTGCAATCCTTGACTGAGGTGATCCCGTGACCGATCGACAGCATCTGCCCGGCAGCTTGCCTGCCGGCGTGTGGTTATCCCCGCTGCTCGTCGCGCTGGTCGGCGGTGGCCTGCTGCTGGCCACCGGCGGCGCCGGCGACCGCACGCTGCTGCTGG